>NZ_JAEVHL010000285.1 GCF_016803395.1 Micromonospora tarensis | reverse complement strand
GTGGGGGGTGGGGGCGGGTTGGACCAGTTCGACCAGGACTCCGCCGGCGTCCTTGGGGTGGACGAAGTTGATCCGGCTGTCCGCCGTGCCGCGCCTCGGCGTGTCGTAGAGCAGCCGCATGCCGCGCTCGCGAAGCGCCGCGCAGGCCGCGTCGATGTCCACCACCGTGTACGCGACCTGCTGCACGCCCGGCCCGTTGCGATCCAGGAACTTGGCGATCGTCGACTCCGGGGTGAGCGGGGCGAGCAACTGCACGCAGCCGCCCTCGGTGCTCGGCCCGACGGCCAGCATCGCCTCCCGGACGCCCTGCTCGGCGTTGGTCTCGACGTGCACGCAGCGCATCCCGAACGTCCGCTGGTAGAAGTCGATCGCGGCGTCCAGGTCGGCCACGGCGATCCCGACGTGGTCAATCTTGCGAAGCCCGATGTCTGTGACGTAGTCCGCACCGGGCTCGGCGGGGGAGTTCTCGGCCATGACGCTAGTCTGGCCGAACAATCGTTAAGGCGTACAGCTCGGCACCCCTCGGAGGCAGGCATGGCTTCGGTGATCGTCAGCGGCGCCCGGACCCCGATGGGCCGGCTGCTGGGCAACCTCAAGGACCTCCCGGCCACGAAGCTGGGCGGGATCGCCATCAAGGCGGCGCTGGAGCGGGCCGGCGTCAGCCCGGACCAGGTCCAGTACGTGATCATGGGTCAGGTGTTGCAGGCCGGCACCGGTCAGATCCCGGCGCGGCAGGCGGCGGTCGAGGCCGGCGTGCCGATGTCCGTGCCGGCGCTGACCATCAACAAGGTCTGCCTCTCCGGGCTGGACGCGATCGCCCTGGCCGACCAGCTGATCCGGGCCGGCGAGTTCGACATCGTGGTGGCCGGCGGCATGGAGTCGATGACCAACGCCCCGCACCTGCTGATGGGCCAGCGCACCGGCTACAAGTACGGCGACGTGGTGGTCAAGGACCACATGGCACACGACGGGCTCAGCGACGCCTGGGACTGCTGCTCGATGGGCGAGTCGACCGAGCGGCTCGGCGCCAAGCACGGCATCTCCCGCGAGGAGCAGGACGCCTTCGCCGCCGCCAGCCACCAGCGGGCCGCCGCCGCGCAGAAGAACGGCCACTTCGCCGACGAGATCACCCCGGTGGTCATCCCGCAGCGCAAGGGTGATCCGCTGGTGATCAGCGAGGACGAGGGCATCCGCCCGGACACCACCGTCGAGTCGCTGGCCAAGCTGCGGCCCGCCTTCGCCAAGGACGGCACCATCACCGCCGGCAGTTCGTCGCCGATCTCCGACGGCGCGGCCGCGGTGCTGGTGATGAGCAAGGCCAAGGCGACCGAGCTGGGGCTGACCTGGCTGGCGGAGGTCGGTGCGCACGGCAACGTGGCGGGCCCGGACAACTCCCTGCACTCGCAGCCGTCCAACGCGATCAACCACGCCCTGAAGAAGGGTGGCCTGAGCGTGGCGGACCTGGACCTCATCGAGATCAACGAGGCCTTCGCCCAGGTCGGCATCCAGTCCACCCGGGACCTCGGGATCAGCCCGGACAAGGTGAACGTCAACGGTGGCGCGATCGCGCTGGGGCACCCGATCGGCATGTCCGGCGCGCGGCTCGTCCTCACCCTCGCCCTGGAGTTGCGGCGGCGCGGCGGTGGCACCGGCGCGGCGGCGCTCTGCGGTGGCGGCGGTCAGGGCGATGCCCTGATCATCCACGTGCCGGGAAATGCCGCGGCCAACCAGTGAGCGCGAGGAGTGAGCCGGTCTTGCGAGCCCCGCAGCCGCGAACAGAGGCGGCCCAGTGAGCGCGAGGAGTGAGCCGGTCTTGCGAGCCCCGCAGCCGCGAACAAGGATGATGCAGTGAGCGAGGCGGCCGAGCACGTTCCGGCAGCGGGCAGCACATCGGTGCGCCGCAGCCGGGACGTGCCGCTGCTGGTCGAGCGGGCCCGCGCGGGTGATCCCCGCGCGGTGGCCCGGCTGATCACGCTGGTGGAGAACGGCGACGCGCTGCTGCCGGCGATCGCCGCGGCGCTGGCCCCGTACGCCGGGCAGGCGCAGGTGGTCGGGCTGACCGGTTCGCCCGGGGTGGGCAAGTCGACCACCACGAACGAGCTGGTCCGCGCGCTGCGGGCGCAGGGACACCGGGTCGGCGTGCTGGCGGTCGACCCGTCCAGCCCGTTCACCGGTGGCGCGATCCTCGGCGACCGGGTGCGGATGCAGGACCATGCCACCGACCCGGGCGTCTACATCCGGTCGATGTCCAGCCGGGGGCACCTCGGCGGGCTGGCCGCGGCGACGCCGCAGGCGGTCCGGGTGCTGGAGGGCGCCGGCTGCGACGTGGTGCTGGTGGAGACCGTCGGGGTCGGGCAGGCCGAGGTGGAGGTCGCCTCGCTGGCCGACACGACGCTGGTGCTGCTCGCGCCCGGGATGGGCGACGCCATCCAGGCGGTCAAGGCCGGCATCCTGGAGATCGCGGACGTGTTCGTGGTCAACAAGGCCGACCGGGACGGTGCCGACGCCACGGTCCGGGACATCCAGGGCATGATCGCTCTCGGTGAGCGTGGGCCGGGGCAGTGGCGGCCGCAGGTGGTCCGCTCGGTCGCCGCGCGCGGCGAGGGCATCGACGACATCGCCGCCGCCATCGACAAGCACCGGGGCTGGCTGGTCGAGCACGGCGAGCTGCACCGCCGCCAGGAGGCGCGGGCCGCCGCCGAGATCGAGGCGATCGCGCTCGGCGTCCTGCGCGCCCGGATCGGTTCACTGCGCGACGGTACGGAGTTGGCCGCGCTCGCCACCAAGGTTGCCGAGGGTGCGCTCGACCCGTACACGGCGGCGGACGATCTGCTCGTCCAACTCGCTCGCTGACCGGTCGGGCGCGAGATCCGCACGCGTAGCGGGGTTCGCCGCTCGGACGGCGGGTTGGCGGGGCGCGCCCCGAGCCGGAAGCGAGTGTCACTCCGGTTTTAGTAGGCTCGCGGCGCGTGGCCGGAAGCGAGACTGTCGCGCGGCGGGCTGACGACACGATCGGTCCACAAGCGCCGGAACCAGGGGAGATGTGATCATGACGGACGCGGTGGAGAACGCCGGTGGAGGGCAGCCCGCAGCGGGCGCGGCCCGGGGCGTCACGTCGGTTTCCGACGAGGTCGTGGAGAAGATCGCCGGCGCCGCCGCTCGCTCGGTGCCCGGCGTGGCCGACCTCGGCGGCGACGTGGCCCGGTTCTTCAACAGCGTTTTCGACAAGGTCGGCCTGGACGAGGTGGGCGACGCCCGCCGGGGTGTCTCGGCCGACGTGAAGGGCAGCTCGGCGGTCATCAACGTGGTCCTGGTGATCGACGCCGGGCACGTCGTGGCCGACGTGACCGAGGCGGTGCGGGCCGCGGTGATCGACGCGGTGGAGAAGTACGGCCTGACCGTCACCCAGGTGAACGTCACGGTGGACGACATCGAGCTGAACCAGCCGGGAGTGGCCGCCGGCTGATTCGTCCGGCCCGACAGCCGAAACGGCTGTCGGGCCACCGGTTACCGGCGGGTACGACACGACTTAGCGATCGTTCAGGTAGGGGCCTTACACTCGACGTGCAGTCGAGGACCCGAGGAGGAGCCCTGCTCATGGACGCCGACGAGATCGACGCCGGACGGGCGCGCTGGCAGGCCCGGTACGACGCCGCGCGCAAGCGGGAGGCGGACTTCACCACGCTCTCCGGGATGCCTGTCGAACCGGTCTACGGACCGCCGGAGGGCAGCGCCTACCCGGGCTTCGAGCGGATCGGCTGGCCTGGCGAATACCCGTACACCCGGGGTCTGTATCCGACCGGCTACCGCGGGCGGACCTGGACGATCCGGCAGTTCGCCGGCTTCGGCAACGCCCAGCAGACCAACGAGCGGTACAAGATGATCCTCGGCGCCGGCGGTGGCGGCCTCTCGGTCGCCTTCGACATGCCGACGCTGATGGGCCGCGACTCGGACGACCCGCAGTCGCTCGGCGAGGTCGGTCACTGCGGCGTCGCCATCGACACCGCCACCGACATGCAGGCGCTCTTCGACGGCATCGACCTGGCCGGCGTCACCACCTCGATGACCATCTCCGGCCCGGCCGTGCCGGTGTTCTGCATGTACCTGGTCGCCGCCGAGCGGCAGGGCGCTGACCTGTCCAAGCTGGACGGCACCCTGCAGACGGACATCTTCAAGGAGTACATCGCGCAGAAGGAGTGGCTCTTCGACCCCGAGCCGCACCTGCGCCTGATCGGCGACCTGATGGAGTACTGCGCCCGGGAGATACCGCGCTACAAGCCGCTGTCGGTCTCCGGCTACCACATCCGCGAGGCCGGCTCGACCGCCGCGCAGGAGTTGGCGTACACGCTGGCCGACGGTTTCGGCTATGTGGAGCTGGGTCTGTCGCGCGGGCTGGACGTCAACGTGTTCGCGCCGGGGCTGAGCTTCTTCTTCGACTCGCACCTCGACTTCTTCGAGGAGATTGCGAAGTTCCGGGCCGCCCGTCGGATCTGGGCCCGCTGGCTGCGCGACGTCTACGGCGCCACCAGCGAGAAGGCCCTGTGGCTGCGGTTCCACACCCAGACCGCCGGGGTGTCGCTGACCGCGCAGCAGCCGGTCAACAACGTCGTACGCACCGCCGTCGAGGCGCTCGCGGCGGTGCTCGGCGGCACCAACTCGCTGCACACCAACGCGCTGGACGAGACCCTGGCGCTGCCCACCGACGAGTCGGCCGAGATCGCCCTGCGTACCCAGCAGGTGCTGATGGAGGAGACCGGCGTGGTCAACGTGGCCGACCCACTCGGCGGTTCCTGGTACGTCGAGGCGCTGACCGACAAGATCGAGGCCGAGGCGGAGGAGATCTTCGCCCGGATCCGGCAGCTCGGTGGGGAGGGGCCGCACCAGATCGGCCCGATGACCTCGGGCATCCTGCGCGGTATCGAGGACGGCTGGTTCACCGGGCACATCGCCGAGTCGGCCTTCGTCTACCAGCAGGCCCTGGAGAAGGGCGACAAGAAGATCGTCGGGGTCAACTGCCACACCGGAACGGTCGCCAAGGAGCTGGAGATCCTGCGCATCTCGCACGAGGTGGAGCTGGAACAGCGCCGGGTGCTCGCCGAACGCAAGGGCGCGCGGGACGAGTCGGCGGTCCGGGCGGCGGTGACCCGGATGATCGAGGCCAGCCGTACCGACGAGAACATGATCCCCGCCATGCTCGACGCGGTCCGCGCCGAGGCGACGCTGGGCGAGATCTGCGACGCGCTGCGCGCCGAGTGGGGCACCTACCGGGAGCCGGCCCGCTTCTGACCCGTCCGCCCCTGTTGATCTTGCACTTGCTGCCGGCGAGAAGCGGCACGAACGTCGCTTCTCGCGGCAGCAAGTACGGGATCGCGGCGGGTTGGGGTGGGGGTGAAATGGCCGAGGTGAGAGTTGCAACGTCGGGGTTGCGGGTGAGCTGAGAATCCGGGCTCACGTGCGAGACTAGGTAACCATGAGCGACCCACGGATCACCTCGTCGATCTTCACCCGCGGCGCGGTCGACCTCAGCACGCTGCGTGGCCCCGCACCAGCCAGTACCCGCCCCGGCACGCGCCCGCACGGTGGCCCGACAAACGGCGCGCCCGGCGCGCCCGCCGCCGGCGGTGACACCGCCATCGTCGACGTCACCGAGGCGACCCTCCAGTCCGACGTGCTCGAACGCTCGATGACCACGCCCGTCGTCGTGTTCTTCGGCGCGGCCGGTTTCCCCGAGAGCGACGAGTTCGCGCCGGTGCTGGAGCGGCTGAACGCCGAGGGCGGCGGCGCCTGGGTGCTGGCCCGGGTCGACGTGCAGGAAAACCCCCGCATCGCCCAGATGTTCCGGGTCCAGGGCATCCCCATGGTCTACGCGGTCGTCGGCGGCCAACCGGTCGACGCCTTCTCCGGCGTGGTGCCCGAGCCGCAGTTGCGGCAGTGGCTCCAAGCCGTGCTCAAGGCCGGCGGGGTGACCGTCGCCGAGCCGGAGGACCCCCGCCTCGACGAGGCCGACGACGCGCTGATGAGCGGCGATCTGGACGCCGCCGAGCAGGCGTACCGGAAGATCCTGGCCGATGCCCCGGCGGACCCCGCGGCCACGGCCGGGCTGGCCCAGGTCGGGGTGGCCCGCCGAGTGGCCGGCGCCGACCCGTCCGCCGCGCTGGCTGCCGCCGAGAGCGCCCCCGACGACGTCGCAGCCCAACTGCTGGCCGCCGACATCGAGGTGCTCAGCGGTCTGGCCGAGCAGGCGTACGCCCGGCTCGTCGGTCTGGTCCGGCGCACCGCCGGCGAGGACCGCGAGACGGTCCGTCAGCACCTGGTCTCGCTCTTCTCCATCGCCGGCCCGGACGACCCGGCGGTCGCCTCGGCACGCCGGGCCCTGGCCAGCGCCCTGTTCTGAGTTCGTAGCACGCCAGCGCGGGCCGCGTTCCGGCCGGCCCGCCCGACCACCGAGGACGGGAGCTCACGATGCGCCGAATCGCCGTCCTCGACGCGCCGACAAATCTCGGTCTGCGCCCGCCGACGCCCACGTCGGTGCCGGGCTGCGCCAAGGCGCCAGGCGCGCTGCGCGACCACGACCTGCTGGCCCGGTTGCGCGCCCGCGACGCCGGCTGCGTCACCCCCGCCCGGTACGACCCGGGCGACTGGCGGCCCGGCGACGGGGTGTGCCACGCCCGGGAGATCGCCGACTACTCGCTGGCCCTCGCCGAACGCATCGGCTCGATCATCGACCGGGGCGAGTTCCCGGTGGTGCTCGGTGGCGACTGCTCCGTGCTGCTCGGCTCCGCCCTGGCCATGCACCGCCTCGGCGAGGCCGTCGGCGGGCGGATCGGGCTGGTCTTCGTCGACGGGCACTCCGACTTCCGGCATCCCGGCAACGTCTCCTACGTCGGCGCGGCCGCCGGCGAGGACCTGGCCCTGGTCACCGGGCGCGGGCAGGCCGACCTGGCCGCGCTGGAGGGTCGTCGGCCCTACTTCCGCGACATCGACGTGGTGGTGCTCGGCATCCGCGCGCAGGACGAATACCGGCTCGACCTGCAAGCCGCCGGGATCACCACCCGACCGGTGCCGGCGCTGCGTGCCGAAGGCGCCGCCCGGACGGCCCAGTGGGCGCACGAGCAGCTCGCCGACTGCGCTGGCTACTGGGTGCACATCGACGTGGATGTGCTCGACCCCGCGGTGATGCCCGCCGTGGACGCCCCCGACCCGGGTGGGATCGCCTTCGCCGAGCTGGAGATCCTGCTCGCCGGCCTGGTCGACACCCCGCACTGCCTCGGCGTGGAGCTGACCGTCTTCGACCCGGACTACGACCCCGACGGCTCGTACGCGGCCGAGATCGTCAACACCGTGGTCGCTGGTCTGGCGCCGGTCACCGCGCCGGAGGCGGTGCCACCCCGGCTGCTGTCGCCCCGGCCGACGCCCAGCCCCCGGCGCGCCGGCGACCGGACCGACCGGGTGGAGCGCTCTGGCGTTGCGGGGCGGCTCGACGGTGCGGAGCGGCTCGACGGTGCGGGACGGCTTGACGGTGCACGGCTCGACGGTGCGGGACGGCTCGAC
>NZ_JAEVHL010000284.1 GCF_016803395.1 Micromonospora tarensis | reverse complement strand
GGGCGCCGGCTGCCCACCCGACCAGCCCGACTGCAGCGTCTGGGACGACGAGCCCGGCAACCCGGGCGGCGGCGGCGGTGACGACGGAGACGACGGAGACGACGGCGGCGGGGGCGGGGGCGGCGTCTGCCAGTGGAACGGCCGGACCATCGCCTGCTACGACGAGTTCCTCGGGTGGTTCAACAGCGGCGACGGCTGCTACTACAAGCTGACCGAGGGGCCGTCCGAGCCCCCCGCGGGTCAGCAGTGGTACCTGCAGACCTGCAACGGCGGCGACCTGGGCGCCCAGGACCCCGTGCTGTTGGACGCGCCGCCGCCCGGGTTCGGCGCACCGCCCGACCCGGAGGAGCTGGCCCGTCGCGCGCTGGCGTCGATCAAGCTGCTGCCGGCACCGCTGCGGGTGGCACCCCGCAAGAGCGTCGGCCCCGGTCTGGTCGGCCTACCCGTGTGGATGTGGGCGGCGCGGAGCACCAGCTACTTCGGCCCGCTGACCGCGTCCGCGTCCGACCGGGGTGTGAGCGTCTCCATCGAGGCGAAGGTCCGCCAGATCGTCTGGACCATGGGCAACGGCGACACGGTCGCCTGCGACAAACCCGGCACCCCGTACGACGCGAAGGGCGAGCGAGCGGGCGGCACCTCCCCGGACTGCGGCTACGACCAGGGCTACCAGAAGCCCGGCACGTACCAGGTCACCGCGACCACGCACTGGACGGTGACCTGGCACGGCGGCGGCGAGAGCGGAGAAATCCTGGTGACCCGGAACAGCGGCGTCGTACCGATCCAGATCAACGAACTCCAGGTGGTGACCCGATGAGCCTCGCGACGCGTAACGGGACCGGCTCGGTGGAGGCGCCCGTCAACCCGCCGAAGGTGGTCCGGCAACGTCGGATCCGCCCGGGGCTGCTCGGTCTCGCCGTACTCCTGATCGCCCTGGGCGGGCTGGGCGCGCCTTCGCGGTCACCTCGGTGCGGGCCACCGGCAGCTACCTTGCGGTGGCCCGACCGGTGGAGGTGGGGCGGGAGATCAGCTCCGCCGACCTGGTCGCCGTGCAGGTCGCCGGTGGTCAGGGGCTACGCCCGGTGCCGGCCGGACGGCTGGACGAGGTGATCGGCAAACGGGCCGCGGTCGCGCTGGTCCCGGGCACTCTGCTCACCCTCGGGCAGGTCACCGACGACCCGCTGCTCGGCCCCGGCCAGCAGCAGATCGCGCTCGGCCTGAAGACCGCCCAGGTGCCGGCCCGCAAGCTGCACCCCGGTGACAAGGTCCTGCTGGTCAGCACGCCGGACAACAACGCCAACGGCGAGAATTCCGCCGCCGGCACCCGCTTCCCGGCCACCGTCATCGACATGGTCAGCCCGGCCAACGACGACAAGGTCCTGTACCTGGCGCTGCTCACCCGCGACGTGCCAGCGGTGGTGGCGCTCGCCGCACAGGAACGACTCGCCGTCGTGCTGACCGAGGCGGCCTGAGCATGGCGATCATCGCGCTGGTGTCCGCGAAGGGTTCGCCCGGCGTCACCACCTCGGCGCTGGCCTGCGCGCTGGCCTGGCACCGGCGGCTGGTACTCGCCGAGTGCGACCCGTCCGGCGGCTCGATCCTCGCCGGCTATCTCGGCGGTCAACTGGACGGCCCACGCGGCATCGGCGAGCTGGCCGTCGGCGAGCTGCGCGACGGCAATCTGGAGACCGCGTTCTGGTCGCAGCTCGTCGACCTGGACGCACCCCGCCGGGAACGGCTGCTGCTGCCCGGGCTTGTCGACCCGACCCAGGGCGGCAGCGTCATCCCGCTCTGGCAGCGCTTCGCCGACTACTTCGACGCCCTGGACCGGGGCACCCCCGGCTACGACGTCCTGGTCGACTGCGGCCGGCTGTACGTGAACGGGCCGCCGTGGCCGGTGCTGCGCGCCGCCTCGGTGGTGCTGTTGGTGACCCGGGCGCAGCTACCGGACCTCTCCGGCACCCGGGCGGTGGTCACCGCTATCGAACGGGACTTCGCCGAGCACCGGGTACCGCCGGGCACCCTGCGGCTGCTGCTGGTCGGTGGCGGGCACGGGCGGGCCGAGATCAGCCGCGCCCTGAAACTTCCGGTGATCGCCCGGCTGCCGCACGATCCGCGTACCGCCGGGGTGCTCGGCCTGGGTGGGACGGTGCGGGCCGGACGGCCGCTG
The DNA here is from genome assembly GCF_016803395.1 of Micromonospora tarensis. Classification (GTDB taxonomy): domain Bacteria; phylum Actinomycetota; class Actinomycetes; order Mycobacteriales; family Micromonosporaceae; genus Micromonospora; species Micromonospora tarensis. Next base: position 5,408 of record NZ_JAEVHL010000284.1, on the reverse strand, counting down.
ATGCGCGCGGCGGCCGGGCTGGAGGTGCCGATCGGGGCGCTGCTGGAGCGGCGGCGGGCCCGCCTGGCGTGGCCCGTGCAGCAGGGGGGCGCCGGATGCGGTTTGAGCCGGTCTCCGCCGACCCGCGCCCGCAGCCACCGGCCGCGACCTCCACCGCGCCACCACTGGCCGGGCCGAACGGCCGCCACCACCAGGCCGTACCGATGCCGCAGCCGACGCCCGCGGCCACGCCGCAGCCGGAGTCGCCGCCCCGGCCCCGGATGGACTTCCAGGTGGTCCGGGAGCTGCGCCGGGAACTCACCGAACGGCTCACCCTGTGGCAGCGCGGCCGGGAGTTCACAGTCGACGAGGAGGAGACCGAGCGGGCCCGGCTCGCCGTGACGGTGGTCGCCGCGTACGCCGACTCGGTGCGCCGGGCCGGCACGCCGATGGCGGCCGGCGAGGAACGCCTGCTGCTCGACCAGGTGACCGCCGAACTGGTCGGGCTCGGCCGACTCCAGACCCTGCTGGTCGACGACACCATCGAGGAGGTGCACATCCTCGGCTGCGACCAGGTGCGCATCACCCGGCACGGCGGTGGGGTGGACTGGGCCGAGCCGATCGCCGACAGCGACGCCGAGCTGGTGGAGATCCTCCAGGCGGCGGCCCGGCGGGCGGGCGCGACCGAACGGTCGCTCTCCACCGTGAAGCCAACCCTCGACCTGCAACTGCCCGACGGCAGCCGACTGGCGGCGGTGTTCCTGGTCAGCCACCGCCCGTACGCGGTGATCCGTAAGCACAACACCCTGGACGTGAGCCTCGACGACCTCGCGGGCGGCCGGGGCGACCTGGACGAGATGATCGACCCGCTGCTGCGCGACTTCCTCCGCGCGGCGATGCGGGCCGGTCTGAACATCATGGTCGCCGGGTTGGCCGGTGCCGGAAAGACCACCGTCATCCGGGCCCTGATGAACGAGATCCCGCCCGACGAGCCGTACGTGCTGCTGGAGGAGAGCCGCGAGCTGCTGCCGGCGCGCCGCCGGGAGCGGCACCGGGCGGTGATGAGCTTCGAAGCCCGGGAGGGCCACGGCGAGCGCGGCTTCGACGGCCGACCGGCCGGTGAGGTGACCATCGCCGACCTGATCCCGCTGTCGCTGCGGATGGGCGTACTGCGGATCATCGTGGGCGAGGTGCGGTCCCGGGAGATCGTGCCGATGCTCCAGGCGATGACCACCAGCCGGGGCTCGATGTGCACCATCCACGCCCGCACGGCGGCCGGGGTGGGTGAACGGATCGTCGAGCTGGCGCTGGCGCACGGCCGCGAGATGACGGTCGACCAGGCCCGCCGGATGGCCGGCAACGCCCTCGACCTGATCGTCTACGTCACCGTCGAGGACGAGACCGCGATCGGCGGGCGCAAACACCGGTTCGTGTCCCAGGTGGAGGAGGTGATCGGGGCTGGCGAAGCCGGCCGGATCACCACCACCACCGTCTTCGGTCCCGGCCCGGACGGTCGTGCGGTCCCCCGGCACCTGCCCGAGCGGGTCCGCGACCAGTTGCTCCGGGTGGGTTACGACGCGCGGCTGCTGACCCGGTGGGTCGAGGCCGGCGCCGGTGCCTGGCGGCGACCCCGACAGACCCGACTGGCCCGGCGGTGACCTGATGCCCATCAGCCTGGAGTTGATCGCGGTGGTCTCCGGGGCCGCCTGTGTGGCCGGGCTGCTGCTGGCCGTGGTCGCGCTGGTCGGCACCCGTCGACCTGCCAGGCCGGGCCCGGGTGCCGGGCCGGGGGTGAATCGACTGTGGCGCGGGCCGGGTGCCACCCCGGCCGAGCAGCGGGCCTACCAGGGGCTGCTGCTCGCCGCGCTGGTGGTGGGCGCGTTGGCCTTCCTGCTGACCGGGCTGCCGGTGGTCGGCCTGCTGGTGGCGGTGGCGGTGCCCGGCACCCCGTGGCTGTTCGGGGTCGGCAAGGCCGAGCAGCGGGCGATCGCCCGGATCGAGGCGGTCGGTGAGTGGACCCGCCGGCTCAAGGACGTCTCCGGCACCGGGCAGGGCCTGCAGCAGTCCATCATCGGCACGATCGGCAGCGTGCCACCCGGAATCGAGGATGAGGTACGGCTGCTCGCCGCCCGGCTCCAGGCTGGCTGGATGGCCCGCTCCGCGCTGCTGGCATTCGCCGACGAGATCGCCGACCCGGTCTGCGACCAGGTGGTCGCGGCGCTGATCCTGCACCTCTCCGATCGGGGTGAACGGCTGGGTGACGTGCTCGGCTCGATCGCCAGCGCGGCGTCCGCGGAGGTGGCCACCCGTCGGGAGATCGAGGCCAAGCGCACCCAGCCCCGGTTCGCGGTCCGCTTCCTCACCGGAATGACCCTGGCGACCCTGGCGTACGGCCTGGTCAACACCGAGTACATCAAGCCGTACGGCACCCCGGTCGGTCAACTGGTGATGGCCGCCCTGGGTGCCGCCTTCATCGGTCTGCTGGCCTGGGCGCGGTCGATGAGCCAACCGCAGCGGCCGGCCCGGTTCCTGCCGGCGCCCGACCCGAGCGAGGTGATCGCGTGAACTGGCAGCTGACCATCGCGGTCTGTGGTGGTGCCGGCGTCGGGCTCGGGGTGTTCCTGGTGGTCCGGGAACTGCTGCCGGCGGCTCCGGCACTCGGGCCGGCACTGCGCCGGCTGCACCAGCCACCTGGTATCGGCGGGATCGCCGCCCCCGCCTCCCGACGGCTGGACTATTTGACCGGGATGGCCCGCTGGCTGCGTCCGCCGCACCGGCAACTCGCCCTGGTCGGCCAGACCCCCGAGCAGTACGCGCTGTCGGTGTTGCTCTCCGCGCTGTTCGGGCTGGCCATGCCGACAGTGCTCGGGATGGCGTTGTGGGTGCTCGGCATCTCGCTCCCGGTGGTCGTACCGGTGCTCGGCAGTCTCGGACTGGCGCTGGTCGGTGGTCTGCTGGCGCACCGGGCGGTGCTGGCCAAGGCCGACGCCGCCCGGGACCAGTTCCGCCAGGCGGTATGCACCTACCTCGACCTGGTGGCGTTGCAGCTCTCCGCCGCGCACGGGCCGGTGCAGTCACTTGAGCGCGCGGCGGCGGTCTGTCACGGCTGGGTGTTCGACCGGCTCCAGGAGTCGCTGCGGATCGCGCAGATGCAGATGCACGCGCCCTGGGACGAGCTGCGCGACCTCGCCGACAAGATCGGCATCCCGGAGTTGGGCGACGTCGGCGCGATCATGCGCTCGTCCGGCAGCGAGGGCGCGCAGGTGCACGAGACCCTGCGCAGCCGGGCCGACTCGCTGCGCGACCAGATCCGCACCGACAACCTGGCCCGTGCCGAGGCGGTGACCAGCAAGCTCGACATCCCGGGCGCGCTGCTCGTCTTCGTGCTGCTCGGGTTCGTCCTCTATCCGTTCATCGCCCGTGTCTGACCCGACATCTGAAGGAGAACGCCATGTCCATCCTCAGCTACCTGCACGTCGCGCTGACGACGCGCCTGGCCGAGCTGCGCCGCGACGGTGAGCGGGGCGACAGCCCGGTGCCCACCGCGGTGATCATCGCCGGCCTGGTCGCCGTCGCCATGGCCGTCACCGCACTGGCCCTGGCCAAGGCCAACAACTGGATGACCGGCATCCCGGACCACACCAACCCGGAGTAACAGGCATGCGTCGAGCCGGGTACCCGAGGTGGAGCCGAGCGGTCACCGCCGCCCGGCGCCGCCTCGCGGCCGGCGGCCGGGAGCGGGGAGCCAACCCGGTGGAGCTTGCCGTGCTGATGCCGCTGATCCTGGTGCTGCTCTTCGCCTCGATCCAGATCGCGGCGGTGTTCCTCGCCCGCTCCACCGCGATGAACGCCGCGCAGAGCGGCGTCAACGCCCAGCGCCGGTATGAGGCCGGCAACGGCGCCGGGGAGGACAGCGCCACCCGTTTCCTGCGAGCCGCCGGCGGCTGGCTGGTGGGCTGGGACGGGGCCGGCCCGGCCTGCGTGACCACCACGACCGACGTGACCTGCACGGTGAGCGGCCGGTCCCTGTCCGTGGTGCCGGGCGTGGACTTCGCGGTACGGCAGACCGCGCACGGGACGGTGGAGCGGGTGACCACGCCATGAGCCGTACCGCCGAGCGCGGCTCGGTATCCGTCGAGGTGGCGGTGCTCGCGCCCGCCTTCATCGCGCTGATGGTGCTGGCCGGGGTGGTGGGGCGCAGTGCGGTGGCAGCGGAGGCACTGGACGCCGCCGCCCACGACGCCGCCCGCGCCGCCTCGATCTCCCGGGATTCACGCACCGCCAAGCAGGAGGCCCTGGAAGCCGCCGAGCAGCAGCTGGACTGGCGCGGGTTGGCCTGCGCCAACGGCCTGAGCCCGACGTTCACCGGCTCGACGGGCGGCGAGGTCACCAGCTTCGACGACGCCTTCAGCAGCCCGATCGGTACGGACGCCACGGTGACGGTGAGCATCACCTGCCAGGTGTCCTTCCGGGACATCACCCTCGGCGTGCTGCCCGGGATGCCCACCGAGAAGCAGATAACGGCGAGCTTCACCTCGCCGCTGGACCGCTACCGGAGCCGGCGATGACCACCAACGCGCCGCTCGCCGAGCACGCGCCCGCCGGCGAGCACGGGCGGGTGAGCATCTTCCTGGCGGTGACGATGATCGGCGTACTGGCCATCGTCGGCCTCTCCTTCGACGGCGCCGGGCAGCTACGCACCCTGCAACGCGCCGACAATCTGGCCGCCGAGGCTGCCCGGGCCGGCGGTCAGGCCATCGACCGGGCCACCGCCATCGAGGGCGGGCCGAAGCAGATCCACCAGCCGAGCGCCATCGCGGCGGTGAACAACTACCTGGCCGCCGCGGGTACCTCCGGGCACACCGTGAGCTTTCCGGTGATCGGCGGGGAAACCCTGATCCGGGTGCGGGTCACGATCACCTACCAGCGCTCGATGCTCGGGCCGTTCGTGAAGCAGAAGACGGTCACCGTCACCGGCGAGGCGACCGCGCGAGCCATCACCGCAGGACCGTAGGAAGGGAGGCAGCCATGGCTGTATCGGGTGGATCCGTCGTGCGGCGGGCCGGACGGGTCCTCACCGGCATCGGCGCACTGGCCACGCTCTGCGTGTTGCTGGTCGGCGCGCCGATCGCGCTGCTGGCCTTCGCCGGCAATCCCCTGCCCGATCACCTCCCCACGATCAGCGCGGTGGGCACCGCGCTGACCAGCCGGGACGACGGGCAACTGTTCCTGCGGGCGCTGGCGGTGGCCGGCTGGTTCGGCTGGGCGACGTTCGCCTTCTCCGTGCTGGTCGAGGTGGGGGCACAGAGCCTGCGCCGGCCAGCGCCGAACGCTGACCAGCCGGGACGACGGGCAACTGTTCCTGCGGGCGCTGGCGGTGGCCGGCTGGTTCGGCTGGGCGACGTTCGCCTTCTCCGTGCTGGTCGAGG
>NZ_JAEVHL010000283.1 GCF_016803395.1 Micromonospora tarensis | reverse complement strand
TGGTGGCGGCGGGTCGGTCGCGGCGGGGTGGTGGGCGGCGGGTCGGTCGGCGTACCACCCGGACCCACGCCGGTGACCTGGCCGCTGCCGCCGTCGAAGGTCACGTCGGAGCAGCCGAAGAAGTTCTCCTGCGAGTCCGAGCGGACCCAACGGGAGTAGATGATGTGTCGGCCACTCTTGCCCGACGGCAGGTTGCCGCTGAAGTAGTAGTGCCCGTCGTTGCTGCCGACGCTGCCGCGCTGCGGCGGGTTGGTCACCGTCAGGAACGGCTCCTCCAGGTCACTCCAGGCCAGCGCCCGGGTCGGGCTCCAGCTGTTCTTCGTGACGTAGAAGTAGAACGTGCCCGGGTGGTGCGCCCAGTTGCTGTACTTGAAGTCCAACCGCGCGCCGGCGGTCAGGTGGGTCAGCGGCCAGTCGGTGCGCGGCAGGTCGTAGCCGCGGAAACCGGTGTTGCCGCCGCTGCACAGTTGCCCGTCCGGGATGAAGCCGGTGGTCCGACCGCCAGCGTCGGAGCGCAGCACGCTGAACCAGTTGTACAGCGAGTTCGCCCCGCTCTGCGCCACGGCGGCGGAGCACGCGGGGTTGTTCGGCCTGATCTCACCGGTCTGGCTGCGGCCGTCCTGCCAGCACAGGTAGGTGCGGCTGCCCGGCGTCATCGCCGCGCCGTGCGCGGCGGCCGGCTGCGGATTGGACGCCAGGGCGACAGCGCCCAGCGCGAGGGTCACGGCCGCGGTGAGCAACGCGGCCGTACGGGAACGATTCACGGGTTCTCCTGACTCGCGAGGCGCGCTGCCTGAGCCGCCTCGCCGCAATCGGGTGGGATTGGCCTGGTCGCCCCGCTGCGCGGCGCGACGATCACGGCGACGTGCTCCGGCGGGAGATCGGCCGGTGGACGTGCGCCATCGACGGTCCCTGTCCAGGACCGGTGCCCTCGCGTCCAACGAACCCGGCAACCGGCGGCGCCGCAGCCCTCGCACCGCCCGGTACGCGTCATCCCACCACGCCGCGCGGTCGCGGCGCAATAGGCGTTCCTCGATGAGTGTGAAGACCCGCCGCTCGGTGGCCGTACGCCATATCCTGGCGTACGGGGAGAGGAGCGGAGAGGCGGCAGCCGGTGCCGGACGTGTTCGACGAGGTGCACCGTCGTTGCCGTGACGGCGAGCCGGTCGCGCTGGCCACCGTCGTGGCCACCTGGCACTCCGCCCCGCGCCCGCCGGGTGCCGCCATGATGGTGGCGGCGGACGGCACTGTCACCGGCAGCGTCTCCGGTGGCTGCGTCGAGGCCGATCTCTACGAGCGGGCTCGCCGCGTGCTCGACACCGACCGACCCGAGCTGTGCCGCTATGGGATCACCGACGACGACGCGTACACAGTGGGTTTGACCTGCGGCGGGACCCTCGACGTCTTCGTGGAGCGGGTCGGCCCGGGCGCCCTGCCGGAGCTGGACGCGGTCGCCGCCGCTCGTCGCGAGGGTCAACCGGCGGCGGTCGTCACCTGCGTGTCCGCCGACGCGGGTGACTCGCCGGCGGACCTCGGCGAGGCGGGCGGCAACCCGCCGAGCGACCCGGCCCGGCGACTGGGCCGGCGGCTGGTGCTGACCGGTCGGCGAGCCGTCGGCTCGCTCGGCGACGACCGGCTCGACGATGCCGCCACCGCCGACGCCCTCGGGCTGCTCGCCGCCGGACGCAGCGGGCTGCTCCGCTACGGGTACCACGGGCAGCGCCGCGGCGGCGGCCTCGGTCTCTTCGTGACCGCGTACGCCACCCCGCCTCGAATGATCGTCTTCGGGGCGATCGACTTCGCCGCCGCGGTGGCCCGGATCGGCGGATTCCTCGGCTACCGGGTGACCGTCTGCGACGCCCGGCCGGTCTTCGCCACCGCGCGGCGGTTTCCCGAGGCGGACGAGGTGGTGGTGCGGTGGCCGCACCGCTACCTGCGCACCGAGCTGGACGCCGGTCGGGTGGACGAGCGGACCGTGGTGTGTGTGCTCACCCACGACCCGAGGTTCGACGTGCCGTTGCTGGAGTTGGCGCTGCGTCACCCGCTGGCGTACGTCGGCGCGATGGGCTCACGGCGCACCCACGACGAGCGGCACAAGCTGCTGCGCGAGGCGGGGCTCAGCGCGGCGCAGCTCGCCCGCCTGGCCTCGCCGATCGGGTTGGACCTCGGTGGACGTACCCCGGAGGAGACCGCGGTGAGTGTGGCCGCGCAGATCGTCGCGGCCCGGTGGGGCGGCACCGGCCGTCCGCTGGCGGCGCTCGACGGCCCGATCCACCGGCCGGGGTAGGGCCGCACCGACTTTCGGCGTCCACCACGGGGTGCGCTGTGCCAGCCTGGTGCCATGGCGATCGGCCTGGCCCGCCGGCCGGTGGCGATGACGAGAGGATCGGCATGGGATACGCGGTGGTGCTCGGCGAGGCGCTCGTCGACCTGCTCGACAGCGACCTCGACGGTGAGCGGGTCTATCGGCAGGCGATCGGCGGCGGGCCGCTCAACGTCGCCGTCGGGGTGGCCCGACTCGGCGGCGCGGCGCAGTTCGTCGGCTCTCTCGGCGACGACGTGCTGGGCGGCCGGATTCGTGCCTTCCTGAGCGCGGCGGACGTCGGGGTGGCCGGTGTGGTCACCGTGCCGGCGCCGACCGCGCTGGCGGTGGTCAGCTACGCCGGGCCGGAACCCGACTTCCGCTTCTACGGCGAACCGCCCTCCTACGGCCTGCTCCGCCCCGACGACCTGGAACTGGCGCTGCTGGAGGGCGCCGACGTGCTCTACTGCGGCTCGATCGTGCTGCTCCAGCCCGACGCGCTGGCCGCCGCCCGACGCGCCTGGTCGCTCGCCCCCGGGCTGCGGGTCTTCGACCCGAACGTGCGTCCCCGGCTGCTGAACGGTCCGGAGGCGTTGGCGGGGCTGCGGGCGGTGGTGGCCGAGTTCGCCGCCGGGGCGCACGTGATCAAGCTGAGCGCCGCCGACGCCGTGTTGCTCTATCCGGATGAACCCGTCGAGGGGGTGGCGGCGTACCTGCGGGAGCTGGGAGCGGCAACGGTGGTGGTGACCCTGGGCGCGGCCGGTGCGGTGCTGGCCGCCGCCGACGCCGACCCGGTCCGGGTGCCGGCACCGGAGGTCAACGCGATCGACGCCACCGGCGCCGGTGACTCGGTGCTGGCCGCGCTGATCGCCGACCTGCTCGTCGACGGGGAACCGGACTCCCCGGGTGGGTGGGTCGAGCGGGTGGCGTTCGCGCTGCGGGTCGCCGGCCTGGTCTGCGAGTCTCCGGGAGGTGCCACCGCCATGCCCACCCGCGCGGACGTCCAGCGCCGCTTCGGGAACGTGGCCTGAGCCCTGCCGAAACGTCGGCTTGACGCGCTCGCAATGTGAACGTTAACATCGACGCCCTGCGATGAGCGTCTGTTCCCGTGGGAGGCTTCGATGCGACCGGTCCTGGTATCTCCGACGTTTCGCCACCTCGCCGCCCTGCTGGTCGTGCTCCTCGTCGCCGCGGGGGGCGTCGTCACCGGCCCGCCGCAGCGGGCTGCCGCCTGGGACAACGGGGTCGCCGACACCCCGCCGATGGGGTGGAACAGCTACGACTCGTTCAACTGGCGGGTCACCGAGGCCGACGTACGGGCCAACGCCGACTACATGGCCACCAACCTGCGGCAGTTCGGCTGGCAGTACGTGGTGATCGACTGGGCCTGGTACTACCCCGGCCAGCACAACAACAGCCCCAACCAGGACGCCAACCTGCAACCCCGACTTCGGATGGACGCCAACGGTCGACTGCTGCCGGACACCACCCGGTTCCCCTCCGCCGCCGGTGACAACGGGTTCAAGCCCCTCGCTGACTACGTCCACGCCCAGGGGCTGAAGTTCGGCGTCCACCTGATGCGCGGCATCCCCCGGCAGGCCGTCGCCGACAACGTCCCGATCCTCGGCACCAGCTGCCGCGCCAACCAGATCAACAACAGCACCACAGCGGCCTGGCTGAACCTGATGTGGGGGCTGAACATGGCCAACCCCTGCGCCCAGAGCTACCTGGACTCGGTGTTCCAGCTGTTGGCGTCCTGGGGCGTCGACTTCGTGAAGGTGGACGACATCGCCGCCCCGACGTACCGGCAGGCGGAGATCGAGGGGTACGGCACGGCCATCTCCCGCAGCGGCCGGCCGATGGTGCTGAGCCTGTCACCCGGCGCGACCCCGCTGGCCAGCGGCGGGCACGTGCAGAACAACGCGCACATGTGGCGGATCGTCAACGACCTCTGGGACAACTGGTCCTCGGTGGACGCCCTCTTCGACCAACTGCGCAACTGGACCCCGTACCGCGTTACCGGCGCCTGGCCCGACCCGGACATGATCCCGATCGGCCGCCTCTCCAAGTACGGGCCGGTCGGGTCGCCGCGCTACTCCAACCTGAGCGCCGACGAGCAGCGCACCCTGATGTCGCTCTGGGTGATCAACCGGGCGCCGCTGATGTGGGGCGGCAACCTGGTCGAGAACCGCGCCGCGGAGCTGGCGCTGATGACCAACGCGGCGGTGCTGGCGGTCGACCAGAACAGCACGAACAACCGTCAGCTCACCGGCGGCAGCCGGCAGGTGTGGACCGCCGACGTGCCGGGCGGCAACCACCGGTACGTGGCCCTGTTCAACCGGGAGAGCAGCGCGGCCCCGGTGTCGGTCAACCTGGCCGACCTGGGCATCGGATCGGCCACCGTGACCGACCTGTGGTCCGGTGCGGCCCTCGGCGCGGCGAGCGGGACCTTCACCCGGACGCTCCCGGCCCACGGTGCCGGGCTGTACCGGCTGGCCCCGGAGACCACAGTGCCGGTGCCGACCGCGTCCACCCTGACCGCGCGGCACAGCGGGAAGCTGCTGGACGTCTACAACAACGCGACCACCGACGGGGCCGAGGTGGTGCAGTGGGCCGCGAACGGTCAGCCCAACCAGCGGTGGCGGTTCCAGGACGCCGGCGGGGGCTACCAGACGGTGGTCAGCGCGCAGAGCGGCAAGTGCCTCGACGTGTACGGCGGGACGAGCGCCACCGCCGACGGGGTCCGGGTGACCCAGTGGACCTGCAACGGCGGCACCAACCAGCAGTGGCGGGTGCAGGACCTCGGCACGGGTTACGTGCAGCTCGTCGCCCGGCACAGCGGCAAGTGCCTCGACGTGCTCAACGCCGCCACCGCCGACGGTGCCCGCGTCGTGCAGTGGACGTGTGGCACCAGCACCAACCAGCAGTGGCGACGCACCTCGGTGTAGCCGGGTCAGCCCTCGCCGTTGAGCTCCAGGTAGCCGCGGCGGGCGGCGACCAGGGCGGCGCGGGCGCCGAAGGGCGCCTCGGCGGCCACCCGCTCCGGCGACGCGCTGCCGGTGTGCGCGGCCCGGATCAGCCAGGCCAGCTTCGCCAGCTCGGCGTGCTGGGCGCGGACGAACCCGACATCCACCGGGTCGCCGTGGCCCGGCACCACCACCGTGCGCGCGGTGGTCAGCCGCAGCAGGTCCGCGACCGCGTCCGGCCACCGTAGTGGGTACGAGTCCTCGAAGGCGGGCGGGCCGCTCTGCTCGACCAGGTCCCCGGCGACCAACACGTCGACGTCCGGCACGTGCACCACCAGGTCGGCGTCGGTGTGCCCGCGCCCCGGGTGCCGCAGCAGCACCCGCCGGCCACCCAGGTCGAGGGCCGTCTCGGTGTGCACGGTGTGGGTCGGGGCGAGCAGCGCGGTGTCGGCCAGCTCGGCGGCGAGCGCCGGGTGCTCCGCGCGCAACTCCTCGTACGCCTCCCGGCGCAGCCGCTCCGGCTCGTCGCGCAGGGCCGCGGCGGCCAGCGCGTGCGCGTACACCGGGCGGGGTGGGTCGCCGGCCAGGACGGCGTTGCCGAAGCAGTGGTCGTAGTGGTGATGGGTGTTCACCAGCGTCAACGGACGATCGGTGACGGCGCGCACGGCGGCGGCCAGCTCGCTGGCCTGGGCGGCCGACGAGAGAGTGTCCACCAGTAGCGCCTCGTCGGCACCGACGACCAGTGTGACGTTGACCCCCAGCAACGGTTCCCGCCGCACGTACACCCGGTCGGCGATCTCGACGAAGCCCGCGTTCACGACGCCCGTCCGGCGCGCTCGACGAAGCGTTGCCGGTCCACCAGAACCCGGTCCACCCGACCCCGGGCCACCGTCTGGTCACCGTCGGCGACGGTGACCTCGAACGACAGCCGGCGGCCGTCGACGGTCGCCAGCAGCGCCTGGGCCCGAACCGTTCGGCCGACCACTGTCGGGGCCAGGTGCTCCAGCTCGACCCGGGTGCCCACTGTCGTCGAACCGGGCGGCATCCCGGTCGCGGTCGCCGCGACGGTGGCCGCCTCGACCAGCGCGAGCACCCGGGGAGTGCCCAGCACCGGTACGTCCCCGGAACCGACCGCCTGGGCGGTGTCCGCGTCAGTGACGGTCAGCTCGACCTGGGCGGTCAGACCCGGCGCGAAGGCCGGCTCGGGCTGCTCCTGCATGGTCGTCAGCCTAGGTGCTCCCCGAGCCCGCCGAGCACGCGCCCGCCGATCCCGGCACCGCCCGCCCTTTCACCTGTGCCGGGCCCCGCCGGATGGTCCCCGTCGGTCGATGCCGCATCCGTCGTTAACCTTGACCCCGATGGCCGTCGTGACTGACCCCCAGCCCCCCGCCCGGACCGACCCGCCCGCGTCCCCGGACGGGGGTCGTCGGCGTGTCATCGCGATGACCGTCTGGGCGGTCGCCTTCGTCGCCGCCTGGCTGGCCATCGGGCTGCCCACCGACCCGGCGTACGCCTTCGTCTGGATCTGGGCCGCGACCATCGCCTGGAACAGCGACCGGCCGTGGCGCAGTCACCTGCGCTTCGCCCGGGACTGGGTGCCGGTGGTGCTGCTCTTCGTCGTCTACAACCTCTCGCGCGGGTTCGCCGACAACGGGGCCACCCCGCACGCGATGGAGTTGATCGTCGCCGACCGGTTCATGTTCGACTGGGCCACCGGCGGGGAGGTGCCCACCGTCTGGTTGCAGCAGCACCTCTACCACCCGCAGGTGCACTGGTGGGACGTCGCGGCGAGCTGGGTGTACTTCTCGCACTTCGTGGTGGCGCTGACCGCCGCCGCGGTGCTCTGGCTGCGCGACCGGCACCGGTGGGCCGCGTACATGCGGCGCTGGGGCTTCCTCTGCGCCGCCGGCCTGGTCACCTACTTCCTCTATCCGGCCGCCCCGCCCTGGTGGGCGGCCCAGAACGGCCTGCTCACCGAGGTGGCCCGAATCTCCACCCGGGGCTGGAAGGCGTTCGGCATGCACGGTGCCGGCAACGTCCTCAACGCCGGCCAGATCGCCTCCAACCCGGTCGCCGCGATGCCGTCGCTGCACACCGCGTGGGCGCTGTTCGTGGTGCTGTTCTTCCTCACCACCACCCGCCGCCGCTGGTGGCCGCTGCTGCTCGCGTACCCGCTGGCGATGACCTTCACCCTGGTCTACTCGGGCGAGCACTACGTGATCGACGTGCTGGTCGGCTGGGCGTACGTGGGGTTGACCTTCCTGGTGGTCGGTCTGGCCGAGCGCGGCTGGGCGGCGCTGAGGGCCCGCCGTGCCACCCCCGCCGAAGATGCCTCGGACCCGACGCCCGCCCCGGACAGCGCACCCGCCGGCACCCAGCCGTCCCCCCGCCAACCCACCCCCGACCAACCGGCGATCCCCGCCGACCACT
>NZ_JAEVHL010000282.1 GCF_016803395.1 Micromonospora tarensis | reverse complement strand
CCGACCTGCCCACCCCGCCCGGCACCCACTCAGTCACCCTGATCACCGGCGACACCGTCACCACCCGCCAGACCGCCAACGGCGGCACCCTCGACGTACGTCGTCCAGACGGCACCCCCGCGCCGGTGCGGGTGGTGGAGGCCGGTGACGACCTCTACGTCTACCCCCAGGCGGTGCTCCCCTACGTGGCCGCGAAGACGCTGGACAAGCGGCTGTTCAACGTCACCCGGCTGATCGCCGACGGGTACACCGACGCGCAGGTGGACCACCTGCCGCTGATCGTGTCGTACGCCGACGCGACGGCCGGTCTCCGCGCCGGCGGCGCACCGGCCGGCGCGACCCGCACCCGTACCCTGAGCAGCATCTCCGGTGCCGCGTTGCGCGAGGACCGCGACCGGGCCGACGAGTTCTGGGCCGCGATCACGGCCGCCTCCACCGCCAGGGCGACCGCCGCGACCGGCGACAGGGGACGCTTCTCCGGTGGCATCGCCAAGATCTGGCTGGACGGACGGGTTCGCGCCGACCTCGCCGACAGCACCGCCCAGATCGGCGCTCCCGAGGTGTGGGCCACCGGCGACACCGGCACCGGAGTACGGGTCGCCGTGCTGGACACCGGCATCGACGCGAACCATCCGGACCTGACCGGCCGGATCTCCGAGTCCGCGGTGTTCGTGCCCGGCGAGGAGATCACTGACCGGGTCGGGCACGGCACCCACGTCGCCTCCACCATCGCCGGCACCGGTGCGGCCTCGGGCGGACGCGAGAAGGGCGTCGCTCCGAACGCCACGCTCGCCGTCGGCAAGGTGCTCAGCGACGACGGCCACGGCCTGGACTCCTGGATCCTCGCCGGCATGGAGTGGGCGGTCCGGGACGCCGACGCCAGCATCGTCAACCTGAGCCTCGGCTCCGACCAGGCCAGCGACGGGACCGACCCGCTGAGCCAGGCGGTCAACACGCTCAGCGCCGAGACCGGCGCGCTCTTCGTCATCTCCGCCGGCAACGCCGGCGTACCCGGCAGCGTGTCCGCGCCGGGCGCGGCGGACGCGGCGCTGACCGTCGGCGCGGTCGACGGCAACGACCAACTCGCTCCCTTCTCCAGCCAGGGCCCGAGGATCAGCGACGAGGCCATCAAGCCCGAGCTGACCGCGCCCGGCGTGGGGGTGCTCGCCGCCCGCTCGCAGTACGCGCCCGGCGAGGGCTCGTACCAGACGATGGACGGCACCTCGATGGCCGCGCCACACGTGGCCGGCGCCGCCGCCCTGCTCGCCGCCAAGCACCCGGACTGGACCGGCCAGCAGCTCAAGGACGCCCTGGTCAGCACGACGAAGGCCACCCCGGCGTACGACGCCTACCAGGCCGGCACCGGGCGGGTCGACATCGCCGCCGCGGTTCGGGCCCCGCTCCTGGCCACCGGCACCGTCTCCACGAGCGTGCGCCACGAGACGGTGAAGGCGGGCGGCGGCACCGCCCCGGTGACGTACACCAACACCACCGGTCAGCCGCTCACTGTCGGTCTGTCGGTGCACGCCCCGGGCGCGCCGGCCGGCCTGTTCCGCCTCTCCGCGGCCCAGCTGACAGTGCCCGCGCACGGCACCGCCACGGTCACCCTGACCACTGACACCTCCCGGGCCACCGCCGGCGCCCGGTACACCGGCCAGGTGGTGCCGCCGGGCCGGACCGGAGCGTGCTGACCCGCACCGCGATCGCCGTCGGCACGTTCACCCCGTACCACCAGCTTCGGCTGGAGCTGACCGACCGGGCCGGCAAGCCGACCCGGGGCATGATCGAGCTGGGCCAGCCAGGCGGCTACGACATCGCCTTCGTCGAGACCGACGCGGACGGCGTGGCGCAGCTCTACCTTCCCGAGGGCGTCTGGTCGGCGATGAGCTTCCTGAACGTCACCGGCAGCCACGGGCCCAACTCGCTGGGCCTGGCGCTGCTCGGCGACCCGGACATCGACCTGCGCACGGACACCACGATCAAGCTGGACGGGAAGGCGGCCCGCCGGGTCGAGTCGACGGTGCCGCAGCAGACCGCCGACACCTTCACCCGGCTGGACTACTACCGGTCGCAGGGTGCGGGCCGGTGGCGATCGTTCATCGCCGG
Source organism: Micromonospora tarensis (assembly GCF_016803395.1). Classification (GTDB taxonomy): domain Bacteria; phylum Actinomycetota; class Actinomycetes; order Mycobacteriales; family Micromonosporaceae; genus Micromonospora; species Micromonospora tarensis. The sequence continues at coordinate 5,620 of NZ_JAEVHL010000282.1, read as the reverse complement.
CGGGGTGTTCTTCGACAGCTTCTGGGCGCAGCCGACCAGCCGGGACGTGCGGCACGGCGACTTCTACGTCGGGGCCCGGTGGCGCAAGGAGCAGCCGGTGCTGACCGTGGGCACCGCGACGGTGGACTTCGACGACGTGGTCCGCCAGCAGGGCACCACCCAGCTCCCGCAGGGCAGATGGACGTTGCCGGCGGTCTTCGCGGGCAACGGCGCGGCGAGCGACTACGCCGGGCTGAACGCCCGGGACCGGGTCGCCGTGGTCCGGCGCAACTGGGAGGTCGGCGACGCCGAGCAGGCCGCCGCGGCGGCCGCCGCCGGGGTGAAGGTGCTGCTGGTGGTCAACGACTTCCCGTGGCGGGAGGTGCGCGACTACTCGATCGACTTCTTCACACCGACCCCGATCGAGGTGGCGATGCTCAGCACCGACGAGGGCGAGGCGTTGATCCGGCAGATCCAGCGCGGGTCGACCAAGGTCCAGGTCGGTTCGCAGCCGGTCGCCGACTACGCGTACGACCTGGTGCAGGCGTACCACAACCGGATTCCGCGCGAGCTGAGCCGGACCGAGACCCCGAAGACGCTGGCCCGGATCGACGTCGGCTTCAACCTCCCGACCGCGCAGACCCGGGGCGGGGAGTTCCGGTACGACTGGCCGTCGTACAACAACTGGGGCATCGGCCAGACCAGCAACCGGCCGCTCGCGGCGGTCCGTACCGACTGGGTGTCCACAGGTGACCTGTACACCTGGGGTCAGGAGGCGTACCTGGACGCCGCGACGTACCAGATCGACCCCCGGACCAGCTACCGGGCCGGCAGCCGAAGCCAGGAGCGGTTCTTCGCGCCGATCGAACGGCCCCACCTGAACAACAACTTCAAGCTGCCCACCCGCTCCGGGGACACCCTCAACCTGGACGTGCCCGGTTGGGGCGGGGCCGATCACGTCGGTATGGCGATGAGCGCCGCCGCGCAGACCAACCAGCTCTACCAGGGCGACAGGCTGCTCGGCCAGAGCAGCAGCACGTGGGTCAGCGGCACCGCGCCGGGCGCGGGTGACCTGCCGTACCGGCTGGTGGTCCAGACCACCCAGGATCCGACCGTCGGCCGGTACTCCACCAGCACCGACACCCGGTGGACGTTCCGGTCGAAGGCACCGGCAGCCGGGGTGGAGTCGAACGTGCTGCCGCTGCTCCAGCTCGACTACACGGTCGACACCGACCCGGCCGGCACCGCGCCGGGTCGGACGGACCTGACCGTGTCCGCCGCGCACCTGCCCGGCGCTACCGGGTGCGGCAACGTCCGGTCGATCAGCCTGGAGATCTCGTACGACGACGGCGCGCACTGGCAGCGGCAGTCGCTGGACCGTTCGCGCGACGGTTCCTGGACGGCGAACCTGCGGGCACCGAGGAACGCGGGTTACGTGTCGCTGCGGGCCAGCGCCACTGACGACGCGGGCAACTCGGTCAGCCAGCAAGTGATCCGGGCCTTCGGCGTGCGCTGATCGCCTGCCGTGACATCGCGGGACGCCCGGCCGGCGCCGACCGGCCGGACGTCCCGCGTGCCCGTCCTACCAGGCGGAGCCCCGGCAGAGCCGGATCCAGCGGTAGCCGTGGCCGGAGACCTTAACCGCGCCGAGCTTGCCCAACTCGCCGTAGCCACGATCGGTGAGCACGTCGATCGGCAGGTCGGCCTCCGGTTCGAGGCTGCTCAGGTCCACCTCGACGTCGTCGGTGCCCAGGTTGTGCACGAACACCATCGTCCCGGTCGGCCCGTCCGCCCGGTGCGCGAGCACCCCGGGCGGCATCGCCACGTCGATGTGGGTGGTCGAGCCGGAGCCGATCTCCGGGGCCTCCCGCAGCGTACGGATCATGCGCTCGAACCAGGCGAGCAGCGACTTCGGGTCGCCCCGCTGGGCGGTGACGTTGACCGTCTGGTAGCCGAACTCACCCTTGTCGATCACCGGGCGGACCAGCTTCTCCTCCTCCGCCGTGGAGAAGCCGGCGTTCGGCTGGTACGACCACTGCATCGGGGTACGGATCGCCTCCCGACCGGGCAGCGACAGATCCTCGCCCATCCCGATCTCCTCGCCGTAGCGCAGCACGGGAGTGCCACGCAGCGAGAACTGCAGGGCGTACGCCAGCTCGATGCGCCGCCGGTCGTTGCCGAGCATCGGGGCGAGCCGACGACGGATGCCCCGGTCGTAGATGCGCATGTTCTCGTCCGGGCCGAACTGCGCGTACACCTGGTTGCGTTGTTCGGTGGTCAGCCGGGACAGGTCGATCTCGTCGTGGTTGCGCAGGAAGGTGGCCCACTGCCCGCCGACGGGGAGCTTCGGGGTGTCCCGCAGCGCCTCGATCAGCGACTCCGGGTCCTGCCGGGCCAGGGCCAGCATGAGCCGGCCGTTGAGCATGAAGTCGAAGAGCATGTGGATCCGGTTGCCGGAGCCGCTGGCGTCACCGAAGAAGGTCGGCAGCTGGTCCGGTTCGACGTTCGCCTCGGCCAGCAGGACGGCGTCGCCACGCCGCCACTGCACGTGCTGGCGCAGCTCGGTGAGGAACTCGAAGTCCTTGGGCGAGTTCGGGTTGCCCGGCTCGGTCAGCTCGATGATGAACGGCACCGCGTCCATCCGGAAACCGGAGACACCGAGCTGGAGCCAGAACGACATGATCTTCTTGACCTCGGCCCGGACCTGCGGGTTGGCGAAGTTGAGGTCCGGCTGGAACTTGTAGAACCGGTGGTAATACCAGGCCTTCGCCGTCCGGTCGTAGCTCCACGTCTCGTTCTGCTCGCCCGGGAAGACCATGCCCTGGTGCCGGTCGTCGGGTTCGGTGTCGGACCAGATGAACCAGTCGCGGTACGGCGAGTCCGGCGACGAGCGGGCGGACTGGAACCACGGGTGCTCGTCCGAGGTGTGGTTGACCACCAGGTCGATGATCACCCGGATGCCGCGGTTCTGCGCCTGGTGCAGCAGCTCGGCGAAGTCCCCGAGGGTGCCGAAGCGGGGGTCCACGTTGTAGAAGTCGGTCACGTCGTAGCCGTCGTCGCGGTTGGGTGACGGGTGGATCGGGTGCAGCCACAGGCAGGTCACGCCGAGCCGGGCCAGGTAGTCCAGCCTTCCGATCAACCCACGGATGTCGCCGACCCCGTCGCCGTCGGAGTCGGCGTACGTGTCGATGTCGAGGCAGTAGACGACAGCTTCGGAATACCAACGGTCACCCATGCCGGAGGAACATCTCCGAACGATCAGCGCGGCAAACCCTTGGTTATCGTGCCAGTCATGGGAAACGACCTCGTACCGCCGAGTGAACCGTTGGACTGGTCCCAGGGTGCCTGGCTGCACCCGCCGGTACACGCCGAGCAGGGCCCGGCCGGTGAGCTGATCGTCGAGCCGGCGGCGGACAGCGACTTCTGGCGGCGGACCAGTTACGGGTTCGTGCACGACAACGGCCCGGCCCTGCTGGCGCCGCTGCCGGTGGGCACCGCCATGGAGGTCAGCTTCCGGCTCGACTTCTCGGCGCAGTTCGACCAGGCCGGTGCGTTCGTCCGGGTCGACGAACGTACCTGGACCAAGGCCGGTGTGGAGATCAGCGACGGCGAGGTCCAGCTCGGCGCGGTGGTGACCCGGGAGTTCTCCGACTGGTCGGTGGGGCCGGTGCCGGAGTGGGCGGGCCGGGAGGTGACGGTCCGGGTCAGCCGGGCCGGCGACGCGCTGACCGTCCGGGCCCGGGTCGACGACGAGCCGTGGCGACTGGTCCGGCTCGCCCCGCTGGACCCGGCGGCCGAGGCGGTGGCCGGCCCGTTCTGCTGCGCGCCGTCCCGGGCCGGGCTGACCGTGGTCTTCACCGGCTGGCGGCGGGGACCGGCGGACACCGCGCTGCACCCGGAGCACTGAGCGCAGGTGTAACACAGGCCCTGGTGGGTATGACCCTCCGATCCCCGACCACCGAGACGGAAGGACGACCATGTCGTACGCCCAGGCTGGCGACCCGTCCGAGTTCACCGGGTTGACCGGCTGGGTGGCCTCGGTGATCGAGGTGATGGGTCCGGCCGGCGTGGCTCTGCTGGTGGCGTTGGAGAGCATCGTTCCGCCGATCCCCAGTGAGATCGTGTTGGCGCTCGCCGGTTTCCTGGCCCACGAGGGCCAGTTCAACGTCTTCGTCGTGGTGCTGGCCGCGACTGTCGGCTCGTTGGTCGGCGCGTTGGTGCTCTACTGGCTCGGCGCGGCCCTCGGTGAGGAACGGCTCAAGCGCTGGTTGGACCGCATCCCGTTGGTGGACAGTGACGACCTGGAGCGGGCCGACCGGTGGTTCGAGCGGCACGGCCGGTGGGCGGTGCTGATCGGCCGGGTGGTGCCGGTGGTCCGCAGCCTGGTCTCCGTACCGGCCGGGGCCAACCGGATGCCGCTGGGTGAGTTCATCCTGCTGACCACCATCGGCAGCGGGGTGTGGAACGGTCTCATCGTGGGGGCCGGCTACGCGCTCGGGAGCCGTTGGCGGGACGTCGAGCGCTACAGCGACTGGTTCAACTACGCGATCGTCGCGGTCTTCGTCGTGATGGCGGCCGGCTGGGTGATTCGTAAGCTTCGTCGGCGTCGGGACCGCGACGACCGGCGGTCGGTGACCGCCGGTCGCTGATCCGCGTCACGGCTGGCGCTGCGCACCGCCAGCCGGGGTGGTCACGGCAGGGTGTCCAGGTGCGGGGCCACGGTGCGGGCGAAGGTGTTGCCGTTGCTGACGTCCCAGTTCACCGACCAGGTCATCGCGCCGCGGATGCCGGGGTAGGTGCGCGGCGGGCGGAAGCTGCCGCAGTTGGTGCCCCGGGCCAGGCAGTCCAGCGCGGCGTTGACCACGCTGGGCGCGACGATGCCGCCGCCGGCCGCCCCCGCTCCGGCGGGCAGGCCGAGGCCGACCTGGTCGGGGCGGAGCCCGGCCTCCAACTGGATGCAGGCCAACGCGACGATGAAGTTCACAGTGCCCTGGGAGTACGCGGCGTTCTGGTCGCAGCCGAGCATCGCCCCGGAGTTGTAGAACTGGGTGTTGACGACGGTGAGGATGTCCTTGATGTCGAGCGCCAGCTTGAAGTAGCCGCCGGCCGGGTTCTGCATGTCGATGGTCTGCGGCGCCATCGCGATGATCAGGCTCGACCCGACCTTGGCCCGCAACGCGCGCAGCGCCTGCGCCATGTACGCCGGGTTGAGTCCGTTCTCCAGGTCGATGTCGATGCCGTCGAAGCCGTACCGGGCGATCAGCGCGGCGGCGGTGTCGGCGAACGCGGTGGCCGAGGCGGCGTTGTTCACGGTGACCCGGCCGGTCTCGCCACCGACGGAGAGGATCACCCGCTTGCCCCGGCTGTGCAGGGTGCGGACGTCGTTGGTGAAGTCCGCATCGGTGTAGCCGCCGAGCGCGGCGGACAGCCCGGCGTCGACGCCGAAGGTGAGCGCGCCGGGCGTCGAGGTGGCCTCGGCGAAGGCGACAGCCACCAGGTCGTACTCGTTGGGGACGTCGCGCAGCCGCAGCTCGACGGCGGGGTTGTCGAAGTTGTGCCAGTAGCCGGTGAGCAGGTGCCTGGGCAGGTCGCCGGTGGGTGGCGGGTCGGTCGGCGGCGGGGTCGTCGGCGGTGGGGTGGT
>NZ_JAEVHL010000281.1 GCF_016803395.1 Micromonospora tarensis | reverse complement strand
ACCGCGCCCGGGTGCGCCGGGGCGACCGGCGCGGGCTTGAGCCCGGGCGGCACCGGCAGGGCGCTGCCTCGCACGAACTCGTCCCAGCTCACGTTCCACGCCGTCCAGCCGTTGCCCGGCTGCAACTCCACCTCGGTGCCCTTGACGGTGATCAGGTCACCGACCTGGGTGACCCCCATCAACCAGTCGGCCGCCGTGGCGGAGACGTTCGCGCAACCGTGTGAGACGTTGGTGCTGCCCTGGTCGCCCTCGGACCAGGGGGCGGAGTGGATGAACTCGCCACCCCAGGTGTAGCGCTGGGCGTCGTCGACGTCGACCACGTAGCCACCGTTCGGCTCACCCCGGGTGTCGAAGGTGGTCCGCTCGTGCTTTTCCATGATCACCATCTTGCCGCTGGAGCTCGGCGTGCTCGGCTTGCCCAGACTCACCGGGATCCGGCGAATCTGCTTGCCGTCGCGCAGCACGGTCATCTGCTTGGTGGCGTTGTCGATCTCCAGCGAGAGCTGCCGTCCGATCTTGGAGGTCGCGGTGCGCTCGGCGTCGCCGACCTTGTCCTTACCGATCGGCAGCCCCTCCAGAGCGGCCCGGACGCTGATGGTGGTCCCCGGCTTCCAGAAATCGGGCGCCCGGTAATAGACCTGACTTCCATCCTCAAGCCACGACCAGGTGCCCGGCTGCGGCGGATTCGTCTTTACGAACAACCGCCGCTGCACATCCGCTCTGGCCTCTTTCGGAACGCCCGGGTCGAACGCCACCGTTACCGGCATCGCCGTGCCGTACGTCCGATTACCGTCGAAATAGAGGGTGCTGGTGATCTGCGGTCTGGTCGATTTGGCCATCGTGGTGAACGTCGTGCTGCGGGTGGTGGTCGCACCCGAGTCACCCGTCGCCGTCACCTCGGCGGTGTAGGTCCGACGAGGTTGCAGCGGCGCGCTCGGCACCCAGCCGGAGCCGTCCTCGCGCGGCTCGGCGTTGACCTGCTTGCCCTTGTCGTCGGTGAGGCGTACGCCGGTGACCCGCCCGCCCTTGACCACGGTGCCCACCTCGGCGCTGACCGGGACGTCCCGGGCCTTGTCCCCCGGTGTCACGACGAGCTCCGGCGGGGCGGCGTGCCTCTTGGCCGAGCCGGTCGCCGACTCCCGGTCGGCGGTGCACCCACCCAGGACGAGTGGTGCCGCCGCGATGGTTACCGCCAACAGCGTCAATCGCCGCCTAGACGTCATGTTCAGTCCCCCCGTTTTTGGCTTCCCTCCGCCACATTCTCGCCCTCTCGACAGGGGTGTTAACGCCTTTCGGAAATAATTGGCGGCGCATTTATCGACGCATTTTCCGACAATGTTCCGCTTGGTGGAACAGGGGTTCGACCGGCCCTTCTCGCGTCCTTTGCTCTGCTTCAACGGAGGCAACACCGGCTGTCCGGTTCGCGCGGCACCAGCCCTCACCGACCCACGGCCGGGCGGCCCACGGCCGGCGGCGTCGCTCGGCCCGCCATGATCGACACGACGTCAAGGAAACCGGCCTATCAGGCGGCGTCGGACACCGCGATTTCCAGGAACGCGAGTCGATCAAGCGCCGAGCCAAGCCGGGCGCGGGAAGGGGCGAGCGCGAAGGGGGGCGAGCACGAAGGGGGCGAGCGCGGAAGGGGGCGAGCGCGGAAGGGGGAGGTCACGCCCGGTGCCGCACGTCGGGGGCGGACTTTTGTCAGTTGGAGCGAAACTTCTGCTGAACGCGACGAAGCTTTGCCTTCATCCGGACACACGGGTAGGGTCACGATCTAGATAGAGGGTTGCCCATTCGTCGATCATCTTGCCGCCACCCTGCCGGGTCGACGCGTTCCGCCCCCGAGGGGTCCGGGCCGCACCCGCGCCGTTTATAACCGTCAGCCGGAGCCCGCCTCCGGCCGGTTCGGCGCGCCCGGCAGACGGCAGCCAGGTCGACCGCCGCCGACGGCGTCCTCGCCGTCAGGAAGGGACCACCACCATGGCTCAACAGTTCAACCGACCGGCGCCGACACCGGCGTCCGCGCCGGTCAGCCGGCGCGGCGTGCTACGCGCCGCGACGGTCTCCGCCGCCGCGGTCGGCGCCGCCGGCCTGCTTGCCGGCCCGGCCACCGCCGCACCGGCCGGGCCGTCCCAGGCCGCGCCGGTGCCGGTCGACCGGATCAGCATCCAGCTCTACACCCTGCGTGACCAGCTCGCCGCCGACCTGCCCGGCACCCTGGACGCGCTGCGCCGGATCGGCTACCGGCGGGTGGAGCACGCCGGCTTCGTCGGACGCACCGCCGCGCAGTTCCGGGCCGCGCTCGACGAGGCCGGCCTGCGCGCCACCTCCGGGCACGTCGGCATTCCGCAGCCCTTCGACGCCGCGACCTGGGAGCAGGCCCTCGCCGACGCCAAGGTCGTGGGCTGCAAGAAGATCGTCCACCCGTACTTCGGTCGGGACGCCAGCGGCCAGCCGATCCGGGACCCGGCCGTCTACCAGGCCCTGGCCCGGGACCTGAACCGCGCCGGTCGGCTCGCCGAACGCGCGGGGCTCGAATTCGGCTACCACAACCACCAACTCGAGTTCGTACCGCTGACCGGCGGCTCGACCGGGTTCGACATCCTCACCGCACAGACCGATCCGCGGCTGGTCCACTTCGAGCTCGACCTCTACTGGACCTGGCGCGGCGCCCACGACCCGGTCGACGTGATCCGGGCCAACCGGGGCCGAATCCGCCAGGTGCACGTCAAGGACCTCGACGTCGAGGGTGGCTTCGCCGACCTCGGCGACGGCGTCATCGACTTCGGCCGGATCTTCGCCCACGAGCGGGAGGCCGGCATCGAGGAGTACATCGTCGAGCGTGACGACGCGGGCACCCCGCCGCGCTCCCCCGCCGACGCCCTGGACACCGCTCGCGTCGGCTTCGACTATCTCGCTTCACTCCGGTACTGACACCACCTCGGGGGACACACCTGATGAACAGGACCGCACTCGCGTCCGCCCTACTGCTGGTGACGGCCGGTCTGGCCGTACCACCGTCGGCGGCCACCGCCGCGCCGGCCGCGCCGCCGGACAGCAGCTTCCAGAAAGTGACACTCAACGACTTCCCCGGCGAGCCGATCAGCCTCGCCGTCCTGCCCGACCTGCGGGTGCTGCACACCTCCCGCACCGGCGAGGTGCGCATCCACGACCCGCGCACCGGGCTGAACACCCTCGCCGCCGACATCCCGGTGTACGAGCACGACGAGGAGGGGTTGCAGGGGGTCGCGATCGACCCGAACTTCGCCCAGAACAAGTGGGTGTACCTCTACTACTCGCCGCCGATGGACACCCCGGTGGACGACCCGGCGACCCCGGACGTCAACGAGGGGGACGCGCCGGAGACCGGAACCGCGGCGGACTGGCAGCGGTTCAAGGGCGCGCTGCGGCTGTCCCGGTTCAAGCTGGAGGGGGCCAAGCTCAACCTCGCCAGCGAGCAGCAGATCATCGACGTGCCGACCGACCGGGGCATCTGCTGCCACGTCGGTGGGCAGATCGACTTCGACAGCAAGGGCAACCTGTACCTGTCGACCGGTGACGACACCAACCCGTTCGCCTCCGACGGTTACATCCCGATCGACGAGCGGGCCGACCGTAACCCGGCCTTCGACGCCCAGCGCACCGCGGCCAACACCAACGACCTGCGCGGCAAGCTGCTGCGCATCAAGGTGAAGTCCGGTGGTGGCTACACGGTGCCGGCCGGCAACCTGTTCAAGCCCGGCACGGCGCAGACCCGTCCGGAGATCTACGCGATGGGGCTGCGCAACGCGTTCCGGTTCGCCGTCGACCGGCGCACCGACAACGTGTACGTGGGCGACTACTCGCCGGACGCCTCCAGCCCGAACCCGGAGCGCGGCCCGGCCGGGCACGGTCGGTGGATGCTGGTCGACAAGCCGGCGAACTACGGCTGGCCGTACTGCGTGACGCCGACGATCGCCTACCGCGACTACGACTTCGCCACCGGCGAGTCCGGCGCGAAGTTCAACTGCAAGCGCCCGGTCAACGACTCGCCGCACAACACCGGCAAGCGCGTGCTGCCGCCGGTCGAGCAGCCGGAGGTCTGGTACGCGGCGGCCCCCTCGGCCGAGTTCCCGCAGCTGGGCACCGGCGGCATCGCCCCGATGGGCGGCCCGGCGTACGACTACGACGGGACCAGCACGTCGCGTACCCGCTGGCCGGCCTACTACGACGGGGTGCCGCTGTTCTACGAGTGGACCCGCGACTACATCAAGGAGTTCCGCCTCGACTCCGACGGGGACGTGCAGGACATCCGCCCGGTGGCGCCGTCGCTGGTGGTGGACAACCCGATGGACATGGAGTTCGGCCCGGACGGCGCGCTCTACGTGTTGGAGTACGGCGACGGCTACTTCGCCGAGAACCCGGACGCGCAGCTGTCCCGGATCGACTTCGTCCGGGGCAACCGGACGCCGATCCCGAAGATCAGCGGCACCCCGACCGTCGGGCAGGCCCCGTTGACCGTCGCGTTCTCCAGCGCCGGCACCACCGACCCGGACGGTGACAAGCTGAGCTACGCGTGGGACTTCGACGCGGACGGCTCGGTGGACAGCACCGACCCGAACCCGACCTGGACGTTCGCGGAGAACGGCTCGTACAACCCGACGTTGAAGGTGACCGACCGCACCGGCCGGTCCGCCTCGGCGACCCTGCCGCTGGTGGTCGGGCCGACCGCGCCGACCATCGAGTTCGTCGCCCCGGTGGCCGGGCAGCCCTTCGAGTTCGGGCAGACGGTCGCGTACGAGGTGAAGGTCACCGACGACCTGCCGGTGGACTGCTCCCGGGTGAAGGTCACCTACGTGCTCGGGCACGACGAGCACGGGCACCCGCTGTCCACGGCGACCGGCTGCTCCGGAACCATCCCCACCTTCGTGGACGGTGGGCACAGCGGCGCGGACAACCTGACCGCCGTGTTCGTCGCGGAGTACACCGACGCGCCGACCGAGCCGGGCGTACCGCCGCAGTCCGCCTCGGCGACGGTCGTGCTGGACCCGGACCCGGTGGCTGGCCTGGCCGGCTGACCGGTTCACAGTGACAGCGGCGGCGGCCGGAGTTTCTCCGCGCGCCGCACGTCGTCGCGCTCCGCGCGCCGCTCAGCTCCAGTCGCTGTCCACGTGGTTGTCCCGCCACCGGCCACCCACCGGCGGGGTGTCCAGCCGCATTCCGTCGTCGGCGTTGCCGGCGAGGTCGTTGTCCTCGACCCGGCAGCCCACACAACTGCCCCGCTCGGTGATCCACAGCCCGTGCGTCTGGGTCTGGTCGTCGAGGTTGTCCCAGATCCGGTTGCCGCGGACGGTGGCCGAGTCGAACGGCGCGTTGATGGTGATCCCGGCCCGCCGCAGCGGCGCGGCGGCCAGTTCGTACCCGCATCCCGGCGGCGGCACGTCCCCGCTCCACGCGCTGAACGCGTCCGGCCGGACCGGGGCGAGGGTGAGTTCGTCACCGGTGTTGGCGGCCACCATGGCCACGGATCGTCCGACCCGCAGGACCTTGCCGCGGTGCCCGTCGTGCGGCCAGTTGGCCGACCGGTCCACCAGAGACCGCTCGCCGTAGCGGACCGCGTCGCCGGTCCCGCCGGTGCCTTCGGCGCACTGCCGTCCGTTGTTGCGGATCCGGTTGTTGAGCAGCACCGCGTCGGTCATCTGGTGGTCGATCCGGACGGCGTCCAGCCCGTTGCCCCAGAACTCGTTGCTCTCGATCACCACGTCCCGGATCGGGCCCTGGTAGCCGCGCCGGAGGTCGCGCGCGTGGTAGCCGTGCTGGCCGTTGCCGCTGATCCGGTTGCCCCGCACGGTGTACGGGCCGGGGCTGTTGCCGATGCTGACCCCGTCGCGCACGTTGCCGTCGATGACGCAGTCGGTGAGCAGCCCACCCCGACCGGCCACGGAGGCGGTGCCCTGCGCGGACACGTCGAACCCGGTCTCCAGGTTGCCGGTCATCGTGCAGGCCGAGACGATCAGGCCGTCCGCGCCCCAGTCGGAGATGCCGAACCGGTTGCCCTGACTGTGGCAGCCGACGATGCGGTAGCCGCGCGGCCGGTCCCAGTAGTCCTTCTGCAACTCGAGGAAGATGCCGTTGGTGCCGTTGGCCAGGGCGGTGCAGTTGGCGATGGTCAGCCGCTCCTCCCCGCCCCAGCCACCGATGCCGATCCCGATGCCCGCGCCGCCGATCTGCTCGCCGTTGTCCAGGCGCCCACAGCCGACCACCACCACCCCGTCGATCAGCGAGTCCTGGAGGAAGTCGCAGCCCAGCCCGGTGGCCGCGGTGTGGTGGATGTAGAGGTTGCGGAAGATTCCGCGCACCACGTACTGCAGGCCGAGGCCCTTGGCCAGGTAGCTGTACTCGGCCATGGCGACGCCCGAACCGTCGATCTGGAAGTCCGCGAAGGTGCAGTCGGCGATGTGTCGGTCCCGGTCGGCGCCGTGCTGCACGGTGGTCCAGAAGGCCAGCGGGGTCGGGTCGGCCCGGTTGCCCTCGTTGCTGAGCATGAACCGGGTCGCCGCCGGGCCGGCCCCGATCAGCGACACCCCGCTGCGCCACACCGTGCCGGCGTCGCGGATCGAGTAGATGCCCGGCGGCAGTAGATGACCCGGGCCCGCCCGTCCGAGGCGTACCCGGCGCCGAGGCGATCCACGAGGGCGGCCAGCGCCGGTTGGTCGTTCGTCGCGCCGTCACCGGTCAGCCCGTACTCCAGGGCGTCGCAGTAGAGCGGCGCGCCGGCCGCGGCGGGTCGCCGCACCCGGACCGAGTTGAGTAGCAGCTCTTTGCCCACAGGCCGGATCCCTTCGACGCGTTCGGCGCGCTTCGGCGGGGCCGACTTCCCGATCAGGCGGCCGGGAAACCCCCGGACGAGCGTCGGCCCCGGCGCCGTGGGGCAGCGCCGGGGCCGAGCGGGTAGGCGTCAGACGGCGGCGATCAGCAGCGCCGGGCGCTCCACGCAGTCGGCCACGTGCCGCAGGAAGCCACCGGCCACCCCACCGTCGCAGACCCGGTGGTCGAAGGTGAGGCTGAGCTGGGTGACCTTGCGGACGGCGAGCTGCCCGTCCAGCACCCACGGCTTGTCCACGATCCGTCCGACCCCGAGCAGGGCCGCCTCGGGGTGGTTGATGATCGGCGTGGAGCCGTCGACACCGAACACGCCGTAGTTGTTCAGCGTGAAGGTGCCCCCGGTGAGCCGGGCCGGCGGCAGCGTGCCGGCGCGCGCGGCGGCGGTGGTCGCGCTCAGTTCGGCGGCCAACTCTGCGGTGGTGAGCCGCTGGCGTCGCGCAGCACCGGCACGAGCAGGCCCCGGTCGGTCTGCGCGGCGATGCCGAGGTGCACCCCGGCGGACTGGACGATCCGCTGGGCCTCGGTGTCGACCCGGGCGTTGAGCTGCGGGAACCGGCGTAGCCCGCTGAGGCAGATCCGGGCCAGCAGGGCCAGGATGCTCACCGGCGCGTCGGGCGTGGCGGCGTTGATCGCGGCCCGGGTCTCCAGCAACCCGGTGGCGTCCACGTCGACCCAGATGGTCACCTCCGGGATCTCCCGCCGGCTGCGGGAGAGCTTGTCGGCGATCACCTTGCGCACCCCGGTGAGCGGGACGATGACGTCGCCGTCGCCGGCCGGAGCCACTGCGACGTGCGGGTCCGGCACGGCGGCGAGTCGGGCGGCGGGCGCGGCCAGCGCGGACTCCACGTCGGCGCGGCGGATCACGCCGCCGG
>NZ_JAEVHL010000280.1 GCF_016803395.1 Micromonospora tarensis | reverse complement strand
GGGTCGATGTCGGCGCAGGGCGGTCCGGGGAGACGTCGCAGACGCTCGACCGGGGGTTACGGCTGCTGCACCTGGTCGCCGACGCGCAGGGTGGACTGACCGTCACCGAGGCCGCGAATCGGCTCGGCATCGGTCGGGCGGCCGTCTACCGGCTGGTCAGCGCGCTCAGCGGGCACGGCATGCTGCGCCGCGACAGCGACAATCGGTTGCGTCTCGGCGCCGGGCTGCTGCACCTGGCCCGACGCGCCCAGCCGCTGCTCGCCGAAGGTGCGCTGCCCGCGCTACGCCGCCTCGCCGAACAGGCCGGCGCGACCGCACATTTGACCATCGTCGAGGGTGGCGAGGGCGTCGCCTTGGCCGTGGTCGAGCCGAGCTGGACGTCGTTCCACGTCGCGTACCGCGCCGGGGCACGGCATCCACTCGACCGGGGAGCGGCGGGCCGGGCGATCCTGGCCGGTCGCGCCGGGATCGCAAAGCCGGTGAGCAGTAGCGGCGAGTTGCAGGCCGGGGCGTACGGGGTGGCCGCGCCGGTGCTCGGCGTACCTGGCCTGGAGGCCAGCGTCGGCGTGGTCGCCCTCGCCCCGCTTGACGTCGACGCCATCGGCCCCCAGGTACTGGCCGCCGCCGCAGCCATCACCCTCGCCCTCAGCTGACCCCCGCCCCACCTACGAAGCCAGCGGCAACGCGGCCAGCACAGCACCCCTTGCCCGGCGCGCTCCAAAGGGAGCGGCGCGCTCCAAAGGGCGCCGCGGCTCCGGAGGCGCGGCCCCAGCGGCGCGACCCCAGCGGCTCCGGGTTTGGCTTGATCGACTCGGGTTTCTGGAAATCGCGGTATCCCGCCGCCTGTGATGGCCCGATTTCCAGGAACGCGAGTGGATCACGGACGGCTTATCGATCGGCCAGCCCCGCCCTAGCCCTGCCATACCACGATCGGCAGTCGGATTCGTGGTTGTCCACAGGGGCGGCGGCGTCCGCGGAAGGGGTTGTCCACAGGGGTTTCGCGGGCCACTCGGGGGCCGGCAGGCTGCTCGACATGCCCCGACGTCCGCACCGTCCCGATGCCCTGACCTGGCAGGTCTTCCGCGGCTCCGACGCTGTCCGGGAAGGCCTACTCAGCGAGCACCAGCTGCGCAACAGTGCCTGGGTCCGGCTGCGCCACGACATCTACGCCGACTCACGGCTGGACCGGGACCACGCCCTCGCCTGCCGCGCGGCCCTCCTCCGACTACCGCCCGGAGTGGTGGTCGGAGGCCCGTCGGCCGCTCATCTGCACGGTGTCGTCCATGCGGCCGATTTCACCGACGACGTTCACGTCCTCGTGCCCCGACCGCTGCGGATCGGCCAGCAACGCGGGCTCCGCGTACACGTCAACGCCATCACCCGATCACCAGCCGCGGGCCCGGCGCTCGGTGCGGGCCGTCCGCCGGCCGGACGTCCACGTGACACAGAGCGACCCACGGGGGCACCCCGCCCCCCGGACTCACGCCGCCCCGGGGATTTCCTAACGTCGTCGCGCCCGGCCCGGCAGGTCCTCCAGCCGGCTGCGGTTGGCGGCAGGGCGGTGGCCGGATCCGGCCACCGGCGGGAAACCAGGTCCAGCCGGGATCGGGGCAGCCTGATCCCCCGATCGACCCGGGTCAGGCCGCCTGGGAGACGGCTGTCTGGCTCGACCCGGTCCGAGCAGTCGCCATCGTCGACTCGTTGCTCGGCCAGGGGCTGACCGATCGCGACGTGCTGGCCACCGTCGCCGCCAGCAATGCCGACCGGCCCGGTGGCCGGCGCGCCCGGTGGGTGTTCGACCTGGCCGACGGCGGGGCCGAGTCTCCGCCGGAGTCGCACCTCCGCGTGCGGTTAGTGCTCGGCGGGCTGCCACGTCCAGTGGTCCAACATCCGGTACGCCTGCCCAACGGCGTTGTCCTGCACCCCGACCTGGCCTGGCCGGAGTTTCGGGTGGCGGTCGAGTACGACGGTCAGTGGCACTCCGACCCAGAGCAACTGCACCGCGACCGCCGCCGGCTGAACATGCTGATCGGCGCAGGTTGGCTGGTCCTGCACGTGACCAGTAGACGCCTGCACCGCGAGTTCCCGGCGGTGCTCCGCGAGGTGCGCGACGCGCTGGTCAGCCGCGGATGGCGACGGGGAGCGTCCGCATGACCAAGGTCAACTCGTGTTCCTGGAAACCGTGCCTTCCCGAGCCCGCCGATCCCCCGACATCATGGAACCCGAGTCGATCACGGCGGACGGCAGGACCCAAGAGGGGAAACGGCCCGGGACGGCCGCACGACCCGGGACCGCGACCCGGCCGGACGGCGGCCCGGCCCGGGGCGACGGCCCGGCCCGTCCCAAGGGCCCGGCCAGTCACAGAAACGCCCGCCAGTCACACGCCCGGCCAGTCACAACGCCCGGCCAGTCACAATCGCGCTCGGCAGGTCACAACCGCCCGGCGGGTCACAACCGCCCGGCCCGGAACGACGGCGGGGCCGCCGACGGGAGTGTCGGCCGGGCCCCGAGGCGACGCAGAAACGTCACCGCCGCAGTGCTGGTCGCCTTACGGGCGGGCGTTCGGCGTGAGCGGGGTCTTCACCGCCGCGTAGGCGTCGACGATCCCGTAGCCGTAGAAGCCGTTGAAGTTGATCCCCCCGGCGCAGTAGGCGTCAAAGGTCTCGTCGCGGCCCTCGTTGCGGTACTGCTGCAACCGCGGCTCCGGGCAGGCGTGCTCGGCCGCGGTGCGGTAGAGGTGCTGCTCGACCAGGTCCGGCGACATCCCGAAGCCCGACCGGCCCTGCGCCTTGCCGTACCGGCTGACGATCAGCGCGGCGACGCCGGCGGCGTGCGGGGACGCCATCGAGGTGCCCTGGAGGTAGGTGTAGTAGCCGCACTCACCGTTGGCCTTGCACTGCTTGAAGACCGACTCCTCGAAGCCGGCGACGATGTTGCCGTCGGCGTCGACCGAGCCCTCCTCCTGAAGCACGTGCTTCGGGTAGGAGGAGAGGATCATGTTGGCGTCGGTACGGAACGTGTCGGTGCCGAAGCCGTCCCGGAACCAACCGCCGGGAGCGGCGACCGAAATCTGCTCGGTGCCGTAGTTGGAGAAGTCCGACTTCTTGCCGGACGGGCCGACCGACGACACGGCGATCACGTTCGGGCCCTCGGTCGGCAGGTTCCAGCAGCTCTCGTTGTCGATCGGCCGCGGGTACGGGTTGGCGCCGTAGTCAGGGCTCGTGACGTCGGTGCGGGGTGCGCCCAGGTCGTCGTTCTCGTTGCCGAGGGCGGCGACCAGGGTGACGCCCTTGTTGTGGGCGAAGGTCAGCGCCCGCTTCATCGCCTTGATAATGGCGCGCTGCTCGGCCTGGTCCTCGGGCGAGTCGGCCGGGTTCGCGGTGCAGTTGTAGAGCCACGGGTCGACGTAGAACGACATGTTGACCACGTCGATCCCGGATCGGCCGGCGTGCAGCAGGGCGTTGACCACCGGCTCGAGGAAGAAGTAGCCGGAGTCCTGGCCACCCTTGAGTTCGACCAGCGAGACGTTCGGGGCGACACCGGAGAGGCCGAAGCCGTTGGCCGCGGCGCCGATGGTGCCGGCCACGTGGGTGCCGTGCCCGCCGTCGTCGGTGCCGACCGGGTCGAGGCAGCTCGGCACCTCACAGGGGCCGTCCACGTCGGTCAGGTCCGGCGCGAAGTTGCGCGACAGCGCCCAGTTGAAGTTCGGCGCGATGTCCGGGTTGCTGGCGTCGACGCCGGTGTCGAGCACCCCAACGGTCACGCGGCGGTCGCCCGGTTCGATCTTGCGGGCTTTGTCGGCCCGGAGCATCTCCAGACCCCAGAGCTTGTCGTCGAGCGGGTCGAGCGTTGCGCCCTTGCGAGCGGCGGCGCTGGCGGCGGCACCCCCATCTGCCGTCAGGTGCTCCTGCTCGACCCGGTCCAGCTTGGGCTTGCGGCCGATGGCCTTCTGCTCGGCGGCGCCGATCAGCGTCGGAGCGGCGGTCGCCCTGGCCGCGAAGTCGGCCCGGTCGCTGGTCACCTGGTACATCCCGACCTCGTCGGACCGGGACACCACAGTGCCGCCGGCCGCCCGGATCGCGGCGACCGCCGTGTCGGCGGCGACGCCGTCCTCAGCAACGACGGTGAAGGTGCGGGAGTTGCTTGGTGCGGCGCTGGCCGGCACACCCAGCCCCGCAGCCGTAAGTGCCAGCACTGCCGCGCTCGCGACGGTACCGACGGTGAAGCGCTTGCCCACCACATCAGATCCTCTCGTTGAGGGACGTGGCAGCCATCACACAACACCCGGCAGTTTTACGCCAGCTGAACGCCCGTTATGCCGGCGAATCTCTCCTTCATCCGGCCAGGGGAGCGCGGAGCATGAGTTCCGCCAACACCGTTGGCAGGTCCGCCACCGTGGACACCTCGGCGTCGGGCCCGATCCCGCGCGGGCGCCGCAGGCCGGCCCGGTTCAACCAGACCGATCGGAGGCCGACCTGCCGGGGTGCCACCACGTCGTGCTCCCAGGAGTCACCGACGTACACGATCTGCTCGGCCGGCACCCCCGCGGCCGCGACCACTGCGGCGAAGAACTCCGGGGCGGGCTTCTTGGGCAGGCCGTTCTCGTGCGCGTACACCTCGAAGGCGAACTCGCCGGCGAGCCCGCACCGTTCGGCGCGGCTGTTGCCGTTGGTGGCGAAGCCCAGCGTGTATCGGGAGCGCAACTCCTTCAGCGCCGGGGGCACGTCCGGGAACGGTCGGGTGAGGGCGAATCGACGGGCGAAGAAGAGGGCCGCGATCTCATCCAGGTGGTTCCCCAGCCCGGCGCGGGCCAGCGAACGGGCCAACGCGGCGCGCCGGATCTCCACCACCGGAGCGGCGGCCAGGTCACCGAAGACCGCAGCCCAGTCCGACTCCAGCTCGGCGAGGGTCACCTCCGCCGCCGGGGCGCGTCGACGCATCTCGTCGAGCACGGTCACCAGCCCGCCGGTCACCGCTGGACGCAGGTCCAGCAGGGTTTCGTCGGCGTCGAACACCACGGCGGTCAACACCACAGCAGTGTCTCATCGATTGTCGAGCGCCAGCGCGGGCTCGGGCTCGACCGGCCTGGGCGCCGACGACGCTCCGCGCAGTTCGTCGAGGCGGACCAGCGCGACCCCGGCGATGATCAGGGCACCGCCGAACAGCTGCCAGCCCGTGGGCAGCTCGTTCAGGAACAGCCAGGCGATCAGCACCGCGAAGAGCACCTCGGTGAGCCCGACGAACGACGAGAGGCGGGGGCCGAGGATCCGGTTCCCGGCGATTCCGGCCAGGTACGCGATGACGGCGGCCACCAGCGAGAGCCCGAGGATGGGCACCAGCCAGCTGGTGCGCTGCCCGGCGAAGGTGACCTCGCCGAAGGTCGCGCGCAGTGGCAGCAGACCGGTCAACCCGACGAGGAGCAGCACGGCCGCGCCGACGGCCATGCCGGCGCTGGCCATGGCGACCGACGGTAGCCGGGGGTCGACCCGACCAGCGAGCACGAAGTATCCGGCCAGGCCGAATGCCGCGCCCAGGCCCCAGAGCACGCCCACCGGGTGGAAGTTGGCGGTGCCGGCGAGGTCGAGCACGAACGCCAGCCCCGCCAGGGCGACCACCGACCCGGCGACGGTGAGCTGACGGGGACGTTGGCCGTGCCGTAGCCACATCCACCCCACGACGAGGATGATGCCCAGGTACTCCAGAAGCAGAGCTACACCGACCGGCAGGTAGCGCACGGCGTTGAAGAAGCACACCTGGGCCAGCGCAACCCCGAGGAGCCCGAAGAGCCCGATGGAGACGGCATTGCTCCGCAGTACGTGCGTCCTGCCCCGCAGTGACAGCAGGGCGGGCACCGCCAGCACCAGGGCGGCCACCCCGACCCGGGCGACCACCGCTGATTCGGCCGACCAACCGGCCTGGATGAGCGATCGCGCGAAGGTGCCGGAGGTGGCGAAGGTGACTGCGGAGAGCAGCGCCAAAGCGGCACCGGCAGCAGGTCGTGAGTGCATGTCGCGCTCCTCGGGACGGTGCCTGTCATGAGCAAACTATCCTTATGCTCATGACGCTAAACGGTCGCGATGAAAGGAGTCAAGTTGCTATTCGCTCATGACACCGAATGTTCGCTGATTGCCGCCGCCGCGTTGGTCAACACCGCGGGTCGGGACGGCGAGTTGCTGCCGGACGTCGCGGCGCTGGACGCCTTCTTCGACCGACACAACTACAGCGGGCGACACGAGCACACCGAGGCGGAGCTGCGCGCTGTCCGGGAGTTACGGCCCCGACTGCGCCGCATCTGGCACGCCGAACCACCGGAAATCGTCTCGATCGTCAACGGTCTGCTGCTCGAACACAAGGCGTTGCCCCAGCTCATCGAGCATGACGACGAGCCGTACCACCTGCACTCCGTTCCCCGCGACGCGCCGCTGGCAACCCGGATCGCGGTGGAGGGGGCCATGGCGATGGCCGACCTGGTCCGCGCCGGCGAGCTGAGCCGCCTACGGATCTGCGACTACCCGGACTGCGCGAACGTAGTCGTCGACCTCTCCCGGAACCGGTCCCGGCGGTTCTGCGAGGCCGGCTGCGGCAACCGCGCCGCGGTGACCGCCTACCGCGCCCGTCGGGCGGCCAGCCGCTCCTGACCGAGGGCCGCCCACTCCTCGGCCCGCAACTCGTACTCCACCTCGCCGTGCTCGGTGCCCGGGATCGGCTCGTCCCACTCCAGGTGGAAGGTCCGCACGTAGCGCAGCCCGGCCTTCGACATCACCCGCCGGGAGCGCTCGTTGACCGCCATCGTCTCGGCCCACACCCGACGCACCCCGACCGCGTCGAAGGCGTACCGGACCAACGCCCGGGAACCCTCGGTGGCCAGCCCCCGGCCCCACGTCGAACGGCGCAGCCGGTAACCCAACTCCGCCTCGGTGCCGTCCGCCGACGGGTCCAGCGCGAACCACCCCAGGAAGTCGCCGGTCTCCCGGTCGAGCGCCGCCCACCGACCCAACCCGGGGTGCCGCTCGTACTGGGCGAGCAACCTCGGCAACTGCTCGTCCCGGACCGTCACCGGTGGAGTGGCGACGCCGCCGGTCAGGAACCGCATCACCTCGGGGTCGCTGTCCAACTCGACAAGCGCGTCCACGTCGGCCGTGGTCAGCCGCCGTAACCGCAACCGCTCGGTCCCCGGAGGCCGGCCCGCACCAAAACCACCCATGCGCCGGATCATCCCGCCACCCCGCGCCACCGTCGAGCCGTTTACCGCCGAAGCCGCCAGGCAACATCGGTGCAACTGCTACTTCCGGCCACGCCGAGGCAGCATCTCCACGAAAACCTCGGCCGCCGTCGCGCGCTAGGTGGTCGCGTCAGCGCGGCGGCGCGAACACGAAGAGCCGCCAGGAGTACGCGTCGACAACGCACACCGGCCCGTCCGGGTCCTTGCTGTCCCGCACCCCGAATACGCCGCCCCGACCACATCGACGCCGACCAACCACGCCGATCGGTCCCGCAAGATCGTGCTCGATCCCGAATGCAGTCGGCTCCTGCCGCCCAGGAACCACTACGTCCAGGATCGAGCACGATCTTGGCAGGCTGCCCCGCGAACCGGCTCGATCTCGAGCCGCCACCGCACCACCCACGCCGGACACCCGACCACCGAACCCCTCTCGAACCAGCACCGCGCCAACCAGGCCGGGCACCGCAAGAGGCGGGCTCAACCGGTGGTTGCAACACCTAAGAGTTGGGTCATTTTCTCGCCGGGGGTGGCCCAGCCCAGGGTCATGCGGGGGCGGTCGTTGAGTTCGT
>NZ_JAEVHL010000279.1 GCF_016803395.1 Micromonospora tarensis | reverse complement strand
CGGCCCGCTCGGTGGGCGCGGCCCGGGCCGGGTCGATGTGCACCCCCGCCCGCGCGGTCGACCAGCAGGCCGGCCGCGTCCGCCCGGGCAACCACCTCGGTGAGCTGGGCCTTCGCCACGGTCAGCCGTGCGGACAGGTCGGCCAGCACCTGGTCGACCTCGATCAGCGCGGGTGCGACGAACGCCAACTCGGCCCGGTGACCGTCGAGCCGGGCGTTTGCCGCCGAGGCCGCCGCTCCGGACCAGCCGCCCCGCAACCGCTCGGCGGCACCGGACAGCCCGTCGACGCGCCGATCGACCGGCCCGGTCAGCCCCGCCCAGGCGGCCCCGGCGCCCGCCACCCGCCCGGATCGGCAGCCCACAACTGGCGGTAACCGACGCCGCTCACCGGGGCAGGGCGGTGAACCGGTGGGCGGCCCGGTCGTCCACCGTCTCGTACGCCTCGGCCGCCGCCCGTACCCCGGCAGAGGTCGTCGCGACCTGGACGCCGAGCCGGCAGAACCAGGCGTGCCCCGCCGCCTCCAGCCCGACCAGGGCCGCGCCGGCTCGCCACTCGGGCGCCGCCACCACCAGACCGGGCAACCCCGCGAGGCCCAGCGCCAGTCGGTGCGCCTCGTCGTCGAGCAGGACGGCCGCGCCGCGCAACTCCTCCGGCTGGACGGCGAACGACTCGTCGGTCATGACCACACCCCCGTGCACGATCGGCATCGACACGGCTGACGCTAGCCACGTGCCGGAGGTCTGGCGGTGCCCTGTGGACAGCCGCCGCTGAGTCGTACCCTGGCCTGTCCACAGGCGTTGCCCAGCACGAGCCCGACAGCTAATCTGCGGCCTCGGCCGCCGGTAGGGTGGTCTGGTGATCGTCGCTGTCGGCATCGACGTCGTCCTGGTCGACCGGTTCGCCCGGGCCCTGGCCCGGACGCCGCTGCTCGCCGACCGGCTCTTCACCGAGGCCGAGCGGCAGACCCGCGCCGGCAGCCCGCGCTCACCGGAGTCACTCGCCGCCCGGTTCGCCGCAAAGGAGGCCGTGGCCAAGGCGCTCGGCGCTCCGGCCGGGCTCAGCTGGCACGACTGCGAGATCGTCCCCGATCCGGACGGTCGCCCCTGGCTGGCCGTCTCCGGCACGGTCGCGGCGGTGGCCGACGCGCGTGGGGTCAACCATTGGCATCTCTCGCTGTCGCACGACGGAGGAATCGCGTCGGCGATGGTGGTCGCGGAACGATGACGTGGGCCGGGAGGGTCGGTCGGGCCCGCCCGCGAACGGGATGGGACACGGTGGCATGAGAGCGGTGTGGCGGGTGGCCGACGTACGGGCGGCTGAGGCAGGGCTGATGGGCACGCTGCCGGAGGGGACGCTGATGCAGCGGGCGGCCGCCGGGCTGGCCCGGCGCGCCGCGCTGCTGCTCGCCGAGCGGGGCGGGGTCTACGGCGGCCGGGTGCTGCTGCTGGTCGGCTCCGGTGACAACGGCGGCGACGCGCTGTACGCGGGGGAGCGGTTGGCCCGTCGCGGTGTTCAGGTGTCGGCCCTGCTCCTCACCCCCGGTCGCGCGCACGCCGCCGGGCTGGCCGCGCTGCGAGCCGCCGGCGGCCGGCTGGTGCCGGGTCCGGTCGGCCCGGTCGACCTGGTCCTCGACGGCATCGTCGGCATCGGCGGCACCGGTGGGCTACGGGCCAACGCGGACGAGGTGGTCCAACGCCTCGGCGAGCTGCGCGGACGCGACGGTGGTCGGGCCACCGTGCTGGCGGTCGACGTGCCCAGCGGTGTCGCGGTCGACACCGGTCACGTGCCGCTCTCCGCGTCCGGGCGGCCCACCGCGGTCCGCGCCGACGTGACTGTCGCCTTCGGCGCGCTGAAGCCGGCCCTGGTGGTCGGGCCGGCCGCCGCCCTGGCCGGGCAGGTGGAGCTGGTCGACATCGGGCTACGGCCGTGGCTGCGGGGCAGCCCGGCGCTGCGGGTCACCGAGTGGTCCGACCTGACCCACTGGTGGCCGAAGCTGGGCCCGGCGTCGGAGAAGTACACCCGGGGTGTGGTCGGGGTGGCGACCGGCTCGGCGACCTACCCGGGTGCGGCGGTGCTCTCCGTGGGCGGCGCGCTGGCCGGGCCGACCGGCCTGGTCCGCTACGCCGGCAGTGCCCGCTCCGAGGTGCTGCACCAGCACCCTTCGGTGATCGCCAGTGGGCGGGTCGCGACGCGGGTCGGGTGCAGGCCTGGGTCTGCGGCCCCGGGCTGGGCACCGGTGCGGACGCGGCGGCCGAACTGCGTGCCGTGCTGGCCGCCCCGGTGCCGGTGGTGCTCGACGCCGACGCGCTGACCCTGCTGGTGGACGGTTCGCTCGCGGACCGGCTGCGGGGTCGGGACGCGCCGATCGTGGTCACCCCGCACGACCGGGAGTACGCGCGGCTCTGCGGCGAGGAGCCGGGTGCCGACCGGGTCGGCGCGGCGCTGCGGCTGGCTGCCTGGATGAACGCGGTGGTGCTGCTCAAGGGCGACCGTACGGTGATCGGCACGCCGGACGGTCGGGCGTTCGTCAACCCGACCGGCACCCCGGCGCTGGCCACCGGCGGCACCGGCGACGTGCTGGCCGGGTTGCTCGGCTCGTTGCTCGCGGCCGGGGTGCCCGCCGATCGGGCTGCGGCCTCGGCCGCGTACCTGCACGGCCTCGCCGGCCGGGAGGCGGCCCGGGGCGGGCCGGTGACCGCGCCCGATGTGGCGATCGCGCTGCGTCCGGTCCTCGCCCGGCTGGGCTGATCGTCCCGTCCGGTCGGGTTGGCGTTCGGGCCCGTGCGTCACCGCCCCGGTGATCACGGCGGAAAGTAGGCTGGGCGTATGTGGCAGGCCGAGGTGCGCGTCGATCTTGATGCGATCCGTGAGAACGTGAGCAGACTCCGCTCCGGCGCACCGCCGAATTGATGGCGGTGGTGAAGGGCGACGGCTATGGCCACGGCATGCTTCCGGCCGCCCGCGCCGCGCTGGACGCCGGTGCGGACTGGCTCGGGGTCTGCACCCTCGACGAGGCGCTCACCCTGCGCCGGGCCGGGGTGACCGCGCCGGTACTGGCCTGGCTGCTCGCCCCCGGGCTGCCGTTGCACGAGGGGGTCAGCGCCGGGGTGGACCTGAGCGCGGCCAGCCTGTCGCAGCTCGACGAGATGATCGAGGCGAGCCGGCTCGCCGGGCGTCCGGTCCGGCTGCACCTCAAGATCGACACCGGGCTGTCCCGGGGTGGGGCGACCGTCGCCGACTGGCCGGCGTTGCTGGACGCCGCCGCGAAGGCCCAGGCCGACGGCCTGGTCGAGGTGGTCGGCGTGTGGAGCCACTTCGTGTACGCGGACCTGCCCGGCCACCCCACCATCGACCGTCAGCTGGCCGTCTTCCACGAGGGGTTGGCCATGGTCGAACGGGCCGGGCTGCGGCCGCGCTGGCGGCACCTCGCCAACTCGGCGGCCACCCTGACCCGCCCGGACACCCACTTCGACCTGGTCCGCCCCGGTCTGGCGATCTACGGGCTCTCCCCGGTGGCCGGCGATACGTACGAGTTGCGGCCGGCGATGACCGCCCGCGCCCGGGTGATGCTCACCAAGCGGGTGCCCGCCGGCACCGGCGTCTCCTACGGGCACACCTACACCACCGAGGCCGACGCGAACCTGGCGGTGGTGCCGCTCGGCTACGCCGACGGGGTTCCCCGGCACGCCTCCAACACCGGGCCGGTGCAGTTGGGCGGCGCACGTCGGACGATCTCGGGTCGGGTCTGCATGGACCAGTTCGTGCTCGACTGCGGGGACGACCCGGTGGCCGACGGCGACGTGGCGACGCTCTTCGGCAGCGGCGCGGACGGCGAGCCGACGGCGGACGACTGGGCCGAGGCGGTCGGCACGATCAACTACGAGATCGTCACCCGGTTCGGCAGCACCCGGGTGCCGCGGGTCTACGACGGCGAGCGGCCATGAGCTACCGCATCCCACGGCCGCGGACGGCAGCGGGCCGGGTCGCGGGCATCGTCGGCGCGGCGGTGGGGGTGGCCGCGGCCGGTCTGGCGGCCGGGGTCGCGACCGAGCGAACCCTGGTCCGCCGGCTCAAGGCCGACCCGGCCGACCGCTACGCGCACGAGACGTTCGACAGGCAACGGTACGACGAAGCGTTCCGACTGGAGCTGCCCGACGGCACGGACATCCACGTCGAGGTGGTCGAACCCACCAGGCCGGCGCCGGGGCATCCGACGGTGGTCCTGGTGCACGGCTTCTGCCTGGACATGGGGACGTTCCACTTCCAGCGCCAGCTGCTCGCCGCCCGCGGTGACTACCGGGTCGTGGCGTACGACCAGCCCGGCCACGGCCGGTCCGGCCGGCTGGAGACCGGGGAGTACGACCTCGCCGTGCTCGGCCGGACGCTGCGCCAGGTGATTGACCGAACCGCCCCGGACGGGCCACTGGTGCTGGTCGGGCACTCGATGGGCGGCATGACCATCATGGCGTTCGCCGAGCTGTTCCCGGAGCTGTTCGGTGACCGGGTAATCGGCACCGTCCTGATGGCCACGTCGGGCGGGCTCGTCGCGGAGACCAAGCTGGTCGCGCCCGCGCTGCTCGGCCGGGTCGGCGGGCCGATGCTCTACATGGTCAGCAACGCCACCCGGTACGGCGGCCCGGTGATCGACAAGGCCCGCAAGTCGACGTCGAACGTGGCCTGGCTGCTGACCCGCAGGTACGGCTTCGGCACCCGCAAGCCCAGCCCGTCGCTGGTGTCCTACGTGGAGACGATGAACTCCCGGACGTCGGCCGACACGGTGACCCGCTACCTGCGGACCCTCGCCACCCACTCGCGCTTCCCGGCGTTGGCGGCGCTGGCGGTGACACCGGTGCTGGTGGTGGTCGGCGACAAGGACATGATCACTCCGGTGACCCACTCGGAGGAGATCGTCCGGCGGTTGCCGCACGCCGAGTTCGTGAAGATCAAGGACAGCGGCCACGTGGTGATGTTGGAGCACGCGGACGAGGTCAACGCCGCGCTGGTGCGGTTCCTGGAGTCATTGCAGAGCGTGGAGGAACGGTGAGTTTCGTCGTCAAGCTGTCGACCGTCGAGGACACCCAGGACTTCGGCCGGCGGCTGGCCGGGCTGCTGCGCGCCGGCGACCTGGTGTTGTTGACCGGCCCGTTGGGCGCCGGCAAGACCGCGCTCACCCAGGGCATCGGTGCCGGGCTCGGTGTCCTCGGGGACATCACGTCGCCGACCTTCGTGATCGCCCGGGTACACCGCCCCGACCCGGGTCGGGGCGGCCGGGTGGCACTCGTGCACGCCGACGCGTACCGGCTGGGTGACGCCACCGACCCGCGCGCCGAGATCGACGATCTGGACCTCGACGCCTCGGTGGACGACTCGGTGACAGTGGTGGAGTGGGGCGAGGGCCTGGTGGAGCAGTTGGTCGACGCGCACCTGCGGGTCCGCATCGACCGCCGTGACGACGACACCCGCGTCGTCGAGCTGGACCCGGTCGGTGGCGACTGGGCCCGCCGCCTCGCCGATCTGGGCTAGGCGGGTCGCTGTCGGACCCGATGCCTAGAGTGCGGGGGACCGACCCGCGCTGTGAGAGGTTCCTGATGCCCGACGACGCCCCCGCCCTGGATCTGTTGGCCCTGCTGCCGGAGCAGTGGCGTGCCGTGCTCACCCCACACCTCGACCCGGCGCGCACCGCCGCGCTGGCCGAGTTCGTGGCCCGGGAATACGCGACGCAGACCGTCTTCCCGCCGGTGGCGGATCTGTTCTCGGCCTACCGGCTCTGCCCGCCGGAGCGCACCCGGGTGCTGATCCTCGGGCAGGATCCCTACCATCGGGCCGGGCAGGCACACGGGTTGAGCTTCAGCGTCCGCGACGGGGTGGCGGTCCCACCGTCGTTGCGCAACGTCTTCAAGGAGCTGGGCGAGGACGTGGGCGTGCCCAAGCCGCGCAGCGGCAACCTCGACGGTTGGGCCGGCCAGGGCGTGCTGCTACTCAACGCGGTGCTGACCGTCCGTCAGGCCACCCCGGGCTCGCACGCCAACGCCGGCTGGGAGGAGTTCACCGACGCCACCATCCGCGCGCTGGACGCCGCACCGGAGCGGGTGGTCTTCCTGCTCTGGGGTGGCTATGCCCGTAAGAAGGCCGCGCTGGTCACCAACCCGCAGCACGTGGTTCTGGAGGCCGGTCACCCCAGCCCGATGAACCCGCGCGGCTTCCTCGGCAGCCGACCGTTCAGCGCGGCCAACAAGGCACTCGCCGACGCCGGTTTGCCCACCATCGAGTGGGAGCGCACCGCCGGTTGACCCGGTGCCGGCTCAGCCGTCGCTGGCGAGCTGGCGCTGCCGAGCCCGGTAGCGGCGCAACAGCTCGCCAGCGTGCGGCTCGGTCAGCTCCAGCTCGACAAGCGGCACCACCTGGTAAGCCCGGTCACCGTGGCGCACCTCGATCGTCTCGGGCAGCTCATCGCACATGGTGGCCCTGATCTCGCCGTACCGGGTCGACCAACGGTGCTCGCCCGGCTCCTCGGGCTCCAGCCAGATGCCGCCGAACCCACCCCGGCGGGTGTCCCAGTGTTGACCTGTTCTGGAGAAGCGCTGTACCGGTGGATCTTGTTGACGATGAAGTTGTGCGTTGTCGACGGCGGGGTGGGCGGAGCCGTAGGAAAGTTCGCATCGTGACTGGGAACGTCGGGCGGACCGGCAATGGTATCGGGGTCCTGCTGATGGTCGTGAGGCACGTACGATTCATGCCGTTGTCGACAGATGGGCGTGCGGGAGCAGCTGATGATCACCGATGAGACGCTTGCGCGTATCAACCAAGGGGTGCAGTTGCATCATCATCAGGGTCAGCGCCAAGCTGCTCGCGATGTGTTCGCGCAGATCTGGGATGAGATCGGCGGTGAGCAGGGTGATCCCTTGCATGTGTGCGTCCTCGCGCACTCGATGGCCGATGTGCAGGACGACGTCCACCAGGAGTTGATGTGGGATCAGCGAGCGCTGGCGGCGGCTGATTTGCTCACCGATGACCGGGTTGCGCAGGCTGGGGTGCCGATGTCGGTGGCTGGTCTGTATCCGTCATTGCATCTCAATCTGGGCGAGTGCTACCGCAAGTTGGGCGATCTCGGCCGTGCCCGCGAGTGCCTTCAACGCGCGCAGGCGGGGATCGGCGCGCTTGGTGATGACGATTACGGGCAGCTGATCAAGGGCGGCCTGGACCGGCTGGCGCAGCAGTTGGCGTCCAAGTAGGCGCGCGCTTCCGAAGGGGTCAGCCGGTGGCTGATGATCGGTCTTCTCAGTCGATCCGCCCCGTGTTCCCGTTGTGGGTTGGGTCTCTCACGCTCTTTTCCGGGGGATGCCTTGGTTGCGGATCTTGCCGGCGATGTAGTGGCAGACGGAGCCGTAGGACAGTTCCGCGTCGTGTTCGTCGACGAGGCGTTCCCGGATCGCCCAGCGGGAGAGGGGCGGTTTCTGGGCGAGGAGGTCGTCGATGATGTGGGTGTAGGGGTCGTAGACGCGGTTGCCCCGGGGTGGTGCTCGCCTGAAGGCCATCGGGTTCGGGTCGGTGGTGAGGGCGAGCAGGACGGTGTCGGTCCGGACTCTGAACTTGCGGGTGATGGCGCGCACCGACGGGTTGATCTTCGCTTCGTGGCGGATGGCGTCGAGAAGTTCGCGGGCGCCGTGCTGGCCGCGTCGTTTGACCAGGTTGGCGATGCTGCGCGGCCGGCGCGGCCGGGTCGGGGTGCCGCCGGATCCGGCGTGCCGCTAGGTCGGGGTGCCGCCGGGGTGGGATGCCGCCGGGGTGGGATGCGGCCGCGCCGGGAA
>NZ_JAEVHL010000278.1 GCF_016803395.1 Micromonospora tarensis | reverse complement strand
GCGGCCGGGGTGACCGGCGCGGGTGGCGGCGCTACCGGCGGCGGACCGTCCGGCGGGGTGGCGTCGACGGGTATCGGCGCACCCAGCCAGCCCTCGCCGTCCCAGTAACGCCGGGTTTCGGTGTCGGCGGGATCGACGTACCAACCAGGTTGCACGCTCACGCCGTCGCTCCGCTTCGCTCGCTCACGCCGCCACCCTAACGACGAGCGCCCCGGCCAGCTCGTCATGGCGGGGGTGTGGTCCGGCTGGCGGCGCGAGGCCGCCGGTGGTGGGCTGCGGCCCACCGACCGGCGGCGTCGGGTCCGACGGAGGTTGCGTCACGCCCGCAAGTGTTACAGGTTGCCGCGGGCTTCCTGCTCCCGCTCGATGGCCTGGAAGAGCGCCTTGAAGTTGCCCTTGCCGAAGCCCAGCGAGCCGTGCCGCTCGATCAGCTCGAAGAAGACCGTCGGGCGGTCCTGCACCGGCTTGGTGAAGATCTGGAGCAGGTAGCCGTCCTCGTCCCGGTCGACCAGGATCTTGCGGGCCTTCAGCTCCTCGATCGGCACCCGCACCTTGCCGATGCGCTCGCGCAGCTCCGGGTCGTCGTAGTACGAGTCCGGGGTGTCCAGGAACTCCAGACCGGCGGCGCGCATCGCGTCGACGCTGGCCAGGATGTCGTTGGTGGCGACGGCGATGTGCTGGGCACCCGGGCCCTGGTAGAACTCCAGGTACTCGTCGATCTGGGACTTCTTGCGGGCGATCGCCGGCTCGTTGAGCGGGAACTTCACCTTGCGGGTGCCGTTCGCCACGACCTTGCTCATCAGCGCCGAGTAGTCGGTGGCGATGTCGTCGCCGACGAACTCCGCCATGTTGGAGAAGCCCATCACCCGCTTGTAGAACTCCACCCACTCGTCCATCCGGCCCAGCTCCACGTTGCCGACCACGTGGTCGACGGCCTGGAAGAAGCGCTTCGGCTGAAGGCCGGCGTCGATCATCGGCTGCCGGTCCACGATCGGCCCGCGGGCCACGAAGCCGGGCAGGAACGGGCCGGTGTAGCGGGACCGGTCGACAAGGGTGTGCCGGGTGTCGCCGTACGCGCCGATGGCGGCCATCCGGACCGTGCCGTGCTCGTCGGTCACCTCGTGCGGCTCGACGACGCTGGCGGCGCCCTGGGCGATGGCGTGCGCGTAGGCGGCGTCCACGTCCGGCACCTCAAGCGCGATGTCGCTGATGCCGTCGCTGTGCCGGGCGACGTGCTCGGCGCCGTCGGCGTCCGGGCGCACCGCGCCGGTCAGCACGAACCGGGCCGAACCGCTGGTCAGCACGTACTGGGCGTGGTCCCGGTAGCCCTGCTCGGGGCCCCGGTACGCCACGCAGGTCATGCCGAAGGCGGTGGAGTAGTAGTGGGCGGCCTGCTTGGCGTTGCCGACCAGGAAGTGCACGTGGTCGAGGCCCCGGACCGGGAACGGGTCGTGGCTGATGTCGTGGTCGACAGCGCCGACGAGCCGGTCGACGTCGACGTCCTCGGTCGACTGGGGTCGGTCGATCGCCTGGGTCATGGTGGGCTCCCTCGCGTACCGGCCGGCCTTGTGGGCCGCCGTGGTCGGTTCTTGTGGGGAGGATCGCTGGCCCGGCATCGGGTGGGCAACTGTCGACAAAAATGCTGGTCAGGTTGCGCATTCGGTATGGTCTACACCCATGAATGGTGAGCAGAATGTACAGCTTGACGCGCTCGACGTGCGCTTGATCGAACTGCTCGCCGACGAGCCCAGGATCGGCGTGCTGGAGTGCTCCCGCCGACTCGGGGTGGCCCGGGGCACCGTGCAGGCGCGGCTCGACAAGCTGATCGAACGGCGGGTCATCCAGGGCTTCGGTCCGGAGATCGCGCCGGCCGCGATCGGCTTCGGGGTGACCAGCTTCGTCACCCTGGAGATCAGTCAGCGGGAGGGCCACGACCCGGTCACCGCCCACCTCGCCGCCATCCCCGAGGTGCTGGAGGCGCACACCATCACCGGCTCCAGCGACCTGCTCTGCCGGATCGTGGCCCGCTCCAACACCGACCTGCAACGGGTCATCGACCAGATCGTCTCGTCCGCCGGCATCACCCGGGCCTCCACGATCATCGCGCTGGCCGAGCAGATCCCCTACCGCACGCTTCCGCTGGTGCGCAGCGCCGTTCGGGTCGAGGGAAGGGCCCAGTAACACCTCCGAGCCCAGAAAGCGTGGCGACACGGCGGCGCGGGCGTACGGAAGATCCGTGATCGTGGCTACGGTGTGCGGTGTGGCGAAGGGGAGGGTGCGCGGCGGGCTGCTGGCCGGCCTCGCCGTGGTCATCGCGCTCGCCGCGACCGGCGTGTGGAACCCCTTCCCCGGTCTGTGGGACTGGGTCGACCGCAGTGAACCCATCTCCGAGCCCGACGTGGTCTGGCAGCAGCGGGTCGGCGGCACCCCGCGCAGCGTGACCTTCGCCGGAGACGCGGTAGTGGTCGAGCAGCGCACCCGGGTCGAGGCTCGCAGCCTGGCCACCGGCGGGCAGCTCTGGGAGCGCAAGGCGGACTGGGCCGCGGTCGCCGGCGGTGACCGGGACGCGGTCGTCGCGGTGGGCAAGCTCCTGGTCAAGGGGTATGAACTGCTCGATCCGACCACCGGGGCGACCCGACGGCGGGACGACGACGCGGTGGCCGTGTGGACGTACCGCAACCTGCTGCTCGACGCCAGGTGCACGGACGCCACCGACTGCACCCTGAGCGCCTGGGACCCGCGTGGCACCGCACCGCTGTGGACGGCCTTCCTGCCGGGAGTGCACAGCGGCCTGCTCGCCGACAATCCGGGCCTGCGCGGCACCCGCCGGCTCACCGCCACCCGGATCGACGACGGGGTGGCCGGGGCGGAGACCGCGCCGCCGCTGCTCGGCTTCCCGGTCGACGGTCGGGTGCACATGGTCGACACCGCCACCGGTCGGGTGTTGCAGAACGTCGAACCGGCCCGCGACGAGCGGCTGTCCGTGGTGGGCGGTCGGATGCTGCGGATCGCCGCCCGCTCCCAGGACGGCACCTGCTACTTCGCCATCTCCGCCCGGGACCCGGCGACCGGGCAGGAGGCCTGGCAGCGGGCCGGGGTCAACCTGCGTACCGCCGACAGTGCCGGCTGCGTGCAACGCGAGGACCCGCAGGGCGCCCGGAACGTGCTGATCGGCGTCGGCCCGGACGGCCGGGAGGCGGTCATCGACGGGTACGACGGGCGGCTGCTCTGGGTCGGTGAACCGGGCACCAAGTTGATCGCGGTCGACGACCGGCTGGCGGTGTTCCGGGCTGCCGACAAGCGCTCGGTGGTCGCCCGCGAGTTGGGCACCGACAAGGTGCTCTGGACGCGACCGGCCACCGGCAAGTCCGGTGCCGCGCTCACCCCGTACGCGGCGGTGGTCACCGACGAGAAGCCGTCCCGGTTGACGGCTGTGGACCCGCGTAACGGCCGGGAGTTGGCCGCCCTGCGCACTTCGGCGAACGCCCTCGCCGTCGGCTCGCAGGGCATGATCGTCGGCGAGGGGCGGGAGATCGGGTACGTCCGCTTCGGCGCGACCGGGGGATCGCCCACCCGACACCGGACAGCGGTGGGAATCCCCGGCCAGGTGGCACCGGTCCGGGCGGCACCGGGCCGGGCGGCTCGAACAACGGCGACTGCGGGCCGAAGGGCGAGCTGTGCCCGGAGCCGGACGGGGGCAAGGACGGCTGAGCGGTCGGTTCACCTGCTCGTCGGTCCGACGGCGGGGCGCGCCACGCCCGGTGGATGAGAGCGGCGTCCCAGGACCCGCCCGGCGGGTGGGAGTGATCGACCGGTCTGCCCTAGGCTTGCCGCTCATGAGCAGTGCCGCCGCATTCTCGTACGCCCCTCTGCTGCCGACCGGCCCCGACCAGACGGACTATCGCCTGGTCACCGACGAGGGCGTGGACGTCGTACACGGCCCGGGGGGCCGTCGGTTCCTGACCGTGGAGCCGGCCGCGCTCACCGCGCTGACCGCCGAGGCGATGCACGACATCGCGCACTTCCTGCGCCCCGCGCACCTGGCGCAGCTCCGGGCGATCATCGACGACCCGGCCGCCTCGCCGAACGACCGGTTCGTCGCGCTGGACCTGCTGCGCAACGCCAACATCGCCGCCGGCGGAGTGTTGCCGATGTGTCAGGACACCGGCACCGCCATCGTGATGGGCAAGCGCGGTCGGCACGTGCTGACCGACGGCGCCGACGCCGAGGCCATCTCCCGGGGCGTCTACCAGGCGTACACCAAGCTCAACCTGCGCTACTCGCAGCTCGCCCCGCTGACCATGTGGGACGAGCGGAACACCGGCAGCAACCTGCCCGCCCAGGTGGAGGTGTACGCCGAGGACCCGGACGGGCACCCGGACGCGTACAAGTTCCTGTTCATGGCCAAGGGTGGTGGCTCGGCCAACAAGTCGTACCTCTACCAGGAGACCAAGGCGCTGCTCAACCCGGTGCGGATGATGCAGTTCCTGGAGGAGAAGCTGCGGCTGATCGGCACCGCTGCCTGCCCGCCGTACCACCTGGCAATCGTCATCGGCGGCACCTCCGCCGAGTACGCGCTGAAGACCGCCAAGTACGCCAGCGCCAAGTACCTTGACGCGCTGCCGACCTCGGGTTCGATGAGCGCGCACGGCTTCCGCGACCTGGAGCTGGAGGCGGAGGTGCTGGAGCTGACCCGCAACTTCGGCATCGGCGCGCAGTTCGGTGGTCGGTACTTCTGCCATGACGTGCGGGTGGTCCGGCTGCCTCGGCACGGCGCGTCCTGCCCGGTGGCCATCGCCGTGTCCTGCTCGGCGGACCGGCAGGCCGTTGCCAAGATCACCCCGTCGGGCGTGTGGCTGGAGCGGCTGGAGACCGACCCGGCGCGGTTCCTGCCCGACGTCACCGACGAATCGCTCGACACCGAGATGGTCGTCCGGGTCGATCTCAACCGGCCGATGGACGAGATCCGCGCCGAGCTGTCGAAGTACCCGGTGAAGACCCGGCTGTCGCTGTCCGGCCCGCTCGTGGTCGCCCGGGACATCGCGCACGCCAAGATCGCGGAGCGGTTAAACGCGGGCGAGCCGATGCCGCAGTACCTGCGCGACCACGCCGTCTACTACGCCGGCCCGGCGAAGACCCCCGAGGGGTACGCGTCCGGCTCGTTCGGCCCGACCACCGCCGGCCGGATGGACGCCTACGTGGAGAAGTTCCAGGCCGCCGGCGGTTCCCAGGTGATGCTGGCCAAGGGCAACCGCTCGGCTCAGGTGACCCGCTCCTGCCAGCAGCACGGCGGCTTCTACCTCGGCTCGATCGGCGGCCCCGCCGCCCGCCTCGCCCAGGACTGCATCAAGCACGTCGAGGTGCTCGAATACCCGGAGCTGGGCATGGAGGCGGTCTGGAAGATCGAGGTGGAGGACTTCCCCGCCTTCATCGTGGTCGACGACAAGGGCAACGACTTCTTCGCCGAGGTCACCAAGCCGGTGCTCACCGTCGGCCGCCGCTGACCGGACAGGCACCGGAAGGGGCGCCGGGCGAACCTGCCTGGCGCCCCTTCCGTCGTCCGTGCTCGGCCGACATCGGTGCGCCCACCCCGCCGTAGTGGGATGGTCGCACCGCCCCCGTCGGATGCCGTCACCATTAACCCAGTACGAGTTTGCCGCGCACCGCTGTCGGACCGCTCTCGCATCACTATCGCCTGCCCGGGTCGGGCTGACGGATCATCTGCGGTTCGGCGACGGGCGGGGCAGGATGGTACGCGTGACGACTCCAGAGGCGACGGGTTACCGCATCGAACGCGACTCGATGGGCGAGGTGGAGGTGCCCGCCGAGGCGCTGTGGCGGGCGCAGACCCAGCGTGCCGTGCAGAACTTCCCGATCTCCGGCCGGGGCCTCGAACCGGCCCAGATCAAGGCGCTCGCGCAGATCAAGGGCGCGGCGGCCGAGGTCAACGGAGAGTTGGGCGTGATCGACGCCAACGTGGCCGCGGCCATCACCGCCGCCGCCGCGCACGTGGCGGACGGCGGCTACGACGACCAGTTCCCGGTGGACGTGTTCCAGACCGGCTCGGGCACCTCGTCGAACATGAACACCAACGAGGTGATCGCCACTCTGGCCAGCCGCGAGCTGGGCGAGCCGGTGCACCCGAACGACCACGTCAACGCCTCCCAGTCCAGCAACGACATCTTCCCGTCCTCGATCCACCTGGCTGCCACCCAGTTCATCGTGGAGGACCTGCTGCCGTCGCTGAACCATCTCGCGGCGGCGCTGGAGGCCAAGGCGGCGGAGTTCGAGACCGTGGTCAAGGCCGGGCGTACCCACCTGATGGACGCCACCCCCGTCACCCTGGGTCAGGAGTTCGGCGGATACGCCGCCCAGGTCCGCTACGGCGTCGAACGGCTGGAGGGTTCGCTGCCCCGACTGGCCGAGCTGCCGCTGGGCGGCACCGCCGTGGGCACCGGGATCAACACCCCGCTCGGGTTCGCCGCCGCCGTGATCGGCAAGCTGCGCGAGTCGACCCGTCTGCCGCTGACCGAGGCGCGCAACCACTTCGAGGCACAGGGCGCGCGGGACGCCCTGGTGGAGACCTCGGGGCAACTGCGGACCATCGCGGTCGGCCTGTACAAGGTCGCCAACGACATCCGCTGGATGGGGTCCGGCCCCCGGGCGGGCCTGCGCGAGCTACGCATCCCCGACCTCCAGCCCGGCTCGTCGATCATGCCGGGCAAGGTCAACCCGGTGGTCGCCGAGGCGATGCGGCAGGTCTGCGCCCAGGTCATCGGCAACGACGCGACAGTCGGGTTCGCCGGCTCGCAGGGCGACTTCGAGCTGAACGTGATGCTCCCGGTGATGGGCCGCAACCTGCTGGAGTCGATCCGGTTGCTGTCCGCGGTGAGCCGGCTGTTCGCCGACCGACTGGTGGTCGGCCTGGTCGCGGACGCCGAGGTCTGCCTGGCGTACGCCGAGGGTTCGCCGTCGATCGTCACCCCGCTCAACCGCTACCTGGGGTACGACGAGGCCGCGTCGATCGCCAAGGAGGCGCTGGCCAAGCAGACCTCGATCCGCGAGGTGGTGATCTCCCGGGGGCACGTCGACTCCGGCAAACTCACCGAGACCCAGCTCGACGAGACGCTGGACCTGCTCCGGATGACCCACCCCTGACCCGCTCAGCGCGGGTCGCCAAGCGGTGCCGCCGAGCGGGATTTGTGCGACGGTGCCGCCGAGCGGGGTTTGTGAGGCGGTGCCGCCCAGCCGAGGAAGCGTCTGGAGAGCGCCGTCGGGTCCGAGCCGTCCTGCGGGTTGAGCTGGTACAGGTCGGCCGCCGCGCCGTGCAGCTTCGGCCGGGGTGCAGGCGGCCCCGGTCGTCGGGGCATGGCCGCGCGGTCGTCCGGGCTGGTCCGGGACATGCTGTTGCCGTCCTTTCGAGCTGAATCGCCTGTGACATCACCCCCACAGCCCCCGCAGACCGCCCGGCCGCAGACCCCCGGCCGCAGACCCCCCGGCCGCTGATCCCCGGCCGCAGACCGCCCGGCCGCTGATCCCCGGCCGCTGATCCCCCGCCGTGGACCCTCCCGCAGCGGTCCCGTTTCGCCGCGAGCCCTGTTCGCCGCGAACCTCTCTCGCCTCGGTTCGCCACGGCACCGACATCGCGCCGATTGCGCGTTGCGCGCCATGCGCCCCAACCACCGAGATCTTGGACAGTTCCCGTTAGCTGGGCGGGCTCAACCGGTGGTTGCAACACCTCTTTTGGTGGTTGTCGTTGGGGTGGTTATGGCGTCGAGGTTGAGTCTGTTGGAGCGGGAGCAGATTGGGT
>NZ_JAEVHL010000277.1 GCF_016803395.1 Micromonospora tarensis | reverse complement strand
GACGTCGGCCCCGCGCTGGTCCGCGACGGGCCGCGGAGCGGTCGGCCCGCGCGGTGGATGGTGGTGTCGGCCCCGCGCTGGTCCGCGACGGGCCGCGGAGCGGTCGGCCCGCGCGGTGGATGGTGGTGTCCGGCGGTCCTGTGGAGCTGATGTCACAGACGGATCAGGCATCCCCGTCCGCGAGCGATGTCGCAAACGATTCAGCTCCAAAGGACGCCCGCGGCACCACCGCCCCCAGACCCGGCCGCCCTCGGCCGGTGGGCACGTGGGCCGAGCCGGGCGGAGGGCGCCGTCCGGTGGTTAGGCTTAGTGATGACCCTCTATTACCGGGACGACGCGGTGCAGGTGACCTCCGAGTCGATCCGGGCGGGCGGTCACGTGATCGCCCTCTCCGACGTGACGTTCGTCTGGCACGCGCGCGGGCAGACGACCCTCGCCGTACGCGGCCGGGTGCTGGGGCGCGGCGTCCTGGTCCTGCTGCTCTCGCTGCCGCCGTTGGTCGCCGTGGTCTGCGTGCTCTCCCTGGCCTGGTCGGCGCAGGATCGTGGCAACTGGCAGCTGGCGCTGATCATCCTCGCCGCCTGCGCGGTGGGGGCGCTCGCGCTCACACCGTTCCTGGAGATTCCCCTCGGCTGGCTGGACCGCTCCTACGAGCGCGGCAGCCACGTGCACGAACTGTGGGTGCAGCATCACGGCCGGGAGGATCTGCTGGTGCGCACCCCGGACGCGCTACGGTTCGGCCAGATCTACCGGGCCGTGCAGCGTGCCGTCGAACAACAGGGCGACCACTGATGACCACCGGCGCCGGCCCGTCGGGCGGTAGTGGCCGGGCCGACGCACACTTGGTCCCATGGCGATCCCCCTCCCCACCCCGACCGCCGTGGTCGGTCTGACCCGAGCCGCCCTCGACCAGGCGCTCGGCTCGGCCGCCTCGTTCGCCGCCGTCCCCGCCCGCGCGTTCGCGGTGCTGGACGGGGTGGAGGCGCTGCTGGCCCGGATCAACGGCGTGGTCGACCGGATCGAGACGACCCTGGACCGGACCGACCAGGTGCTCACCGACGCCGAGGTGGCGGTCCGCGAGGTGGCCGTGATCAGCGCCGCCGCGACCACCGCCATCGACACCGCCACCGAGGTGGCCACCGCCGCCGCCGTCGTGGTGGACGAGGCCGAACGGGTGGCCCGGACCGCCGCGACCGTGGTCGCCCAGGCCGACGGGGTGGCCGGCCAGGCCGCCGTCACCGTCGGCACCGCGGCGGAGGCCGCCGCCACGGCGGCCGAGCTGCTGTCCGCGTACGAGCCGGCGCTGCGTCGGGCCGCGCCGATGGCCGGGAGGTTCGTCCAGGAGCTGAGCCACGAGGAGATCAGCGCGGCGATCCACCTGATCGACGAACTGCCCAAGCTCAAGGAGCACCTGACGGCGGACATCCTGCCGATCCTGGCCACCCTGGACCGGGTCGGCCCCGACCTGCACGACCTGCTGGACGTGACCCGCGACCTCAAGCTCGCCGTGGCCGGCATCCCCGGGCTGGGCATGCTGCGGCGGCGCGGCGAGAAGCTCACCGACGAATCCGCCGGCTGAGCGGGAAGGCTCAGCCCCGCGCGTACAGCTCGTCGATCTCGGCGCGTTGCGGGAGCGCCACCGACGCGCCGAGCCTCCGTACGCAGGCAGCGCCGGCAGCCGAGGCCCAGCGCACCGCGTCGACCAGGTCACGTCCCTCGCCCCAGCCGACGGCCAGCGCGGCGGTGAACGCGTCACCGGCGGCGGTGGAGTCGACCACGTCGACAGCCACCGCCGGCACGTGCACCTCGGTGCCGTCCCGGTCGACATACCAGGCGCCCGCACCGCCGAGGGTGAGCACGGCCCGGGGGGTCAGGTCGAGCAGCGCGCGGGGCTCCTCCCGACCTCGACCGGCGAGCGTCTGCGCCTCGCCCTCGTTGACGACAAGAACATCCACGGCGGCGAGCAGCTCCGGCGGGAGTTCCCGCGCCGGCGCGGCGTTCAGGATGACAGTGGTGCCCGCGTCGCGGGCGGCCACCGCGGCGGCCGTCACGGTCTCGACCGGGACCTCCAGCTGGGCGACCAGGACATCCGCCGCGCGTACCGTGGCCAGTTCCTCCCCGGTGAGGTCGACAAGTGCGTCGTTCGCACCAGGGGTGACCACGATGGCGTTCTCCCCCTGGGCGTTGACCATCACCAGCGCCACCCCGGAGGCGCCGTAGACCACGCGCAGGTGGCTGGTGTCCACCCCGGCCGCGGTGATCCGGGCCTTGAGGGTGACACCGAAGGCGTCCGAGCCGATCGCGCCGAGGAAGGCGCAGGAGGCGCCGGCCCGGACGGCGGCCACCGCCTGGTTGGCGCCCTTACCGCCGGGCACCATCACGAAGTCGGTGCCGAGCATGGTCTCGCCCACCCGCGGCAGCGCGGGCGCCATCGCGACCAGGTCCATGTTGGCGCTGCCCACCACGGCGACCCGGGTCTGCGGCATGGTCGTCCCCGCCCGGTCCGGGCTCAGGCGGCGCGGGCGGTGAAGCGGTCGCCGGACCGCTCGACCACCAGCGGCAGGCCGAAGGTCTTGGAGAGGTTGTCCCCGGTCAGCGTCTCGGCGAGCAGCCCCTGGGCGACCACCCCGCCCTCGCGCAGCAGCAGCGCGTGGGTGAACCCCGGCGGGATCTCCTCCACGTGGTGGGTGACCAGCACCATCGCCGGGGCGTCCGGGTCGTACGCCAGCTCGGCGAGGCGGGCGACCAGGTCTTCCCGACCACCCAGGTCGAGCCCGGCGGCGGGCTCGTCGAGCAGCAGCAGCTCCGGGTCGGTCATCAGGGCGCGAGCGATCTGCACCCGCTTGCGCTCGCCCTCGGAGAGGGTGCCGTACCGGCGCTCGGCGAGGCCACCGACGCCGAGCTGGCTCAACAGCGCCCGCGCCCGCGCCTCGTCGCCACTGTCGTAGTTCTCCCGCCAACGGCCGACCACCGACCACGCGGCGGTCACCACCACGTCACTGACCTGCTCGTCGGCGGGCAGTCGCTCGGCGACCGCGGCGGTGGTGAGGCCGATCCGGGTACGCAGTTCGTTGACGTCGGTGCGGCCGATCCGCTCACCCAGCACGTGCGCGACACCGGTGGTGGGGTGCAGCCGACCGGCGGCGAGGTTGAGCAGGGTGGTCTTGCCGGCGCCGTTGGAGCCGAGCACCACCCACCGCTCGTCCAGCTCGACGCGCCAGGTCACATCCTGCAACAGGGCGGTGCCAGAGCGGCGGACACCGACGCCGTCGAGGCTGACCACCAGATCCGGGTCCACGGGGGCGGCGGCAGACGCGGCGCCGGCAGCGCCGGGGATCAGATCACCAGTCACCGCACCATCCAACCACGCACGGCGGTGGTGCCCCCCATGGGCGGCACCTCAGCCATAGGCTGAAGCGCCGTGTCGTTGATCACCAAGCCCGAAGGACGGCCCATGCCCCGTCGAGACAGGGAGCCGCGCGGATGAGTGCGGTCATCGAGATCGAGGGTCTACGCAAGACCTTCCACAGCGTGCGCAACGGTCGGCGGGTGGCGGTGGACGGGTTCGACCTGCTCGTCGAGGCGGGTCAGGTGCACGGCTTCCTGGGCCCCAACGGCTCCGGCAAGACCACCACCCTGCGCGCCCTGCTCGGGCTGGTGCGCGCCGACGGCGGGCGGATGACCGTGCTCGGCGAACCGTCGCCGGAGCTGCTGCCCCGGGTGGCGGGCCAGGTCGGGGCCATCGTGGAGAGCCCGCAGTTCTTCGGCAACTTCACCGGGCACCGCACACTGCGCCTGCTGGCCCGGGCCGGTGGGGTGCCGCTTTCCCGGGTGGACGAGTCGCTGGAGCTGGTGGGCCTGCGCGACCGTGGCGACGAGCGGGTGAAGGGCTACTCGCTGGGCATGAAGCAGCGCCTGGCGGTGGCGTCCGCGTTGCTGAAGGACCCCCGGTTGCTGATCCTGGACGAGCCGGCCAACGGGTTGGACCCGGCGGGCATCCGGGAGATGCGGGACCTGATGCGGTCGCTGGCGGCGAACGGGGTCACAGTGCTGGTGTCCAGCCACATCCTGGGCGAGATCCAGCTGATCTGCGACCACGTGACGATCATCTCGGCTGGCCGGCGGGTGGCGTCCGGTCGGGTGGACGAGGTGCTGGCCGGCCACGACCGGCACGAGTTCCTGGTGCGGGTGGCCGAGCCGGAGCGCGCCGTCGAGCTGCTGCACGCGCCGAGTTGACGGCGGTCGTGGACGGCGAGGCGTTGGTGGTCAGCGGGGTGAGCGACCCGACGGTGGTCAGCCGGGTGCTCGGCGAGCAGGGCCTGTGGCTGGGTGAGCTGACCCCGCTCCGGCCGGATCTGGAGAGTGTCTTCCTCGAACTGACCGGCGGGTACCCGCATCCGTCGGTGCCCCGGCAGGTCGACGGTGCGACGACGCCGTACGCCGAGCAGGGCGAAGCAATCATCGATCTCGATCGGGGAGTGGACGCGTGAACCTGGTCCGGGCGGAGTTGGAGCGGCTGTCCGCGCGTCGCTTCGTGCAGCTCATGGTCGTGTTGTTGGTGTTGGCGTTCGCCGTCACGGCGGCGACCACGCTCGCCGGCTCGCACAAGCCGAGCGCCGAGGAGATGAACTCGGCGCGGGCTCAGGCGGCCGAGGCGCGGCAGGGCATGGAGCTCGCCTACCAGCAGTGCCTGGCCCGGCAGAACGGCACCCTCCCGCAGAGCGAGATGGGCACGTTCTTCCCCGAGGAGTGTGCGTCGATCGACCCGATCCGACAGGACCGGCTGCCGATCGCCGCCGACTTCCTGCCGGGCGTCTTCAGCTTCGCCGGGCAGGCGCAGCCGCTGCTCTACTTCCTCATCGCGTTCCTGGTGCTCTTCGGTTTCCTGGTCGGCGCGTCCTACATCGGTGCGGACCTGAACTCCGGCGGTGTGGTGAACCTGCTGCTCTGGCGACCGCGCCGGTTGACGGTGCTGGCGGCGAAGCTGGGCACCCTGCTGGTCTCGGTGCTGGCGCTCTCCCTGCTGGCCTCGGTGGCCTACCTGGCGACGTTCTGGGTGATCGGGCAGACCGCCGGGTTGCCGGGCCGGTTGGACGGCGAGTTCTGGCGGTCCCTCGGCGCGGTGCACGGCCGTGGTCTGGTGCTGGTGCTGCTGGCCTCGGCGGTGGGTTTCGCGATCGCCACGCTGGGCCGGCACACGGCGGCGGCGCTGGGGGCGGCGGCGGCCTACGCGGTGCTGTGGGAGTTGGGCGGTCGGCTGGTGCTGGAGATCGTCGACGCCCGGCGGCCGGACCAGCTGATGCTTTCCAGCCACATCGCGGCGTGGCTCAGCGGCCGGACCGAGTTCTTCGACTCGCAGATCTGTGCCGGCAGCGGGACCCGATACTGCGAGGGCTTCTACACCCTGACCTGGGCGCCGGCCCTGCTGGTGCTGCTCGCCGTCGCTGTCGGCCTCACCCTGGCGGCGTTCGCCGTGTTCCGCCGCCGGGATCTGATCTGAGTAGCGGCCCCCACCGTCGGCAAGAGCTTGCAACTCGCTACCGTCCGGTGAAATATTCCTTCACATGACCGCCGCAGCGGACTCAGCCGACGGTGGAGCCGAACACCTCGTCGCGGACGGCGTCGAGCGCGGTGCGCAGCG
The DNA here is from genome assembly GCF_016803395.1 of Micromonospora tarensis. GTDB lineage: Bacteria > Actinomycetota > Actinomycetes > Mycobacteriales > Micromonosporaceae > Micromonospora > Micromonospora tarensis. The sequence continues at coordinate 2,189 of NZ_JAEVHL010000277.1, read as the reverse complement.
CCCCGTGCAGGATCGGCTCCTCGGTCAGCCCGGTCGGCACCACCCGGGGCTGGACCAGGGTGATCGCCGCGACCTCGTGCTGCACCCGGTCGGCCAGCGCGGCCCCACCGGCCTGCCCCACCTCGCCGGCGAGCACCACCAGCGGCGGGTCGAGCACCACGCAGGTGCTGGCCACACCGAGGGCGAGCCGGCGGGCCAACTCGTCGAGCATCGCGCCACCGTCGGCGCGGCCGCGACCGCCGCCCGGACCGCCTCGGCGGCGTCGGCGTCGGATAGCCGTGCTCGCGGGCCACCGCGCGCACCGAGTCCGCGCCGACCAGCTGCTGGAAGGCCGGCTTGGCGCGACGGGAGACGTCGCGCGGGATGGGCGCTCCGGGCACCGGCAGATAGCCGATCTCGCCGGCCGCGCCACTGCTGCCGTGATGCAGCCGCCCACCCAGCATGATCGCCAGGCCGACGCCGGCGCCCACCCAGACCAGCACGAAATCCGCCAGCCCCTGCGCGGCACCGGACTGCGCCTCGGCCACCGCGGCCAGGTTCACGTCGTTCTCGAAGACCACCGGGGTGTGCAGGTCGTCCCGCAACGCGGCGAGCAGGCCGCTGTGCCAGCGCGGCAGGTTGAAGGCGAACGTGATGTCGCCGGTGCCGGGGTCGACCAGACCGGGCGTGCCGAGCACGATCCGCCGTACGCTGCTCAGTTGCGCCTGGGCGCTGCTCGCGGCCTGCACCACCGCGTTGTGCACCACGCCCACCGGGTCGTCGGTGTCCCGGGTGGACTGCTCCACCCGACCGATCACCGCACCGGTGATGTCGGCGCACGCGGCGACCACCCGGTCCGGCCCGACGTCCACGCCGACCACGTGTGCGCTGCCCGGGCGGACCGCGTAGAGCTGGGCGTTGGGCCCCCGCCCGCCGGCCTGCTCACCGACCCGCGTGACGAGGCCGCGCTCCTCCAACCGCTCGACCAGCTGCGAGGCGGTGACCTTCGACAGCCCGGTCAGCTCGCCGAGCCGGGCCCGGGTCAGTGGGCCGCGTTCGAGCAGCAGTTCCAGCGCGGCACGGTCGTTGAGCGCCCGCAACAGGCGGGGGGTGCCGGGCAGCCGGGTCGCACTCATGACACGTCCTCTAGTTTTAGTAAACTTTGCTAACTGTAAACCGACCTGCGAACGGGTAGCCGTAGCGTAACGGCCACTCGGCGGTGGGACGCTCGGCCGAGTCGGCAGGGCCAAGACCACCAACCGGTACGACGCTTCGTACCCGTGGGGCACCGAAGGGGGAGAGCACGTGGGGTTGGATCCAGGACTGCGCCGGCTGGCGCTGGGCGCACTGCTGGCCGCGTACCCGGGACCGGTCCCGCCGGACTGGGCGGTCGACCTGCTGGCCGACGGGCTGGCCGGGCACACCCTGTTCGGCACCAACGTGCACGACAGCGCGCAGCTGGCGGCGAGCACCGCCGCGCTGCGCGCCGGTCGACCGGACGCGCTGATCGCCATCGACGAGGAGGGCGGCGACGTGACCCGACTGGCGCACGCCACCGGCAGCCCGTACCCCGGAAACGCCGCTCTCGGCGCGATCGGCGACGTGGCGCTCACCCGCCGGGTCTACCAGTCGATCGGCGCCGAACTGGCCGCGCTGGGCATCACCGTCGACCTCGCCCCCACTGTGGACGTCAACACCGCCGACGACAACCCGGTGATCGGCACCCGGTCCTTCGGCGCGGATCCGGTCCGGGTCGCCGCCCACTCCGCCGCCGCGGTGACCGGCCTGCAAGCCGCCGGCGTGGCCGCCTGCGCCAAGCACTTCCCCGGGCACGGCGCCACCGTCACCGACTCGCACCACGAGCTGCCGACCGTGGACGCACCGCTGAGCCTGCTCCGTCAGCGGGACCTACCACCGTTCGCGGCGGTCGTCGCCGCCGGGGCGCGGGCCGTGATGACCGCGCACATCCGGGTGCCGGAACTCACCGGCGCCGACCCGGCCACCTTCAGCCGGGCCGTCCTGGTCGACCTGCTCCGGGCCGAGTACGGCTTCACCGGCACCGTCATCACCGACGCGCTGGAGATGAAGGGTGCCGCCGTGGCCGCCGGTGGGGTCGCCCGGCCGCGGTCCGGGCCCTGACCGCCGGCGCCGACCTGCTCTGCATCGGCGCGAAGGTCGACGCCACGCTGGTCGAGCGGGTGGCGCCGAGA
>NZ_JAEVHL010000276.1 GCF_016803395.1 Micromonospora tarensis | reverse complement strand
CGCCCACCGACCCGCCGCCCACCACCAACCCGCCGCCGGGCACGAAGGTGGACAACCCGTACGTCGGGGTCCGCGGGTACGTGAACCCGGAGTGGAAGGCCAAGGCGGACGCCGAGCCCGGCGGAACCCGGGTCTCGAACAACCCCACCGCCGTCTGGCTGGACCGGATCGCCGCGATCAACGGCACGCCGAACAGCAGCTCCAACGGTGCCTTCGGGGTGAAGGACCACCTGGACGAGGCGCTGCGCCAGGGTGCCGGCTACATCCAGTTCGTGATCTACAACCTGCCCGGCCGGGACTGCTCGGCGCTCGCCTCAAACGGTGAGCTGGGCCCGAACGAGCTGCCCAGGTACAAGGCCGAGTACATCGACCCGATCGCCGCGATCCAGAGCAACTCGAAGTACAGCAGCCTGCGGATCATCAACGTCATCGAGATCGACTCGCTGCCGAACCTGATCACCAACACCTCCGGCCAGGCCGGTGGCACGGTCATGTGTGACACGGTCAAGGCCAACGGCGCCTACGTCAACGGCGTCGGCTACGCCCTGGCCAAGCTGGGCGCGATCGGCAACGTCTACAACTACATCGACGCCGGGCACCACGGCTGGCTCGGTTGGGACACCAACTTCGGCCCGACCGCCGACATCCTGAAGACCGCCGCGGTCGCCTCCGGCAGCACTGTCAACAACGTGCACGGCTTCATCACCAACACCGCCAACTACTCGGCGCTGCAGGAGCCGTACTTCAAGGTCACCGACAACGTGAACGGCCAGACGGTGCGGCAGTCCAAGTGGGTCGACTGGAACTACTACGTCGACGAGCTCTCCTTCGCCCAGGCGTTCCGTACCAAGCTGATCTCGGTCGGCTTCAACTCCAACATCGGCATGCTGATCGACACCTCCCGCAACGGCTGGGGCGGCTCCGCCCGACCCACCGGCCCCGGCGCGACGACCAGCGTCGACACGTACGTCAACGGTGGCCGCATCGACCGCCGGCTGCACCTCGGCAACTGGTGCAACCAGGCCGGTGCCGGGCTTGGTGAGCGGCCCCGGGCGAACCCGGCGACGGGCATCGACGCCTACGTCTGGGTGAAGCCTCCGGGCGAGTCGGACGGCTCCAGCAAGGAGATCCCGAACACCGAGGGCAAGGGCTTCGACCGGATGTGCGACCCGACGTACGGCGGCAACGCCCGCAACGGGAACAACCCGTCGGGTGCGCTGCCGGACGCGCCGATCTCCGGTGCGTGGTTCTCCGCCCAGTTCCAGGAGCTGATGCGCAACGCGTACCCGGCGCTCTGACCGGAACGCCTCCACACCCACCCGCCGCCGGCAGTAGGTGAGGCACTGCCGGCGGCAGGTTCCCCCGGGTCCCCGGCCCGACCGTCACAGGTCGGGTCGGGGACCCCCTTTGGTACCCCGTTCAGGGCACTGTGCGTTCGATCGCGGCCCGGCCCTGCTCGGCCAGGTCACGGCGGGCCCGCTCCAGGTTCTCCGGGGTGAGGTCCTGCCCCCGGGCCAGCACCAGGTCCTCCGGCTCCCAGGGTTGCTCAGCCCCGGTGCGGATGTTGTCCCCACCAGCGCCGGTGCCCGTGCCCGTCGCCCCGGTGCCGGCGGCGTACGGGTCGCCGATCAGGTCGTCGGTCTCCGGCGCGAGGTCGGCCGGTCGGTTGCCTGGTTCGGCGAACGCCGGAGTGTCCCGGTCGGGGCCACCACCGGTCCGCAGCTGCGGCACGGTGGCGTCATCGTCCACCGCCGAGGCCACCTCCGGGCTCTCCTCCAGCGGCGGTTGGCGATCGCGATCGGTCATGGTGCTGCCTCCTGGGTCCGACACGGTGCCTGACTTCCGCGCGTACCCCCTGGTGCGGTGCCCATGCCGAAGCGGCTCGGGCGGGTCAGCTGCCGGGCTGCTTCTCGTTCGGCGCCGGCGGCTCCGCCGGGCGCAGCCACTGCCAGAGCAGCATGAGCAGGCCGAAGGCGAGCATCGCCAGCCCGGCCCACAGGTTGATCCGGACGCCCTCGGCCTTGTCGATCTCGGCCCGGCTGTCGAAGATGCCGATCAGCGTCACGATGATCCCGTACGCGACGAAGAGGCCACCGATCACCCGGCGGATGTCGAACAGCCGGGCTGCCGCGGAGCGTCGCTGCTCCGCCTGCGCCTCGTCGATCAGCGGGTCCTGTGCCGGCTGGCCGTCGTTGCTCATCTGCCGACCCCTTTCCTCAGAAGACCGGGATGTAGAAGAGGGCGGCCAGCGCGACCGCGATCAGACCGAGCAGCACCGGGGAGCGGTACCAGACGGCGTCCCCGGCGAGCACGTCGCCCTTCAGGTCGACGCCGCCCATGCCGTACACCAGCCCGCGCAGCTCCTCGTCCCGCTTGGGCGAGGTGAGCGGGGTGATGATCGCCGCGACCACCACCGCCGTGACGAACGCCAGACCGGCACCCCAGAAGCTCTCCTCCAGGTCGGAGTTGAAGTCGACCACACCGCCCTTGTAGAGCAGGTAGAGGCTCAGCGACACCAGGGTGCCCAGCAGCAGCGACCAGAAGCCGGCCAGGGCGCTCATCCGCTTCCAGAACATGCCGATGATGAAGGTGGCGAAGAGCGGCGCGTTGAAGACCGAGAAGAGCGCCTGGATGTAGTTCATGATGTTGCTGAACCCGGCCGCGATGAACGCGGTGCCGATGCCGATCACCACGGCGGCGACCGTCGCCCACCGGCCGACCCGCAGGTAGTACTCGTCCGACCGGTCCCGACGGATGTACGCCTGCCAGATGTCGTAGGTGAAGACGGTGTTGAAGCCGCTCACGTTGGCCGCCATGCCGGCCATGAACGAGGCGAGCAGGCCGGTGACCGCCACCCCGAGCACGCCGTTGGGCAGCAGGTCGCGCATCAGCAGCGGGATGGCGTTGTTGTACTGCAGGTCGCCGCTCTCCGCGCCGAGGCCCTTCACCGTGACCAGGGCCACCAGGCCGGGGATGACAGTGACCAGGGGGATGAACAGCTTCGGGTACGCGGCGATGATCGGCGTACGTCGGGCGGCGCTCATGTTCTTCGCCGAGAGGGCCCGCTGCACCTCGGCGAAGTTCGTCGTCCAGTAGCCGAACGACAGCACGAAGCCGAGGCCGAAGACGATGCCGATCCAGTGCGCGCCCAGCGGGTTGGCCGTGCTGCCGGTGTCCTGCCACGCGTGCAGACCCGCCTCGCCGAGCTTGGTGTCGCCGACCGCGTCCATCAGGCCGTTCCACCCGCCGACCTTGACCAGGCCGATCACGGTGACCGGGATGAGGCCGGCCAGGATGACGAAGAACTGGAGCACCTCGTTGTAGATCGCCCCGGACAGCCCGCCGATGGTGATGTACGCCAGCACGATCGCCGCGCCGACCACGATCGCCGTCCAGAGCGGCCAGCCGAGCAGCGCCTGCATGACCAGGGCCAGCGCGTAGAGGTTCACGCCGGCGATGAGCACCTGGGCGACGGCGAAGCTGAGCGCGTTCAGCAGGTGGGTGGGTCGGTTGAACCGCAACCGCAGGTACTCCGGGACGCTGCGGACCTTGGAGCCGTAGTAGAAGGGCATCATCACGATGCCCAGGAAGACCATCGCCGGCACCGCACCGATCCAGTAGTAGTGGACCGTCATCACGCCGTACTGCGCGCCGTTCGCCGCCATGCCGATGATCTCCAGGGCGCCCAGGTTCGCCGAGACGAAGGCGAGACCGGTCACCCAGGCCGGCAGGGAACGGCCGGAGAGGAAGAAGTCGACGCTGGTCCGGATCGCCCGGCGCGCGGCGAAGCCGACCCCGAGGACGGTGACGAAGTAGAGCGCCAGAATCAGGTAGTCCAGCCCGTTCATGTTGAGCCGGAGACCGCCGCCGTCCATCCCGTCACCCCTGTTTCGATGCCCGCGCTGGTTGGTCCGCGCGCCCTACTACCCCGTTCACGCGGTTTCACTCTCGGGCGGCGGGTCCGCCGCGTTCGGGCCTGGTTGGGCGGTCTCCGGAGGCGTTCAGCGCGCCGAAGGGGCGCTCCGACCGTCCGGCCGAGGCGCCCCTTCGTGGTGATGTGACTCAGCGACCCAGCACCCGGTCCAGGAAGTCCCGGTAGTTGCGCACCGCCATCCGCAGCTGCTCGGTGTCGGCCGAGCCGGCGTCCTGCCACCCACCCAGCGTGTTCTTCTGCGCGGCCAGCGCCGACGAGAGTGCCTGAATGGCCTCCTCCACCAGCGACTGCGCCTCGCCGGCCGCTCCCTGCGGATCGTCGACGAACCGCAGCTGGACGTCCCGCCAGCGGTCCCGGAAGCCCTGCGCGGTCTCCGGTTCCAGGAGCGTGGCGGGTTCGGCCGCGACGGTTGAGCCAACTGGTCGGGACGTCCCGGCGGACTCCAGCGTGGTGTCGGTTTCGTCGGTGGAGACCGATTCGCCGTCCGCGTCCGGGTCGACCATCTCCGGCGCGGCGCTGCCGTAACCGACCGCGCCGGCGGTGGCCCGGCCCGACCTGCCGGTCAGCTCGTCGCGCCGCTCGGTGCTGTCGTCGTCGACGTCCGTGTCGCGGCGGTGCAGTTCGGCGGTGGGGTCGGCGCGCAGACCCTCACGCTCGCCGTCCTCGGCGCCGTCGCCCGGCTGGGCGGTCCGTTCGGCCCGCGGGTCCGGCTGGTCCTGCGGGCGCGGGCTGGCCAGCGCGGAGGCGGCCACCGCGTCGCCGACCGTGGTGGCGCCGAACGCCGTGGGCAGCGGCCCCGGCTCGTGGAAACCGCCCTCGTCGTCGGAGGGGTCGTCGCGCCGGTGACGCCTGTCGGAGTCTTCGGCGTCCGGGTCGGTGTCGTGGGTCGGCTGGCGGGTGCTCTGGTCGTCGAAGGTGCCCCGGTCGTCGAGGGCGTCCTCGGGGACGTCGGAGCGGCCGGCCCGGTCACTGGCCGGGGTTACCGGCACGGGCGCGGAGCGGACGGCCTCAGGGTGGTCGTTGCTCACCTGCTGCTCTTCCTGGCGCATTGGTGGCCTCCTCAGCGGCTCGTGGCGTCGTGGTCCGGGTGGTGGCGCTGTTCGGGCGTGCGGTGGGCGACCGGCTCCTCGCCCAGCAGGTCGGCGAAGAGGGCCCGGTAGTGCACGACCGCCTGCCGCAGCTCCTCGGTGCTGGCCTCGCCCCGGGAGTTGCGCAGGTGGATCTCGTGCGCGTCCCGGTAGTTGGTGAGCGTGCGGGCGTGCTCGACGGAGAGGTGGGCGATCTGGTCGGAGAAGTCGCCGGTCGGATAGCCCTGCTCCTCGATGAGCCGGGTGACCAGTTCGTCCGCGTCGCCCACGGTCTCGCCGGGGGAGTCGATGAAGCGGACCTGGATCTCCTCCCAGGCGGCGCTGTACCAGGCCCGGGACTCCGGACTGAGCGGAGTGAGCGTGAGTTCGGCGTGTCGGCGTTCCCGGTCGCGCAGCTCGCGCTCGGCGGCGGACCGGCTGTCCTGCTCCGCCACCACCCGGTCGTACTCCGGCCCGAAGCGGTTGCGCAGCGCGCGGCGGCGGCTGAGCGAGCGGGCGGCCACGGCCAGCACCGCGACGACCACCAGCACGACGAGCACGATGACGACTATCTGCGTGGACGACATGGGTTCCTCCTTCGTCGCCTGGTATTCCCTCCGCACACTGATCGCCAATCCCAATCCGGGACACTTTCCTGACGGGGCCACCCGTCGACCTGGACGGGGCACCCACCGACACCAGCCAAACTTGAGCCATTCCAGTGACGGTCGGTCTCAGGCCGGTGAGCCGATCGTTGTCAGGCGGCACATGCCGGAGCGTCGATCTCGGCGCGACGGGCGGTAGTGCAACGGCCCCCGATTACGTATCCTGCCCAAGGCGCCCGCGCCGGTGCCCGGCGTTGCGGCCGGGCGCGCAGCCGGCAAGTGCGTTGCCCGGCGGTGCCGGCGCCCCTCCTGCCACCCCTGTACGGGCGAGGTCTGATGAGAACCCGCGACTGGCCGATCCGCTCGAAGCTGACCGCATTGGTCGTCGCGCCGGTGACCGCGCTGCTGGCGCTGTGGATCTTCGCGACCACGCTGACCTTCGGCCCCGCGCTGAACCTGCTCTCCGCCCGCACGCTGCTGTACGACCTGGGTCGCCCCGGCGAGGCCGTGGTCACCGAGCTGCAACGGGAACGCCGACTCTCGGTGGTGCAGCTCGCCGGCACCGCCGACCTGCCGGCGCTCGACGAACAGCGGCAACGCACCGACAGGGCGATCGCCGAGCTGCGCCGTCGGGTGAACGGCGAGCCGCTGCGCGACGCCGCCGACGACCTGCTGGAGGACCGGGTCGACCGACTGCTCACCGCTCTGGCCGCGCTGCCCACCGGCCGGAACTTCATCGACGATCGCCTGATGGACCGCGCTGGCGCGCTCGGCCTCTACAGCGGCATGGTCTCCGCGGCCTTCCAGGCGTTCGCCGGGATGGCGACCCTGACCGACCCCGGCATCAACCGGCAGGCGCTGGCGCTCACCTCGCTGGGCCGCTCCCGAGAACTGCTCGGCCAGACCGACGCCGTGCTGGCCGGCGTCCTCACCGCCGGACGGTTCGCGCAGGGGGAGCACGCCCAGCTCGTGCAGGCCATCGGCAACCAGCGCTGGCTCACCGAGAGCGCGGTGGCCGACCTGCCGGAGGCCGGGCGGGTCGCCTACCAGCGGCTGTCGGAGAGTTCGGACTTCACCAGCCTGCGCGCCATGCAGGACGCGCTGATCGCCGCCAACCGGTCCGGCCGGCCACCTGTGGACGCGGCGTCCTGGCAGGCCAGCCACGACGCCGTACAGCAGCAGCTACGCGACTTCGAGCTGGCCGAGGCCGACGACCTCACCGACCGCTCGGTGCCGATGGCGGTCGGGATCCTGGTCCGGCTGGCCGCCGCCGGGGTGCTCGGGCTGGTCGCCGTGGTCATCTCGGTGCTGGTGGCGCTGCGGGTCGGCCGCACCCTGGTCCGGCGGCTCAGCGGCGTTCGCACCGCCGCGCTGGAGCTGGCCGAGCACCGGCTGCCGGACGTGGTGACCCGGCTCCGTCGTGGCGAGCAGGTCGACGTCTCCCGGGAGGCGCCGCCACTGGAGTACGGCGACGACGAGATCGGTGAGGTCGGCCGCGCCTTCACGAAGGTGCAACGCACCGCCGTCCAGGCCGCGGTGGACGAGGTCACCCTGCGTCGCGGGCTCAACGAGGTCTTCCTCAACATCGCCCGACGGAGCCAGAGCCTGGTGCACCGACAGTTGCACCTGCTGGACCGGATGGAACGGCGCACCGAGGACCCGGACGACCTCGCCCAGCTGTTCCAGGTCGACCACCTGGCCACCCGGCTCCGCCGGCACGCCGAGGACCTGGTCATCCTCGCCGGTTCCGCACCCGGGCGCGGTTGGCGAAACCCGGTCGCCATGGTCGACCTGATTCGCGGCGCGATCTCCGAGGTCGAGGCCTACGAACGGGTGGACATCACCGCCGTACAGCCGGTCGGTGTGCTGGGGCGGGCGGTCGGTGACGTCATCCACCTGCTCGCCGAGCTGGTCGAGAACGCCACCGCGTTCTCCCCGCCGGACACCCGGGTCACCGTCAGCGGCGAGCGGGTAGCCAACGGGTACGCCCTGGAGATCACCGACCAGGGGCTGGGGATGTCTCCCGCGGCGCTGGAGACCGCGAACACCAGGCTGGACAGCTCGCCCGAGTTCGATCCGGCGCAGAGCGCCCGACTCGGCCTGTTCGTGGTGGCCCGGCTGGCGGCCCGACACGGCGTACGGGTGCGGTTGCGCCCCTGCGGGGAGGGCGGCGTCACCGCCGTGGTCCTGGTCCCCAGCGACCTGGTCACCGCCGAGCCGCCGGCCGGCCCGGACCCGGCCACACTGGGCCCCGCGTC
>NZ_JAEVHL010000275.1 GCF_016803395.1 Micromonospora tarensis | reverse complement strand
GAGCTGGCCGGGGTGCTGGTCCGCAGCGCCGCCGTGCTGGATGTGCCGGCCCGGCTGCACCAGCGCACCGGCTGCCTCCTGGTCAGCGTGGCCGGCGGTCCCGACCGGGAGCGCATCGTGCGCAGCGCGGAGTTGGCCCCGGCCCGCGACCCGGCCCCGCCGGCGGCACGTGCCGCCGCCTGCTGACCGCCGGCGTCAACGGGCTTGCGTACGCCGACCCGACGGCGCACAGTGCACCGCGTGAGTCGTACCTCGTCCAGTCGCCGCAGCTGGCTGGCGGCCCTGCTGACGGTGCTGCTGACCGCGGCGCTGGCCGTCGCCGGCTGCCGGGACACCCCGCGCGAGCCGACGTCGATCCGGATCGCCACCGGCAGCCCCACCGCTGTCTACTACGCGTTCGGCAGTCGCTGGCGGCGATCCTCAACCGGGAACTCCCCGACGTGCGGGCGAGCGTGGTGGTCACCGCGGCCTCGGCGGAGAACGTCGACCTCGTCGGTTCCGGCGGGGCCGAGCTGGGCTTCACCCAGGCCGACGTGCTGCCCACCGCCACCACGGGCCGCCCGCTGGTCGACGCGGTCGCCCGGGTGTACGACGACCAGCTGCACCTGGTCACCACGGGCGGCGGGCCGGTCCGCACGATCGCCGACCTGCGGGGTCGACGCGTGTCGGTCGGCGCGGCCGGTTCCGGCACCGAGATCACCGCGACCCGGCTGCTGGAGGTGGCCCACCTCGGCGGCGACCAGGTGCGCCGCGAGCGCCTCGGTCTGGACGACTCGGTGGCGGCGCTGCGGTCCGGACAGGTCGACGCGTTCTTCTTCTCCGGTGGGCTGCCGGTGCGCGGCATCGAGGAGCTGGCCGGGGCCAGCGCGATACGGATCGTGGACCTCAGCGAGTGGACCGAGCCGCTGCGCTCCCGCTACGGCCAGGTCTACGTCTCCCGGGACATCCCGCGCTCGGTGTACGGGGTGGACGCGGTGACCACCGTCGCCGACCCGAACTATTTGATCGTCCGGGCCAACCTGCCCGAGCCGCTGGTCCGGGAGGTGACCCGGCTGCTGATGGAGGGTCGGGCCGAGCTGGCCGCCGCGCATCCGGCGGCGGGGCGGATGAGCCCGCGTTCGGCGATCGTCACCGCGCCGCTGTCGCTGCACCCCGGGGCCGCCGCCTGGTACCGCGCCGCCAAACCGTGACGACCGGCCCTCAGCGCGCCGGGCTCGGTCGCCGGTCGGCGGCCGCGTCCTGGTCCACCGGCTCGGCGGCCGGGTCAGGGTCGGGCGCCGGGAACCACAGGGCGGCGACCAGCCCCGCGACCGCCCCGGGCGCATGGTGAGCCGCCCGTCCGACGCGTCCACCAGCACGGCGGCGATGGTCAGGCCGAGCCCGGCGCCGTCCACGTTCTGCGCGTCCGGCGCCCGCCAGAACCGCTCGGTCGCCTGGCCGAGCTGACTCTCGGTCATGCCCGGGCCGGAGTCGCGCACCTCCAGCGCCACCCCGCCGTCGCGCCGGCTCACCGTCACGGTCACCGCGCCGCCCGCCCCGCTGAACTTCACCGCGTTGTCGATGAGCGCGTCCAGGGCCTGGTCCACGGCGGTCGGCACGGTCTGGGCGTACGCCGGGGCGTGGGTCGTGGCCAGCCGCAACGCGACCGAACGGTGCCGGGCCAGTGGCGCCCACGCGGCCACCCGGGACGCGGCCACCGCTGCCGCGTCCACGGTGACCCGCTCGTTCTCCTCCCGTTCGGCCCGGGCGAGGGTGAGCAGCGCGTCGAGGACCAACGCCAACCTGTCGGTCTCCTCAAGCGCCAGCCGGTGCTCCGCCCGCCCGTCCGGGTCGGTGAGGCTGGGGCCCAGCTCCTCCACCCGCAGCCGCAGCGCGGTGAGCGGGTTGCGCAGTTGGTGGCTGGCGTGCGCGACGAAGGCGCGCTGCCGGTCCATCACGTCGGAGACCACGTCGGCCATGTGGTTGAAGCTGGCCGCGAGGCGGCGTAGCTCCGGCGGGCCGAGGCGGTGCTGCACCCGGGCGCCCCGGTCGCCCTCGGCGATCTCGTGGGTGACCGCGTCCAGCTCGGTGACCGGGCGCAACACCCAACCGGCCAGCCCGAAGGCGGTGAGCACACAGGCCAGCACGGCGAGCAGACCGGCCAGGGCGAGCAGCAGCCACCACACCACGACAGCGCGGCGGATCGGGGCGGAGGGCGTCACGATCACCACCGCGCCGAGGACCTCGCCACCGTCGTTGATGGGCACCGCCACCGCCAGCGGCGCGGTCATCCAGGGCCAGACCGACTCGGGGGCGCTGGTCTGCTGGCCGGAGAGCGCGGTGTCCAGCACCGTCCCCGTGCCCGGGCCGGGTTGCCAGCTCGGCGACGAGACGGTGGTCCTGCCGTCCCGGTCGACGATCGCCGCGCCGATCGCGTACAGGTCGTCGTAGCTGGTCAGCTCGGACTCGATCGGACCCGGCCCGCCGTCGCGCAACGCCGGCCCGGCCAACGAGGCGAACCGGGTGGCGTCGGCGAGCCGGTCGGCGCGCACCCGTTCGGTCTCCCGGCTGGTCATGGTGGCGGCCAGCGGCGTTTCCAACGCGAGGAGGACGAGAACCATCAGGAGCAGATAGCTGATCACCAGTCGACGGCGCACGTCAGCCCCTCACGCGTCGCGCAGCCGGTAGCCGACGCCGCGCACGGTCTCCACCAGGCGGGGGTCGCCGAGCTTGCCGCGTAGCGACCCGATGTGCACCTCCACCGTGTGCCGGTCGGCCCAGGTGGTGCCCCAGGCGTCGAGCAGGATGCGGTCGCGGGGCACCGCCACCCCGGGCTGGCGGGCCAGCGAGAGGAGCACGTCGAACTCCTTGCGGGTCAACGTGACGGCGCGGCCGTCCACGGTCACCGTCCGCGCGGCCACGTCGATGCGTACCGGCCCGGCCGTGATGAGGTGCCGCTGGGGCGCGGCGTTCGCGGCGCGGCGCAGCACCGCCTCGATCCGGGCCTGCAACTCCACCATCGAGAACGGCTTGACGACGTAGTCGTCCGCGCCGAGGCGCAGGCCCAGCACCCGGTCGCGTTCCTCGCCCCGGGCGGTCACCGCGATGATGCCGAGCTGGCTGCTGCGCCGGCGCAGCTCCCGGCACAGGTCGGTGCCGTCCCCGTCGGGCAGCGTCAGGTCGAGCAGCACCAGGTCACACGGGGCGGCGGAGAGCGCGGCGGCGACGGTGGCGGCGTGCTCGACCTCGTACCCACGGCGGGTGAGGGCGGAGGAGAGCGCGGCGGCCACCCGGCGGTCGTCCTCCACCAGCAGGATCCGCACCCGTGCCCCCGTCCCTCGCAGCGCTGTCCTGCGAATGGTGGCAGAAGCACGCGCGCGGCGGGAGGCCGCCTGTCAGCGGTGGGCGGGTTACAGGCCGAAGACGTCGTCGGCGGTGGCGTCCCGGACGCCGTCGGTGAAGCCACGGAAGCCCGGGTCCGCGTGGCTGGCCGGCACGCTGGTGACGGTGACCCCGCCGGCCTGGGTGACCGCGTCGACCAACGGCGGATAGTCGATCTCGGCATCGTCGAAGGCGTCGTCGTCCGCCTCGGCCAGGTTGATCACGTGCTGGACGTCATCGGACGGGGTGTCCGGGTCCTCGGCCCACTCGCCGCCGGCGCGGTAGCACTCGTCGTACAGCGCGCGCTGGCTGTCGGTCCAGTCGTCGTCGTAGCTCTGCATCGTCCATCCCTCCGCGGCCCTTGACCTGAGCATGCCCGGCGAGGGGCGACGGGCGCGGCGGTACCGGGGAAAACCGGGCGGGCGCGCCGACCGGGCCCCCGTAGGCTGCCATGGTGATCTACAAACTGCTGCCGAGCACGGAGTGGGACGACGCGCTCGCCGCCGGCGCCGTCGCCGGCTCCGCCGTGGACCGGCAGGACGGGTTCATCCACCTCTCCGGCGGTGACCAGGTGGTGGAGACGGCGCGGCGGTACTTCACCGGCGCGACCGGCCTGACCCTGCTGAGCGTGGCGGAGGAGCGACTGGGTGACGCGCTGCGCTGGGAGCCGTCGCGCGGCGGGCAGCTCTTCCCGCACCTGTACGGCCCGCTGCCGGTCACGGCGGTGGTGGCGGCGCGGGCGTTGCCGGCGGACATCCCGGTCGCCGACGCGGTGGCCGCCCTGCTGGCCTGAGAACGGTCGCGCCCGGCCCGAGAGTGTCGGGCCGGGCGCGGTGTCGCAGGTGAGGCTCAGCGGCAGAGGCGGCTGATCTCCTCCTGGAACCGGTCCATCGGGTTCGCCTCGGCGGGGCCGAGCAGGTAGGTCTTCAGGTCCCGGCGGGCCTCGGTCATCGGGTCGTCACCGGCCCGGGTCACCGTCACGATCTTCTCCAGCTCGCCGCAGTCCTTGGAGAGCAGGTACGCGGCCCGAGCCGTCGGGTACTCCCGGCGGAAGTCGTCCTCGGACAGGCCGGCCGGGTTGGCCACCACGTACGGCCGCTGGCTCTGCACGAAGTCGGAGACCACACTGGACACGTCGCTGATCAGCAGGTCGGTCTGGTTGAAGCAGTCGAACAGCCCGGGCGTGCGCCCGGTGACCACCAGGTGCGCGGTGCCGTCCAGGGAGGACGCGTCGGGGTTGCCCCCGGCGGCCCGGATCGCCGCGACGATCCGCTCGTGCACGGCCCGGGCGGCCTTGGACCGCGACCCGGTCAGTGGGTGCGGCTTGTAGATCAGGCGCAGTCGGGGGTTGGTGGCGAGCAGGTGCTTGACGATCCGCTCACCCATCAGCACCAGCGAGGTGTGGTACGGGTCGTCGTCGAGCCAGCCCTCCCAGGTGGGCGCGTAGAGCACCGTGAACGGCCGGTCCACCGACTCGGCGCCGAAGGTGTGCACCCCGGCCAGCTGCGGCCGACCGATCTCGACGATGTCCGAGTCGAGCACGCCCACACCGGCCCGCGCGTAACGCTCCCGACCGGCCAGGCCGGCGACCCAGACCTCGTCGTACACCTTGCTGTACGGGTTGACGCTGGCCTGCTTGTCGCTGTCGCCGTGCCCGACGAAGACGTGCTTCGTGCCCGGCTCGCGGAGCATGTGGATGTTCGCGCCGACGTTCGCGGCGTAGAGCGCGGCCCGGACGCCACCGAGGTCGAGGTTCATGAAGTCGACGCCGGCCGGCACGCAGATCACCGGCAGTCGGGTGTCGGCCAGCTCCAGGAACGCCTCCCGGCTGCGCATCAGCACCACCGCGCGCTGCCGCAGCGCCTCGGTCGGGGCGAGCCACATGTTGGCCTGGTAGACGTCCTTGGCCGGGCCGGCGAAGTAGAGCGCCACCTCCGGCCGGTAGCTGTCCAGCCAGCGCTGCACGGCTGGCAGCAGCGGGCCCTGCCCCGCACCCCGGCCCCGAAGCCAGGTCAGCGCGATGATGGCGCCCACCACGCCGGTCGCCACGACCGACACCGCGGCGGCGACGAAGAACGGCGTCGGGTCGTGCCGCACCGCGGCGGCCACCGCGGCCGGCACCAGCAGCAGGTTGAGCAGGGGCATCCGGTCCCCGGCGACCGCCGCCGCCCAGGCCGGCGGCGTGGGAGCGCTGGACAGCGGGCCCAGGTCGATGTTGCGCACCATGGCGGAGAGCGGGTTACGCCGCTCGATCATGGTGGAGAGCGCCCCGGCGAAGACCGACACGACCCACACCGCGGCCGGCAGCACCAGCAGCACTGTCAGTTCGCCGCCGCTGAGCCGCACCTCGGCGACGACGAGCAACACGGCCGCGAGGTCCCGGGTCAGCTGCCGGTACGACCAGTGCAGGCCCACCTTCTCCAGCAGCAGCTGCGACGGCGGTGACCAGCGGGCGACGGCGAACTCGCCGATGATGGCGGCCAGCCCGGCGACGGCGAACAGGCCGACCCAACCGAATACGCCACCGACGAGCATGACCAGGTAGGCCAGTACCAGCAGCGCACTGTGGGCGGCCACTCCGAGGCGTCCTGTCAACGTGCCGAACAAGCGAGTTCGCTCCCTACGAGATTCGTTGTGGGCTGTGCCCGTGATGGGCCGACGTCACTCCCCGTCGCGCAGCAAGGCAACCGCAGTCGGCTGCGCGTGACTGCGACCTTAACGCGAAGGAACAGCCCGGTGTCGCTCGGGTATCCCGCACCAATTCGGTCAAAGTTCCGTGCCTCGGCGCACCCGACGCCGTCCCGGGGTCGGGTGTTCGACAGTCGTGCGGTCGCTCAGTCGACCCGCCGGAAGCAGGTCATCGCCCCGGGCGCCCTGCGCTTGGCGAACTCCTGGTAGCCGAGCTGCGGCGCGGTGTCGCGGGCGTACCGGTTGCCGTTGTAGACGCAGATGGTGCCAACTTCCAGGCGGTCCAGTGCCGGTGTGAGTTCGGCCGGCGTCGGGCTGGCCGTGCCGTCGGCGAACCCGGACAGCAGCAGTCGGTCCTTGGCGAACTGGGAGGTGAGGTTGTACTCGACGAGGTAGAAGTCACGGGGCAGGACGACCCGGACCTCGCTGGTGACGATCGGCGTGGTGCGCATGATGGTCTTCGGCGCGAGCAGCATGCCCCGCGGACGGTCCAGACCCTTGATCCAGAACGCGATCGCCTGACGCTGCTGCGGAAGCTTCCAGGTCGTCGGCCGTGCACGTCGACCCAGCTCTTCGACGACCACATCGGGGTGGCGAACAGCGCGAACGAGGCGACCAGCAGCACCGCGATCCCGCCGGCCGCCGCGCGGCGCAGCGCCGGTGTCGGCGCCGGCACGCGCACGGTGCAGAGCAGGCCGATGAGCGTCGGCAGGGCGAGCAGCCACGGCACCCGCCAGAGCACCACCGAGATGCCGCTCAACGCGCTCAGCACCTCCAGGACGCCGGGCACCAGCATGACGCTCATCGCCAGTGTGGCACCGGCGGCGAGCAGGGCGGGCGTCCGCCGCCGGGCGAGCAGGGCGCCGCACCACAGCGCCAGCCCGCTGATCACCCCCACCACACCGAACAGCAGGGTCCGCCGGTAGGTGGACGCCGCGTCGAAGAAGGCGTCGTCCGCGCCGGTCGCGGTCATCCCGCCGAGCAGCAGGCGGGAGACCACCAGCGAGCCGATCGGGTACGCGAGGGCGGCGACCGCCGCGACGATGGCGGCCTTCCAGCGGCCGACCAGCAGCATGGCGAAGGCGGCGGCGCCGACCAGCATCGGCAGGATGATCGCCGCGGTGTTGGTGAGGCCGATCGCGGTGATCGACAGCGCCACGATGAGCAGCAGGCTGCGTCGCGACCGGGTGTCGAACCACTCGGTCAGGTAGAGCCACATCAGCGGGATCACCGCCGAGACGAACATGCCCTTGCCCTCGTGCAGCCGGAGCAGGTGGAACGTGCCCAGCGCGGCGTCGTCGCCGGCGACGAGGTACAGGTACGCGATCGCCACGGTGAAGGCGAGCAGCTGTCGACGCGGGGCCACCGGTGGGTCAGCCGCCAGAGCGCCAGCGCCGCGATCATCCCCATGATCGGCAGCAGTACGTACCAGAGGGCGGAGCTGGCGTGGATGCCGACGACGTTGGCGAACGCGCCGTCGAAGACCTCGATCGACGGGATCGGCGGCTGCGAGCCCATGGCCGGCAGCACGTTCTCGGAGAAGAGGAAGTCGTTGAGCGGGATCAGGTCACGCTCGGCGATCCAGACCGACTTGCCGACGTAGTAGACGTCGTCCGGGGTGTTGCGGGCCATGAAGAACGAGGAGATGCCGACCAGCGCCGAGACGGCCAGCGCGTACGCCGACTGCACCGCGGTGGGCGCCGGGGCGGCCGGGGTGGACACCGGGCCACCCAGCCAGGCCTGACGCACCAGCAGGATCCCGCCGACCGCCGCGAGCAGTCCGGCCACCGCCGGGATCCACCACGAGACGCTGACCCCGGTGCCGGCCACCCCGGCGGAGACGGCGGCCACGGCGGCGGCGACCAGCACCCCGATCAGCAGCCGACGGTCGGCGGCCGGCCGCACGCCGG
>NZ_JAEVHL010000274.1 GCF_016803395.1 Micromonospora tarensis | reverse complement strand
GCCCACGGGCGGTCGCGTACGTCGGCCTGCGACCCGGCCGCCTTCGCCCGCGACGTGCGTACCTTCGCCGGCCTCGGCTGGCGGCTGGCGGCGCTGCGCGGCTTCGACCTGTTCCCCATGACACAGCACGTCGAGCAGGTCGGCCTGCTGCTCCCGCCGAACCAGCGTTGACGCGCCCCACCGGCCGGGTCTGACCAGGTACGCGACCGACCGCCGGTCGGCGGCCGTCGGCACCCGACCGAGGGGGCGGACGACGCCCACCGGCCGGGCAGCTCCGTAATCCGGGCTCGGGCCAGGCTGCGGACTATCGGATGGCCGATAGACTCTCCGGTCATGAGTGTTGAAGAGGACACGGCCAACCACGGCCGGCTGCTGGGGACGGTCCGCGGTCCACAGGACGTCAAGCGGATGTCCGGCGAGGAACTGGACGTCCTCGCCGCCGAGATCCGGGACTTCCTGATCGCCAAGGTCTCCCGCACCGGCGGGCACGTCGGGCCCAACCTCGGTGTGGTCGAGCTGACGCTCGCCATGCATCGCGTCTTCGACTCCCCCCGCGACCGGCTCCTGTTCGACACCGGCCACCAGGCGTACGTGCACAAGATCCTCACCGGGCGGCAGGCCGGCTTCGACAAGCTCCGCCAGCGCGGTGGTCTCTCCGGGTACCCCAGCCAGGCGGAGAGCGAGCACGACCTGATCGAGAACTCGCACGCCTCCACCGCACTCTCCTACGCCGACGGCCTCGCCAAGGCGTACGCCCTGCGGGGCGAGTCCCGCAGCGTCGTGGCCGTGGTCGGCGACGGCGCGCTCACCGGCGGCATGTGCTGGGAGGCGCTGAACAACATCGCCACCGCCGGCAACTCGCTGGTGATCGTGGTCAACGACAACGGCCGGTCCTACTCGCCCACCATCGGCGGACTGGCCGACCACCTCTCCTCGCTGCGGCTCAACCCGGGCTACGAGAAGGTCCTGGACACCGTCAAGGACGCCCTCGGCTCCACCCCGCTGGTCGGCAAGCCGATGTACGAGGTGCTGCACGCGGTCAAGAAGGGCATCAAGGACGCGGTCGCCCCGCAGGCCATGTTCGAGGACCTCGGCATCAAGTACGTGGGCCCGGTGGACGGGCACGACGTGGCGGCGGTCGAGGCGGCGCTGCGCGCGGCGAAGAACTTCGGCGGCCCGGTGATCGTGCACGCGGTCACCCGCAAGGGCTACGGCTACCGCCCCGCCGAGGAGGACGACGCCGACTGCCTGCACGGCCCGAGCAGCGCCTTCGACGTCGAGACCGGCGCGTTGCTGGCCGCCCCGTCGGTGAAGTGGACGCACGTCTTCGCCGACGAGCTGCTGGCCGTCGCCGACGAGCGCCCGGACGTGGTGGGCATCACCGCCGCGATGGCCGAACCGACAGGCATCGCCAAGCTGGCCCGCAAGTACCCCGAGCGGGTGTACGACGTGGGCATCGCCGAGCAGCACGCCGCCACCTCGGCGGCCGGGCTGGCGCTGGGCGGCCTGCACCCGGTGGTCGCGGTCTACGCCACCTTCCTCAACCGCGCCTTCGACCAGGTACTGCTGGACGTGGCGATGCACAAGCTGCCGGTGACCTTCGTGCTGGACCGGGCGGGGATCACCGGCCCGGACGGCCCCAGCCACTACGGCATCTGGGACATGTCGGTCTTCGGGGTGGTGCCCGGGCTGCGGATCGCCGCTCCCCGCGACGCCGCCACGCTGCGGGAGGAGCTGCGCGAGGCGGTGGCCGTCGACAACGGCCCGACCGTGCTCCGTTTCCCGACCGGCGCGGTCGCCGCGGACCTGCCGGCGCTGCGCCGGGTCGGCACTGTGGACGTGCTGGCCGAGTCGGCCCGTACCGACGTGCTGCTCGTCGCCGTCGGCTCGTTCGGCCAGCTCGGTATGGAGGTGGCCGCCCGGGTCGCCGAGCAGGGCTACGGCGTCACCGTCGTCGACCCCCGCTGGGTGCGCCCGATCCCGGCGGAGCTGGTCGAGCTGGCCGCCCGCCACCGGCTCGTGGTGAGCGTCGAGGACGGCGTCCGGGTCGGCGGGGTGGGCGACGCGCTCGCCCAGGCGATGCGCGACGCCGACGTCCGGGTGCCGCTCAAGGACCTGGGTGTCCCGGCCGACTGGCACCCGCACGGCACCAGGGCGCAGATCCTCGCCGATCTGGGCCTGACCGCCCAGGACGTGGCCCGCGACGTCACCGGCTGGATCTCCGGCCTGGACGCCACCCCGGACCGGCTGACCCCCACCAGCAACGCCTCCGCGCAGAACTGACCCACGGCACGACGACGGCGGGTGGCCCTGGTGGGCCGCCCGCCGGGCGGGGTCAGCGGGGTTTCACCGAGCGGTAGTGGGTCTTGTCGGTGTTGGCGAGGCTGTAGGTCTGGGAGCGGGACGGGCTGGGGACGACCGCCAGGCCGGGGCGCTCTACCAACAGCGGAGTTCCCGGCGGGACGGACAGCGAGCTGTCCCGGGTGGGTCGCCAGCTCAGCACCACCAGCGGCTGACCGGGCACCGGCAACTCGTACGCCTGCAACGGGGTGGCCCGGTCGGCGGGTGACACCACGGGCGTGCTCCCGTCGGCCGGCCGGTAGACCACCGCGGTCATCGCGCCCGCGTCGGTGTCCCAGTTGAGCTGCTGCAACTCGGCCGCCGCACCGCCGCCGAGGGCGACCTCCCCGAGCGAGCGCACCGTCAGCTTCGCCATCGGCCAGGACGTCGGCACCGAGCGCGGGGCGTCCCGGTCCCCGATCCGGCGCGGAATGCTGCCGAACGGCCCCCGGTCGCCGGCCAGCACGCAGGTGTCCAGGCCGGTGAGTGCCCGCCGACCGGTGCCGGACTCGTCGCGGACCAGCGGGTAGCGCGGGTCGACGGTGCCGGTGCCCAGGTCGAGCAGCCGGTCGGCGGCCCGGCCCCGGGGCAGCGACTCGGTGGTCCGCAGGGTCGCGGTGACGCCGACCGCCGTGCAGGCGGGTACGTCCACCGGGGCGCTCAGGCCGTCCGCGATGGCCAACCGTCGATCCTCCGGCCCGAGCAGGGTCTGCACCCGTGCGGAGACCAGGTAGCGCCGGCCGCCGGTCGTCTGCACCGGCAGCACGTCGGAGTAGACGAGGTAGCCCGGGTCGGTGTACTCGGTGGCGCGGGTGACCGCGTACCGGTCGCCGTCGCGGGTGAGTTGCAGCAGCCAGGAGGCGCTTTCGCCGGGCACGTCGGCGGCCACGAGCGCCACCGGGGCGCCGTCGACCCGACCGGAGAAGAGGATGCCGGACGAGGGCAGGTGCACCCGGTCGTCGGCCGGCGACCGCCAACCGCGGACCGCCGAGGTGACCGCCGCCGTCGCCGTGGCATCCCCCGAGAGGTCACCTCGGGGTGGCCACACCGCGAGGGTGCCGTCGAGGCTGTCGTACCCGACCCGGAGATCCTGCGGCTTCCGGTCGGCGACCGGGCCACAGGCCGTGCTGGCCAGCAGTGCGCCCAGCAGGACGGGAAGCGCCCTGCCGTACCGACGGCCTGGAGTCACCTGGTCCGCCCCCGATCGCCTCGCCGTCGCTGTCGGAAAGCGTCATAGTACGAGATGTCCGGTGCCGAGCCCCAGTTGGCTGTCACCCCGGCCACCACAATGGACGCCACCGGGGTTTTAGTGCGTTTTGGTTGCTCCGGTAGACTCCGCCGACTGTGACGCCTGCCGAGTCCCGCGCCCTGCCCGCGCCGCACCCGGAGACGGCAGCCGACTCCGACGAGCCGGTGAGCTACCGCACACCTGTCGGCCTCGTCGCCGGCCCGGCCACCCTGACCGATGTCTCCGCCGACCAGGTGGAGGCCGACAGCGACACCCCCGCCACGTCGTCCCCGGAGAGCGCGCCGGGGGAACCGACGCGGAGCCGGTGGTGGCGGTGGACCCGGCGGCGGCAGTGGACCAGGCGACGGCAACACCTGGCGGTGGGCGGGCTGTTCCTGCTCGCCGCCGTCTGGGTGACCAGCCGGATCTGGCTGGACCCGTCCGGCCGGGTGGCCTCGCTCTACACCGGTGACCCGGCCCAGGTGCAGTTCTTCCTCGCCCACTCGGTACGGGTGGTGCTGCACGGCGAGTACCCGTTCTACACCGAGCAGTTCAACTACCCGGACGGCGTCAACCTGATGGCCAACACGGCCGTGCTGGCGCTGGGCATCCCGATGGTTCCGGTGACGTTGCTGTTCGGGCCGGCGGTCTCCTTCGTGGTGCTGGTCACCCTCGGTCTCGCCGGCACCGCCATGGCCTGGTACCTCGTGCTCTCCCGGCACCTGGTGCGTACCCCGCTCGCGGCGGCGGTCGGCGGCTGGTTCTGCGGGTTCTCGCCGGCCATGCTCTCGCACGCCAGTTGGCATCCGAACATCATCAGCCAGTTCCTGCTGCCGTTCATCGTCTGGCGGGTGCTGGTGCTCACCCGGTCCCGCCGACCGGTCCGGGACGGGGCGCTGCTCGCCCTGCTGGTCACCGCACAGGCGTTCATCAACGAGGAGATCCTGCTCTTCACGGCGCTGGCGTGCGGCGTCTTCCTGCTGGCGGTGCTCGCCCAGGAGCCGGCGCGCTGGCGGGCGGCCTGGCGGCCCCTGGGCGCCGGCGTGGCGACCTGCGCGCTGCTGGCCGGGGCGCTGCTGGCCTACCCCCTGTACGTGCAGTTCGCCGGACCGATGGCCTACCACGGGCTCAGCGACGCGGTGCAGGACTACGGCAACGACATCGCCGCCTTCTTCGCGCAGGGCTCGCCCACCCTCGGCGGCAACCAGCGCGCCAACATCAACCTCGCGCCGAACTACTCCGAGGAGAACGCCTTCTTCGGCTGGAGCCTGTCGCTGCTCGCCATCGGCATCGTGATCTGGCTGCGCCGGGAGCTGATCGTGCGGGCGCTCGCGGTGACCGGGATCTTCTTCGCCGTGCTCTCCCTCGGCGAGCGGGTCTCCTGGTGGGACCGGGAGCTGATCACCGGGCCGTGGCAGTGGTTGGTGCACCTGCCGCTGCTCGACGCGGTGGTGCCGACCCGGTTCGGGCTGATCACCAGCGTGGTCGTCGGTCTGCTGCTCGCGCTCGCCGTCGAGCGGGCCTGGGCGCTGCGACCGGCCGACCGGCGCACCGTGCGGACGCTCACCGCCGCGGGCCTGGCCTTCGCGTTGCTGCCGATCGCCCCGATGCCGCTGCGAATGGTCTCCCGGCCACCGGTTCCGGACTTCATCACCGCCGACCGGTGGCGGGCGTACGTCGGGCCGGACCAGACGCTGGTGCCGATCCCGGTGCCCAGCATGGGCAACACGCACGGCATGCGCTGGGCCGCGGCCACCAACCTCGACTTCAAGATCCCCGGCGGTTACTTTCTCGCGCCCCGTAACGGCAACACCGGTGACGCCGGCCGGTTCGGCGGTCGGCCCAGCGGGGTGGGTCAGCTGCTGGAGGAGGTGGCGACCACCGGCCGTACGCCGAAGCTCGACGACCGGCAGCGGCGGCGGTTCACCGACGAGCTGCGGCACTGGCGGGCGGCGATCCTGGTGCTGCCGCTGCGCCAGCAGAACGCCGAGCCGCTGCGGCGTACCGTCGAGGAGCTGGTCGGCCCGGGTCGTCAGGAGTTGGATGTCTGGGTCTGGGACGTCCGGGCGCTCAGCGACCGCTCGGTCTGATGACCACCGGGACGACGTCCCCGACCACCTCGTCCCCGGCGCCGGTCGGCACGTCCCGGCCGGCCTGGCCGGCACACCTGCTGGTGGTGGCCGGCTACCTGGGCCTCGCCGTCGTGCTGACCAGCGGGCAGTGGGGTCACCCGTGGCGGCTGTTCCACCAGGCCGGTGACCAGATTCTCTTCGAGTGGATGCTGGCCCACGCGGCCCACGCCGTCGTCGAGGGGGAGAATCCGCTCTACAGCGCCGGGTTGAACGCACCCGACGGGGTCAACCTGATGGCGAACACCTCGGTGCTCGGCCTGGGTGTCCCGCTGACCCCGGTCACAGTGCTCTTCGGCTCGCAGGTGGCGTTCTGTGTGGTGGTCGTCTGCTGCCTGGCCGGAACCGCTGTCGCCTGGTACGCGCTGCTGCGCCGCCGGTTGGTCAACAGCCGGTCCGCAGCCGCCGTCGGCGGGCTGGTCTGCGGCTTCGCACCGGGCATGGTCGCCCAGGCGGGTGCGCACCCGCACATCGCCGCCCAGTTCCTGGTGCCCCCGATCCTCGCCCTGGTGTTCCGACCCGGCACGGACGCGGCGCGCCGCCGCGTGGTGCGCTCCGGTGTCGGCCTCGGGCTGCTGCTCGTCTGGCAGGTCTTCATCGGCGAGGAGGTGTTGGTCTTCCTGGCGCTCGCGGCCGGGGTCTTCGCGCTGGGTTACGCGCTCGCCGACCGGGTGGCCGCCCGGCGGCTCGCGCCGGCGCTCCTCGGCCGGCTGGCGGTGGCGGCCGGGGTGGCGGTGCTGCTGCTGGCGTACCCGCTGTGGTTCCAGTTCCACGGCCCGCAGCACTACGCCGGAATGGCGTTCGCCACGCACGGCTTCCAGTTGGACGCCGCGTCGTTTCCCGCCTCGGCCCGGCAGACGGTGCTCGGTGACGACTGGCTGCCGGGGTTGCTCGCGCCGAACCCGACCGAGGAGAACTCGTTCTTCGGCCCGGGCCTGCTGGTGCTCGCTGTGGTGATCGTGATCTGGCAGTGGCGACGACCACTGGTCCGGGCGCTGGCCGGCTGTGGCGTGGTCTTCGCGCTGCTGTCGCTCGGTAACGAACTGCGGGTGGACGGCAACGCCACGGCCATTCCGGGGCCGTACCGGCTGGTCGCCGCGCTGCCGCTGCTCGACCTCGCGGTGCCGGCCCGGTTCGCGCTGGTCTGCGTACCGGTGCTGGGTGTGCTGGTGGCGCTCTCCCTGGACCGGGTCCGGGCCGCGCCCGGGTCGATGGTCGCGTCGGGCCCGCCGGTGCGGCTGCTGTGGGCCGGCGCGGTCACCGCCGCGTTGCTGCCCCTGGTCCCGACGCCGATCCGGGTGGTGCCGGTGGCGCCGGTGCCGGCGTTCGTCAGCGACGGTGGTTGGCGTGCGCTGGTGCCGCCCGGCCGGACGGTGGTCGCGGTGCCGCCGGTCACCGGCGCCGGGCGTAGCCCGGTCATGCTCTGGTCGGCCCGTACCGGTCTGGCCTTCACCGCGCCGGGCGGCTACTTCATCGGGCCCAGCGGTCCGGACGACCCGGCGGCCCGGTGGGGCGCGCCGGACCGGCCCACGTCGGTGCTGCTCCGCCGGGTGGCCGAGACCGGCGCGGTGCCGGTGCTCACCGACGCGGACCGGCGCCAGGCCGTCGAGGACCGTGCGGCACTGGCGCGCCGCGGTGGTCGTGCTCGGCTGGCTGGAGCACGGTGACCCGGTCCGCCGAACCGTCGACGACCTGCTCGGCCCGGGTCGTCCGGTCGACGGTGGGTGGCTGTGGGACGTCCGGGACCGGGCCGGCTGAGCTAACCCACCAGGGCGCGGACGTCCCACACCCAGACGTCGTCGACCCGCTGCGCCGGCCCGAGCAGGCCGGTGACCAGCTCGCGCAGCACCGCCTCGCTCGGGTGTGCCCCGAGCACCACCACCGACGCCCGCCAGAACCGCAGGTCCTCGACGGCCTGCCGGCGGTTCTCCTCGGTCAGCACCGGAACCGCGCCACTGTCCATGGTGGAGTAGATGAGGCTGCTGGTGGGTCGGTTCGGCGCGCCGAAGACCCCCTCGCCCAGCTCGTTCGGGCCGATGAAGTAACCGCCCGGCACCGGGAACTCCTGCCCGGTCAGCGCGCTCCAGCGCAGCGTCGGCAGGCCGTGCACGTTGCTCGGGATCGGCACCGGCACCAGGGTGCGACCCGCCGGCACGTACGGCCGCCAGCCGCCCGCGCTGATGAAGTGCGGCGGCGGGTCGATCTGGCTGGGCGGGCAGCGGGCGGGGGAAGAGCGGCAGCACGGCGAGGCCACCGCCGCGTACCCCACCGGGCGCAGCCACCGGCGACGCGCCGCGACCGGCGCCGGCCCG
>NZ_JAEVHL010000273.1 GCF_016803395.1 Micromonospora tarensis | reverse complement strand
TCGGGCGCGGCGGTGGTCGGCGTCGGCGGCGACCACCGGCGGCGCAGCACCAGCCGGGCGACAAGCATCGGGACTTCGAGCACGACCAGCACGATCAGCAGGTAGAACATCAGCGCGAGCCACAGGTAGCCCGGCCAGGCGAGCCAGTAGAGGCCGGCCTGGGTGCCGGCCATGGTGATCGGCACCAGCAGCGCCAGCACCAGAGCGGCGATGCCGCCGACCCGCCGCCACCGGCCCGGGGTGGTGGTGTCCCGAACCAGCCGCTTCCACAGGTAGAGGTGGATGAGGCCGGTGGCCAGCGCCAGGACAGCCACGAACCCCAGAACCGCCATCATCTGTGCGCCTCCCTCAGCCGCCCGCGAACGGGGGCAGGACATCGATCGTGGCCCCGGCCGGCAGGGGTGCCCGACGATCATGACAGGTGACGCCGTCCACCAGGAAACTCGCCACCCGCAGCACCACGGCGAGCCGGTCGCCGTGTCGCCTGGTCAGCTCGACCGTGAGGTCGTCGAGCGACCGCACCTCGGTCAGGACCTCCTCGGCCCGCCCGGCGGCGGCGCGGCGCCCGCGAAGTAGCGAACGGTCAGCGGTGTCGACTCCATGCTCAGCCGCCGATCGCCGACATCGGGCGGGTCGGCTGGAGGAAGGTCGGGTCGTCGATGCCGTGCCCGGCCCGCTTGCCCCACATCGCGGTGCGCCAGCGGCGGGCCAGCTCGTCGTCGTCCGCTCCGGCGCGGAGCGCCGCGCGCAGGTCCGACTCCTCGGTGGCGAAGAGGCAGGCGCGGACCTGGCCGTCGGCGGTCAGCCGGGTGCGGTCGCAGTCCCCGCAGAAGGGGCGGGTGACGCTGGCGATCACCCCGACCCGGGCCGGGCCGCCGTCGACCAGCCAGGTCTCCGCCGGTGCCGCGCCACGCTCGGCCGGGTCGGGGCTGAGGTCGAAGGCGGTACGCAGGGACGCCAGGATCTCTTCGGCGGTGACCATCGTTTCCCGGGCCCAACCGTGCTGGGCGTCCAACGGCATCTGCTCGATGATGCGCAGTTGGTAGTCGTGGTCAAGGGCGAAGCGGAGCAGCGCCGGTGCCTCGTCCTGGTTGACCCCCCGCATCAGCACCGAATTGATTTTCACCGGGCTGAGGCCGGCGGCGGCCGCCCCGGCGAGGCCGGCCAACACCGCGTCCAGGCGGGGGCGGCGGGTGAGCGTGGTGAACCGGCCCGGATCCAGGGTGTCGAGTGAGACATTCACCCGATCGAGGCCGGCCGTGCGCAACGCCGGAGCCAGCCGGTCCAGACCGATGCCGTTCGTGGTCAGCGAGACCCGGGGGCGGGGATCCAGGGCGGCGACCGCGGTCACGATGTCGACCAGCCCGGGTCGGATCAACGGCTCACCGCCGGTGAACCGCACCTCGGTCACACCGAGCCGCTCAACGGCCACCCGGACCAGCCGGACGATCTCCTCGTCGGTCAACAGCTCGGGGCCGGCCAGCCAGGGCAGCCCCTCGGCCGGCATGCAGTAGGTGCAGCGCAGGTTGCACTTGTCGGTGAGGGACACGCGCAGGTCCCGAGCGACGCGGCCGTACCGGTCGACGAGGACGCCGTCGGCTCCCGGGGCGAGGCTCACCTGTCGACCGTAGCGCGCTCGGCCCGACCCAGGACGGCATGGGCGGTCTGGACGACCACATCTCGGTATCCGCTGCCGAAGAGCGCGGTGTGCACGAGCAGCAGGTGCAGCTGGTGCACTGGCACCCGGTCGCGCCAGCCGTCCGAGAGCGGCCAGCCCTCCTGATAGGCGGCCAGCACCCGGTCCAGGTGGGGGAGGCCGCCGAAGAGTGTGAGCTGGGCGAGATCCGTCTCCCGGTGCCCGCCGTGCGCGGCCGGATCGACGAGCCAGGCCCGCTCGTCGGCCCCCCACAGCACGTTGCCCGGCCACAGGTCACCGTGGATGCGCGCCGGCGGCTCGTCGCCGCCGAACCCTTCGAGTCGGCCGAACACCTGCTCGACCAGAGTGGCGTCGGCGCCGCTCAGCGCACCACGGTCCACCGAGCGGCGCAGGTAGGGGGCGAGGCGCCGCTCGACGAACCACGTCGACCACTGCCCGTCGGTGGGGGTGTTGTCCTGGGGGAGCGAGCCGATGAAGCCGGGCCAGGCCGCACCGAAGGTGGCCGCGCCCGCCCGGTGCAGCCCGGCCAGCTCCCGGCCGAAGCGCTCCGCGGCCTCCGGCGTCGGCTCGCCGGGCTCCACCCAGTCGAGCGCCAGCAGCTCCGGCAATTCCACGATCACCTCGGGTACGGCCACCGAGTCGGCCTCCCGCAGCCAGCGCAGCCCGGCGGCCTCGGCCTCGAAGAAGCCCTCCGGAACCGGTCGGTCGCCCGTTCGGGCCAGGACTTGGCGAAGACGGAGTGACCGTCGTCCAGGGTGAGCCGGGCGGCATCGCAGCTGTCGCCACCGGCGACCGGCGTCTCCCGGAGCCGCTGATGGGTCCGGAAGGTCGGCAGGTGTGCCGGGTGCGCGCGCAGGTACGCCAGGTCCATCAGCGCACGGTAACCGCTCAGTGCGACAGCGTGGTGCCGCCCACGGACATCGAGCCCTTTCCGACCGCCGTACTCCGGCCTGAGCAGGAAAAACACGTTGCGTAACTGTGGATAAGCCGCGTGTCATCCACAGGGGCGGCGGAGGGGGTCTGCCCCGTCGCAGGCTCCCGACATGACCTCGACCGAACGCCCGCAGCTCGCCGTCCGCTCACCCGCCGACCTGATCGCCGCTGTGCCGTACCTGCTCGGCTTCCACCCGGCCGACAGCGTGGTCGCGGTGGCACTGCTCGGCCGGCAGATCGTCTTCGCCGCCCGGATGGACCTGCCCGACCCGGCGACCGATCCGGTCGACCTGGCCCAGCACCTGGCCGGCGTGCTCAGCCGGCAGGGCGCGGAGGCCGCCACCGTCGTCGGCTACGGGTCGCCCGATCGGGTCACGCCCGCCGTGGACGCGCTGCGCGCCGCGGTGAGCGCGACCGGGATGAAGGTGCTCGACGCGCTGCGGGTCACCGACGGTCGGTGGTGGTCCTACCTCTGCACCGAGCCCGACTGCTGCCCGCCGCAGGGTCGCCGCTACGACCTGACCGCCAACCGGATCGCCGCCTCGGCGGTCTTCGCCGGGCAGGTCGCACTCCCCGACCGGGCCGCCCTGGTCGCGCAGGTGGCACCAATGGACGGCCGGCCCCGGACGCGGCGGGTGCGGCCACCGCCCGCGCCGAGCAGCGGATGGCCGAGCTGATCGACCAGGCACCCGCAGGTGACCTGCTCGGCGACCGGGCGCTGCGCGCCGCCGGGGTGGCGGCGGTGCGCGAGGCCCAGCGTCGGCAGCGGCGTGACGAACGGCTCGACGACGACGAGGTGGCCTGGCTGTGCCTGCTGATGACCCACCTGCCGGTCCGCGACCACGCCTGGGAACGCACCGACGGTCGGGACCGGGACATCGCCCTCTGGACCGATCTGCTGCGCCGGGCCGAGCCGAAGCTGGCCGCCGCGCCCGGCGCGTTGCTGGTGTTCGCGGCCTGGCGGGCTGGGCAGGGGGCGCTGGCGGCGGTCGCGCTCGAACGCACGCTCAGCCTGCACCCCGACTACTCGCTCGCGGTGCTGCTGGACGACCTGCTCCGGCGCGGCGTACCCCCGTCCGAGCTGGACGGCTGGCCGTCGGTCGGCCTGCCCGGGGTGATCCGCCCGCGCCGGCGAGGCCGACGTGGCCGCCGCTGACGTGACCGGGCGTTGTGACCCGGGCGCCGCCGAAGAACCGAGATCGTCGCCGCGTAGCCGGTCGCGTCTGGTGCGGTGGCGCAGCGCGTGACAGGCCGGGACCCAGCCCACCGAGCGGGACCTAGCCGACCGGGCCGATCTCCCTCGCCAGCCGGACGAAGCCCGCCCAGGCCGCCGGCTCGAAGGCCAACGTGCCGCCGTCCCGGTCCTTGGTGTCGCGCACCAGCACGACTCCGGGCAGATTGTCGGCCACCTCGACGCAGTTGCCACCGTTCGAGCTGCTGCGGGTGCTCTTGCGCCAACGGGCGCTGGTCAGGTCATCCATGCTCGCGCTCTCAACAGGTCGATGGTCAGGTCTCGTGGTAGCGCTAACGACCTCACGCTATCCCAGACCGCCCAGAGCGGAGCAACGTCATTACTGAGGCGTCCGGCCGCCTGGTCGTCGAGGTAGCCGACCTCGTCGCCGTCGGGCGTGCTGGCGATCACGAACGGCCCGGCCTGGCCGGGGTGGAAACCCGCCGTCAGGGGAAGTACGTGGATCATCACCGCCGGCCGCTCGGCGAGCGTCATCAGGTGGTCGAGCTGGTCGGCCATGAGGTCGGGTCTTCCCCGGCGCAGCGCGGCCTCGTCGATGACGAAGACGCTCAACGGCGGGCGGGGCCGGTCGAAGACGGCGGCCTGCCGGCGCAGGCGGGTCTCCACATGAGCCTCCAGGTCGTCGTCGGCCCAGAGCCCGCTGCTCAGCACGGCCCGTGCGTACGCCTCGGTCTGGAGGAGGCCGGGAACGACCGCCGATTCGTAGTACCGGAGCCCGACCGCTTCGCGCTCGACGTCCGTCCAGGGCCGGAACCACGCCGGCTCGCGTCGCTTGTACAGGTCCGGCCAGAGGTCCTCCTCGTCGCGGCCCAGGACCTCGGCAACCTTCGACCGGTGGCGGGTCTGCGGAATCCGTCCCGGGTTCGCCCACTTGGCCGCCGTCTTGGGATCCACCCCGATCTGGGCGGCGAGGCGGTCGGCGGTCAGGCCGGATTTCGACATGGCCTCAGCCACTGCGCGGTTCATCCGTATCTCCTCCAGTACGTCCGAGACGTCCACAGGAGATATTCCTACGCAGTGTGTTCGGCCCGCAACCCTTGGCAGTGTTCCGGTGAGACGGCGCGATCGGCAGGGACCCCCCGAGACCCGACGGTCGCGTTCGCGGGGCCGCCTCGTGGGCGAGCACTCCGGGGCGGCCCCTCCCAACGAGCAGGGGGCGAGATGCCGGACACACACACGAACCAGCCCGCGTCACGACGGGGCGGCGGCCACGCCAGCGGTGGCGCGGCGATCGGGACGATGAGGGCCGGCGACCTCGTTCGGCTGTCCCGCGCGGCGAGCCCACAGTTCGTCAGGCCCATCACGGTCCGGGTCATCCGCGAGCTGACCGACCGGCACACCTACCACGGCTGGACCTGGATCGAGGCGTACGAGCTGGCACCGGACGGCAGCGCACGGGCCAAGCGGGAGCTGTTCGTGCTCCGCGAAGGGGTCGACCTGTTGGCCTCCGGCCCGGCCAACCAGCCGACCCGGCACCAGGTGCGGGCCGGCCGATGACCGACCACGCGGAACACCCAGTGCTCAAGCCGGCCTGGCGCTGTCGTACGTGCGGGATCGCCTGGCCCTGCTCGACGGCGAAACTGCGCCTGCTCGGTCGGTACCGCGGTCGACCCGACGAGCTGGTCGAGCACCTGAGGGCGCTGCAAGCCGAGGCGACCGAACAGCTGACCGAGCTGTACGGCGGCCGGACGCCGGATGGCCTCACCGAGCGTTTCACCGGCTGGGTCACCCCTCGATAGTCCGTCGAAGGATGTACGCGTCGCTCCTGTCCACGGCCGACGCGGCAGCCCCGGCAGCGCCGGAGAATGATCTCGTGGCCGTTCTCCGTGTAGGTACGACATGACCCCCGAACTGCTGTTGTCGCTGGCCGGGCTGGCGTTGGTCGACAGCACCAGCATCGGCACCCTCTTCATCCCGGTCTGGCTGCTGCTCGCCCCCGGGCCGGTCAACGCCCGGCGGATCCTCGGCTACCTCGCCACGATCGCGGCGTTCTACCTCGCGGTGGGGCTGCTGCTGGTCTTCGGCGGCAGCAGGCTCGCGGACGCGCTGGGCGGCGCGCTGGACAACCGGGCCGTCCTCTGGGCGCAACTCGTCCTGGGCGTGGCGATGCTCGCGCTCAGCTTCCGTTACGACGGCAAACGCCGCCCCCGTACCGGTGGGGTGTTGCGCTGGCGCGACCGGGCCACCGCCGGTGACTCCTCGGCCCGCTGGCTGGTCGGGCTGGCGCTGCTCGCCGCGCTCGCCGAGGTGGCGACCATGCTCCCGTACCTCGGTGCGGTGGGCCTGCTGGCCACCTCGCGGGTGGGTGCGCCGAGCGTGGTGGCCCTGCTCGCCGGCTACTGCCTGGTCATGGTGCTGCCGGCGGTGTTGCTGCTGGGCGCCAGGGTGGCCCGTCCGAGTCTGGTCGAGCCGGTGCTGGCCCGCCTGAACACCTGGATCGTCACGAAGGCGGGCAGCGCGTTGGGCTGGATCCTCGGCATCGCCGGCTTCCTGATCGCCCGGGACGCCGCCGCCCGGCTCGACCTGTTCAGCCTGCTCGACCGCTGAGCCGCCGGCCGGCTGCTCCAGGGTCCGGCTGCAGTCTCAGCGTCCGGCCGGCTGCTCCAGCGCGATCCGGTGCGGGCCGGCGTAGACGTTCATGGTCCGGCCGCGCAGGAAGCCGACAAGCGTCATCCCCGCCTCGTCGGCCAGTTCGGCGGCGAGCGTGCTCGGTGCGGACACCGCCGCCAGCAGCGGCACGCCCGCCATCCACGCCTTCTGGGTCAGCTCGAAGCTGGCGGCCGGAGACCAGCAGCAGGTGCCCGGCGAGCGGCAGCCGGCGTTCCCGCACCGCCCAGCCGATCACCTTGTCCACGGCGTTGTGCCGGCCCACGTCCTCCCGGAGCACCACCAGCTCGCCGTCGGGAGTGAACAGCCCCGCCGCGTGGAGTCCACCGGTCCGGTCGAAGCCGCGCTGGGCGGCGCGCAACCGGTCGGGCAACTCGGCGAGCAGCGTGGCCGGCACGCTGAGCTGGTCCGTCGCGACCGGGAACAGCGAACGGGTGCGTACCGCGTCGATGCTGGCCTTGCCGCAGACCCCGCAGGAGCTGGTCGTGTAGAAGTTCCGGGACGGATCGGTGGTCGGTTCCGGCACACCGGGGGCGAGCACCACGTCCACCACGTTGTAGGTGTTCGGCGTCTCCGCACCGGCACAGAGCTGCGCGGTCAGCACGTCGTCGGTCGACCGGATCAGCCCTTCGGTCAGCAGGAAGCCGACGGCCAGGTCCAGGTCGTCGCCGGGCGTGCGCATGGTGACGGCGAGCGGCCGTCGTCGGCCCGGGCCGGCCGCGCCGACCCGGATCTCCAGCGGCTCCTCGACCGCGAGCGTGTCCGGCCGACGGACGGCACCGCGCCCGCTGGTCGCCGCGTCCAGGTCGATCCGGAGTACGCCCCGTCGATCAGTTGCCCGTCCCATCCCGCCATCCTCCACCCCGAGCCGGCCCGCCCGCACGGCCACCGGCCATCGGGCACCCCGCCGGCCGAACGCTCAACCGCCCCGCACGGCCATCCGGCGTCGGACATCGAGAAGCTGGGCGGGCCGCCCGAGCGCCGGCACGGCTTTCCGGCGTCCGGGACACGGGTCGACCCGGCCCGACCGAGCGCCCGCACGGCTCTCCAGCGTCCGGGACACGGGTCGACCGGCCCGACCCGGCCCGACCGGGCGCCGGCACGGCTACGGTGGCCGGGTGGGGACGTACGCCGCAGTGGTGCTCGCGGGTGGGGCCGCCCGACGGACTGGGCGGAGTGGACAAGCCCGCGCTCCCGGTCGGTGGCCGGCCGATGCGCGATCGGGTGCTGGCCGCCGTCGTCGATGCGACCCCCCGGGTCCTGGTCGGTGCGGCTCATGCCGTCCCGACGGGCGTGCGGGTGGTCCGGGAGAACCCGCCCGGCGGGGGCCCGGTGGCCGCTGCGGCTGCCGGTCTGGCGCTGCTCCGGCCGGACACGACCTGGTCGCCCTGCTCGCCGCCGACCTGCCACTGCTCACCCGCGCCGCGATCGGTGACCTGCTGAACCACCTCGACGGCGGACCGGACCCCATCCCGCAGCGGCGACACCGTCCGTACGGACCGCCGTGCCGCCGCGGTGTCGCCGGCCCGCAGCGGCCGCCGGCCGGGCCGACGGGGCGTGCCTCGTCGACGGGGACGGCGGCGCAGTCGCTCTGCGGC
>NZ_JAEVHL010000272.1 GCF_016803395.1 Micromonospora tarensis | reverse complement strand
ACCCCGCCCGCCCAGGCGGGCACGGCGCGCAGCCGCCGGCCGCCGCCAACCAGGCCGCACCCGTGCAGCCCCTGGCCGCGACCGCCGGCAACGTGCACATCTTTTACTGCGGTCACGGGCCAATCGGCCAGTACGTCAGCGCCGAGAACGCCGGCAGGGCCCCGCTGATCGCCAACCGGACCGCTATCGGGCCGTGGGAACGGTTCGACCTCGTCGGCGGGTGAACCGCCCCGACGGCGTCGCCTGCCACGGCGCCCGGTCGGGCCGGCCGCCGTCAACGGACGGACGCGATCACGTCGTACGCCACTTCTGGTTGTTGCCGCCGTTGCAATCCCAGATCGCGACGGCGGAGCCGTTGGCGGTGGCGTTGCCGATGACATCGAGGCACCTGCCGGCGCCCAGAGCGAGGAGGCTGCCATCGCTGTTGAGTCGCCACTGTTGGTTGGCCTGTCCGTTGCAGTCCCAGATCTCGACAGCGGTGCCGTTGGCGGTGCCGTTGTCGTAGACGTCGAGGCACTTGCCGCCGGCGGTCCGCAGCTCACCCGCGCTCGTGCGGGTCCACTGCTGGTTGTCGGCGGCGTGGCAGTCCCAGATGATCGGCAGGGTGCCGCTGGTCTCGTCGCCGTTCGGCACGTCGAGGCAGCGGTTCGAGCCGACGCCGCGCAGCACGCTCGTGCCGCCCCCGGGCGGTGGGGTGCCGCCGCCGGAGACGATGAACATGGCCGCCCCGTGCGAGGGCACGGACGCGCTGATCGTCGGCCCGGAGTTGCCGGTGGTGTGTGTCCACAGGTCGCGCACCGTGTAACTCGACGCGCTGCCCAGCCCGAGCGCGGACGCGGTGGTCGACACGGTGGCCGTGCCGCCGCCACGGTTGAGCAACACCACAGCGGCGGAACCGTTCGCCATCGGCTTGAGCCAGACCTCCTGGTCGCCGCTGTCAGCGATCTTGTTGCCCTGCCGGCCTCCCCAGTCCTGGTTCACGGCGATGACCTCGGTGTTGGTCAGGATCGACCGAGTGGTCGCGCTCATCGAGCGCAGGTCGTTGCCGGCGATCAGCGGCGCGTTCAGCAGCGACCAGAGACTGAAGTGGGTCCGCGACTCGGTGTCGGTCAGCCCGTTGCCGACCTCAAGCATGTCCGGGTCGTTCCAGGCGCCCGGCCGAGCGGACGCGGCCCATCGGGGCTGGGCGTCCAGGATGCCCATCACCGAACCCCAGTTCCCGGCGATGTCGCCGGTGGTACGCCAGGAGTTGCCGGTGGCCGGCCCCCACGAACCGACGTCGTCGTTACCCCAGTTGCAGATCGCGAACAGGATCGGTCGCCCGGTGCGGGCCAGCGCGTCCCGCATCGCCGTGTAACGCTGCTGACCGCTGCGCCCCTGGGTGTCGCCACAATTGTCGTACTTGAGGTAGTCGATGCCCCAGGACGCCCACAGGTTGGCGTCCCGCTGCTCGTTGTTGAGGCTAGCCGGGTACCCGGCGCAGGTGGTCAACCCGGCGGAGGAGTAGATGCCGAGCTTCAAACCCTTGCCGTGTACGTAGTCCGCGAGTGATCTGATCCCGTTGGGGAACTTCTGCGGATCGGGTACCAGGTCGCCGTTGCCGTTGCGGCTGCGCGTCGACCAGCAGTCGTCGATGTTGACGTACTGGTAGCCGGCGGCGGCCATGCCGCTGGACACCATCACGTCCGCGGTCTGCCGGACGAGGGCGTCACTGACGCTGCACCCGAAGCTGTTCCAGTCGTTCCACCCCAGTTGCGGGGTGCGGGCCAACCCGTTCTCCAGTGCCGATGCCGGCAGGTCGGTGGTCGTGACGACGGTCGTGGTCGCTGCCAGGAGCAGTAGCAGCGCGGCGCTGGAGCGAGCGAGTCTGCGCATGTGGGGTCCTTCGGGCGCGGTCGGATCCGGCAGCCATCGGCTCAGGTCGGAGGGTCACCGGAGCCAGCTCCGAGTGTTCTCCTGACATAGCGCAACGTCAATCTTTACGGCGCTTTGAGCGGCCCGCACGGACCCTTGCCCCGTCCGCGCTGGTGGACGCGCGCGGACGGGGCAATGACGATCACAGAAGGGTGCTAGCGGCTGACGATCCTGATCGTCGCCGTGCGGTAGTTGTCGCGCCTGTCCCTCTTCGTCGGGTCGTAGTTCCGCTCGATGTTGCCGGCGCTGTCGACGGAGAACCAGCGGAACGTCGTCGTCTCGGTCACGTGGAACACCTGCCCCGGCTCGCGGAACTCGGTCGCCGCGTACCGGGGTGACTCGAGCGTCGGCCGGCTGCCGTCGGTGGTGTAGTAGATGGTGGCCGGCTCGCTGGTCTCGAAGCGCACGTCGACCGGGCCGGAGTAGCGCCCCGCGCCGGGAACGAGCCGGGACGTCGGGTCCCTGTGGTCCCGACCCCAGTCCGCCGCGACCCGGAACATCTCCATGATCCCGTTGGCGTACTCCATCGTCTCGGCGTGCCCACTGACCAGGTCGGGATTGCCCACCCACTCCGGTTGGAACGAACCGCCCTGCCAGTCGCCGGTGGCCGGGTTGTAGACCGACCCGCCGACCTCCCAGCCGAACGCGTAGATGCCGTAGGTGTGGTACAGGTCCTCACGCACGTTGCCCGCCGAGGAGTAGAGCACGTCGGACGAGCCGCCGACGTTCTCCGGCGTCACCACGGTCTCCCGGTGCGCCTTGACCTGCGACAGGATCCGCGCCGCGGACTGCCAGTAGAACGCCTCGTCGCCCAACGGTGGACGCGGCGTGGTGATCCGGCCGTCCGCGATGTACGCGCCGGGCTGCCAGAACAGCTGACCGCCGTTGGAGTGCACCGACATCATGAACTTGATGTTCGAGTACTTCTCCACCAGCCAGATGATGTTCTTCGACTCGGGCTCGGAGAGCTCCTCCGGCCCCTGGAAGGTGTCGCTGACGCAGCTTGTCGACGCGCCGGCGTAGCCGTCGTGGCCCGACCCGACCCGGTAGTTCCGGTTCAGGTCGACGCCCCAGGAGTTGCGCCGACCCGGGTCGGCGTTCTCGTCCGGGCAGTGGTTCGTCATGTTCCGGCGCTGCGAGGCGAAGTTGTAGAAGCTGTAGTTCGCCCCGTCCGGGTTGTTGGACAGGATGAAGAACACGTCGGTGTCGTCGACGATCTTCTTCGTCTCCCGGTCGGACCGGTAGTTGTGCACCAGCCGCTCGGCCGACTCCAGACTGGTCGTCGCCGGCACCCACTCGCGGGCGTGGTCCTGCGCCTGGATCAGCACACCGGGCTTGCTGCCGTCGCGGTGCTTGCCGATCCGCAGCACCGGAATGGTGACCGGGCCGCGCGGCACCTCGCCCGCCGGCGCGCCGGCGCGCTTCTGGTCCAGGAAGTCGGTGAGCGCGACCGGGCCGGCCGTCGGCGCGACGACGCCGCTGCCCTCGTTGGTGCGGTACGGGTGCGCCCTGCCGATCAGGCCCGCCGACCGGGTTCGCAGTGCCTCCGCCACCTCGGCCGCCGTACTGGCCAACTGGCCGGCGGCGTCCTTGCCGAGCAAAACGCGCACGGCCCGGCCCGCCACCTCCACCGCGAGCGGCAGGTCGGCACCCGGGCGCTCCACGAAGTCCACTGTGATGTCGTTGCCACCCTCGTGGCCCCACGCCGCCGAGGTCACCACTACCGCCGCCTGCCCGGTACCGCCGATCTGGGCCTGCGCCTTGCGCTGGTAGCCGTTCGTCTGGTTCGGCAGGTAGACGATCTCGGCGATGTCCGGGTACTGGCGGGCGATCTCCTTGGCACGACCGTAGAGCTGCTGCGGGTGCCGGTAGCCGTCCACGAAGTCCGACTTGTAGGACGGGTTCGCGGTGAGCGGCGGCGGGGCCTTCTCCAGCCAGTCGGAGACGACGCCGGTGGCGACACCGCCGGTGGAGCTCGTCACCCGGATCTGCTTGGGGCGCTCGTCGAGCTTGAACAGGTTCCGGTGGAACATGTACTGCCCGGAGTCGACGAAGCGGCTCATCGTCCGGGCGAAGCCGAAGGGCGTGCCCTTGCCCGAGTCGTTCTCTAGCTGCATCCCGACCACCGGGTCCGCCTGTTGCCCCTCGGTGGTCCGTGCCTCGACGTAGAGGAAGCCCTGGCCCTTGGTGGTGAACCAGTCGGCGCGGGCGATTCGGACCGTCGCCTCGTGACTGGCCGGCTGGACCGCCCGCGCCCCGGCGGTACCGAAGCCGCCGTCGGCCTGGTCGCTCCAGGCGAAGCCAACGTCGTCGCCGAGCACCTCGACGCCCATCGCCGTCAGGTCGGCGAGCTGCTCGGTGCTGACCAGGGCCTCGCCCTCGATGCCGCTCGGCACGCGCCGTAGGCCGTGCTCAAGATCGAAGCCGGCGGCGGCCACCCGGTCCAGCATGTCCGCGCCGGTGAGTCTGATCCGGACCGGGCGTACCGAATCGCGGTCGTCGAGTTGCGCTGGGCCGGCGGCGGCCGACGGCCCGGCGGGAACCGCGCCCGCGGGCCCGGTTGCCACCAGGATGCTGCCCACCAGCGTGGGTAGCGCCAGAAGTGCGATGCGTCGTTGGATGCGCCGCATTCCCCCTCCTTCTGCTTGTGACGGATGGTTGAGGCGGCGGACTTCCGTGCGCCGGAGTGATCCGCTGAGCGTATGTGCGCCGGCGGCGGAGGGGGTTCGCGGCGATCGAATTTGAGCAATCCTTGAGCTGGCCGACGCCGCCGGCGGCACCCCGGTGCGGCTACCCCCGCCAGTTCTCCGCCGGAGTGAGCGGGACGAGCGGGGGACGCCGCGTCACCGTCGTCAGCTCGATCCGTCGGCCCTCCTCGGCCGAGCGGAGCACTGTGGTCATCACGTCGAGGACGTGCAGCGCGACATCGCCCCCGGCGCGCGGCGGACGCTGGCCGTCGGCCCGGACAGCGTCGAGCAGGCCGATGCCCCGGGAGCCCTCGGCGTAACCGGCGAGCGGTTCGAGTGGCCGCCAGTCGCTGCCGCCGAGGCTGAACAGGCGGACCGTACCGTCGAAGTAGTTCGGGTCGGGTACGGCGAGGGTGCCGGTCTCCCCGTGGACCTCGATCGGCGAAGCTGTCGTCGCGACGCCGTCGAAGCTCGTGGTGAGGGTGGAGAGGGCACCGTCGACGTGCTCGAGCACACCTGTCACGTGGGTGTCCACCCGCACCGGCACCCGCTGGCCGGTGCGCGGGCCCGAGCCGATGACGCGCTCGGCGCGCAGCCGACTGGCGGCGCCGCGCACCGCGCGCACCGGCCCGAGCAGGTGGATCAGCGCCGAGATGTAGTACGGCCCCATGTCCAGCAACGGGCCGCCGCCCGGGGCGTAGTAGAAGTCCGGGTTGGGATGCCAGCGCTCGTGCCCCGGGGTGACCATGACGGCCGACGCGGACAGCGGACGTCCGATCAGACCTCCGTCGATCGCCGCGCGCGCCGTCTGCGTGCCCGTGCCCAGGACGGTGTCCGGCGCGCACCCGACGCCGACCCCGGCGGACGCGGCCCGCTCGACGATGGAGCGGCCGTCGGCGAACACCGCGGCGAGCGGCTTCTCGACGTACACGCTCTTGCCCGCGTCGATCGCGCCCAGCGAGATCTCGGCGTGCGCCGCGGGGATCGTGAGGTTGAGGACCGTCTGCACGTCCGGCCGGTCGAGCAGACGCTCGACGGTGGACGCTTCGGCACCGAGGGTCGCGGCGGCGACCGCGGCCGACCGGTCGTTGTCGAGGTCGGCCACCGCGACGATGCGCACCGCCGGGTGGTGGGCGAGTGTGTCCAGGTATGCCCGGGAGATGAACCCGAGACCTACGACGCCGACGCGGTGCGGGTCGCCCACACCATCCCCCTCTCGATGACGGTACGGATGCCCGGGTGCTCCAGCACGTCGAGGCTGTGCCCCGGGGTGGTGACGACGATGCGCCCGGCACCCCAGAGTCGGGTCCAGATCGCCGGCGAGGTGACGGGCCGGTGCCACGGGTGCCAGCTCTGGGTGGGGTGGGTGGTGACGGCCAGCACGTCGATCAGGTCGTCGTGCAGCACCCAGTACTGCTCGGTCACCAGGTCGATGTCCTCGATCCCGGTGGTGATCGGGTGCTCCCGGCCGAGGTCGGTGAAGCTCACCCGGTGCGGCAGGAAATTGTCCTCCTCGCCACCGCGACGCTCGCACGGTTCCCGACCCGGGTGGGTCGCGAACTGGCCGCCCACCAGCTGGAGGTAGTCCGACGACGCGCGGAACGCGTCCACGATGCCGCCGTGCCACCCGGTGAAGCCGGTCCCGGCGGCGACCGCCGCGCGCAGACCCGCCACCTGCTCCGCGGTGATCTGCGACATCGTCATGCACTGTACGACGAGGTCGGTGCCGGCCATCTCGGCGGCGTCGGCGTAGATCTCCGTCGACTCCTCGACCCGGACCGCGTAGCCGCTACGCTCCAGGAACGGGATGAACAACTCCGTCGCCTTGACCGGCTGGTGTCCCTCCCATCCGCCCCGGACCACAAGTGCTCTGCGCTGCGCCACGCCCGCTCCCCTCCCCGGTTCGTCGCGACCGGGCGGGCCGTTTCCGGGCCGCCGGCCGCCTGTGCTTGTCGCGCACCGAAACCGTACCCGTGGTCGCCGCCGAACTCACTCGTCGGCACTGATGACGATCACTCGCCAACGCCGGGGCTAGCGCGTCCCGGCCCGCACCGGTCTGCGGACCCGGGCCGGCGGCGCGGGCAACACCCGGCGGTCCACCTTGCCGTTGGC
Organism: Micromonospora tarensis; assembly: GCF_016803395.1. Taxonomy (GTDB): domain Bacteria; phylum Actinomycetota; class Actinomycetes; order Mycobacteriales; family Micromonosporaceae; genus Micromonospora; species Micromonospora tarensis. The sequence goes on along the minus strand of NZ_JAEVHL010000272.1, from coordinate 1,411 downwards.
GGTGGCGGGCAACTCGGACAGCACCAGGTACCGCAGCGGCACCATGTGCTCGGGGAGCTGCTCGGCCAGGAACGCCCGCAGCGCCGCCTCGGTCACCTCGCCCGCGTCGGTGTGCCGCTCGGCCACCACGTACCCGACCAGGGTCGGGGCCGCGCCCAGGTCGTCGCGGAGCAGCACGACGCTGTTCGCCACCAGCGGATGCCGGTTGAGCACCGACTCGATCTCGCCGAGCTCCACCCGCTGCCCACGGATCTTCACCTGGGTGTCGATGCGTCCGCCGTAGTTCAGCTGCCCCTGCGGCGACCACCAGGCCAGATCACCGGTGCGGTACACCCGCTGGGGGTGCCCGAGGACGTGCACCGTGCCGAACCGCTCGGCGGTCAGGTCGGGCCGACCGGCGTACCCCCGAGCCAGGCAGTCACCGCCGAGGACCAGTTCCCCGGGCACCCCCAGTGGGGCGAGCGCACCGGTGTCGTCCAGGACGTACGCGATCACGTTGGTGATCGGCCGGCCGATCGGGACGGTGGGGTCCGGTTCGGGCCGGCGGCACGGCCAGGCGGTGACGTCGATGGCCGCCTCGGTGGGGCCGTACAGGTTGTCCACCCGCACCTCCGGCAGGGCGGCGGTGAGCTTGTTGACCAGCTTCGGCGGCAGGGCCTCCCCGCTACAGACCACCCGGCGCAGCGCGGTGCACCGGGCCAGGCCCGGCTCCTCGACGATCAGCGCGAGCATGGACGGCACGAAGTGCACAGTGGTCACCGCCTCGCGGGCGATGACGGCGGCCAACTCCTGCGGATCGCGGTGCGCGTGCGGCTCGGCCGTGACCAGCGTCGCGCCGGTCATGAACGCCCAGAGCAGCTCCCACACCGACACGTCGAAGGTGTACGGCGTCTTCTGCAACACCACGTCGCCGACGCCGATGCGATACTCCTCCTGCATCCACACCAGCCGGTTGGCCAGCGACAGGTGGGTCATCTGCACGCCCTTCGGCGCGCCGGTCGAGCCGGAGGTGAAGATGACGTACGACAGCCCGCACACCACCTCCGCCGACGCCCGGTAGCCGCGCCAGTCGACAGGTGTGCAGGGCAGGTCGGCGTCGGCCAGCGGCCGTACCGGAACCGACGGCGGGGCACCGGCGCCGAACGCGGCCCGCCCCGCCTCGTCGGCGAGCACCAGCGCGGCGTCGGCGGTGTCGAGCATCAGGTCCAGCCGGGCGCGCGGGTGGGACGGGTCCAGCGGCAGGTACGCCGCTCCGGCCAGCAGGACACCGAGCACCGCGACGACCATCTCCGGGCTTCGCTCGGCGCACAGGGCGACGACCGAGCCCGCACCCACCCCCTCGGCGCGCAGCCGCCCGGCCAGCGCCGCCGACTCGTCGAGCAGCTCCCGGTAGCGGCGGTCGCGTCCGCCG
>NZ_JAEVHL010000271.1 GCF_016803395.1 Micromonospora tarensis | reverse complement strand
GCGCCGCACCGGGGTTGGCCAGTTGGCCGCAGCAGGCCCGGGTGCTCGCCGGGGCCGCCGACGAGATGGCCGCGGTGCTGCCGAACGGCGACCAGGTCTCGGCGAGTCGGACGAGCCGGCGTTGCGCGACCTGATCCGGTCCGCCGGTCTGCGCGCCGCACCGGGGTTGGCCAGTTGGCCGCAGCAGGCCCGGGTGCTCGCCGGGGCCGCCGACGAGATGGCCGCGGTGCTGCCGAACGGCGACCAGGTCTGACGTAGCACATCGAGCCCCCCGGCGCCGTCCAGCGCGACGCCGCCGGGGGCTCGGTCGTCGCGGCGCGGCGCCGTCCCCGGCCCGACGTCGGCCGGGACAGCACGGTGGTCGACTCGACATTCCGGAAAGTCAGGGCTTCCCGCCGGGCCGGACACCCCGACTTCCCGAAACCCGAGTGGAACACCCTGTCGGGGGACGACCGGGGAATCCGGGGCACCGGTGGTCGACCGATCGTTACCGTCCGTTGAGAGTGGGCCGGAGGGGTCCATCGAGTCGACCGGTTCCGCAGGAGTGACCCGTGCACCTCAGCGCGCCGGAGCCCGGATCGCCGCGGGACGACCGCCCTCCGGTGCGCGACCCGGAGGGCCCGCGCCGGGTGACCCTGCTCGAACTCTTCTTCGACCTGGTGTACGTGGTCGCCCTGGCCCTCATCTCGCGCAACCTGGTCGAGCAAGTCGACTGGCACCAGGCCGGGCAGGCACTGATCATGCTGGCTGCCGTCTGGTGGACCTGGGCGATCACCACCCTGGTCACCGACCTGTACGACCCGGAACGTACCGAGATCAAGCTGCTGATCAGCGCCGTGATGTTCGGCGTGCTGCTGATGACCACCGCGATCCCGCACGCGTTCAACGACCGGGGGCTCGTCTTCGCCGGCACCTACGTGGCGATCCATCTGGGGCGCGGCCTGTTCCTGATGCCGGCCGTACGCCGCGAACCACAGACCCAGCGCCGGGCGGCCCGCATCTTCCTCTGGTTCGTGGTGTCGGCGATCCCGTGGCTGATCGGCGCGTTCGTCAGCGGAGACGCCCGGCTCGCCTGCTGGGCCATCGCGCTCGGCATCGACTACATCGGCTTTCGGCTCGCGTACCCGGTGCCCGGGCTCGGGGTGGTGCCGGAGCAGCAGCGCAACGTCACGGCGGAGCACCTGTCCGAGCGCTATCAGCAGTTCTTCATCATCGCGCTGGGCGACGCGATCCTGACGATCGGCACCATGTTCAGCATGGAGCACAACGAGGCCGAGAACATCGGCGCGTTCGCGGTGGCGTTCCTGACCACCCTGCTGCTCTGGCGGATCTACGTCCACAAGTCAGGCGAGCTGCTGCCGACCGCCATCCAGGCCTCCCGGTCACCGAGCAGGTTCCTGTTCAGCGCGCCGTACACCCAGCTGTTGATGATCGCCGGCGTGGTCACCACGGCGTCCGGCTTCGACCTGGTGCTGCACGAACCGACCGGACGGACCCCACCGGCCTGGCTGGCGGTGATCCTCGGCGGACCGGCGCTGTTCCTGGCCGGCCGGGCCTCCTTCGAGTACGAGGTGTTCAGCCGGATCTCGTGGTCCCGACCCGGCGGCGTGCTGGCGCTGCTGGCCATCGCCCCCGCCCTGTGGTACGTGCCGCCGCTGGTCGCCTCCCTCGGTGCCCTGCTCGTGCTGGTGGGCGTGGCGTACGCGGACTTCCGGCGTAGCCACGGCAAGCCGCCGGAGGTCCCCTCCCCGCCGCACTGAACCGACCGCCGCGACGCCGGTGGGCGAGCGGCGAGCGGGGCGGGCGCTCACACCAGCGCCCGGCGTACCCCGGACCCGCAGCCGTTGCCGCGCGCGCCCGCCAGGCGCACCTGCAGGCCGAGCGGCGCGGCGGCGCGGCGGACGTCGTCCAGGTGCAGCGATCCGTGCCGATCGACGGTGAGCACCGGCGGCTCCTCGAGGTCACCCACCGGCGCGTGGAACGACAGCAGGGTCACCGAGGTGGCCAGATAGCCCGGGTACGCGGCGCGGGCCGCCGCCTCGTCCCGGTGCAGCAGGACCACCAGGTCGTCGAGGTGGGCGAAGTCGCTGGCGACGCCTCCCGCCTTCCAGTGCGCCGGTTCCTCCGCGGCGCCGGTGACATGCCGGGACCGGTTCGCCGAGGTGATGTAGAGGTGGTCCGAGCCGGTCTCGGCGAGCGCCCGCGCGAGGAAGGCGTTGGACGGGCAGGTCAGGCCCGGTGCGATCACCTGGGTGGTCCGTAGCCCCTGGTCGACCTGGGTGAGATGCTCGGGAAGCCGCTCCGCCGCCGGCCCCCGGAAGCCGAACGGCCCGGCCGCGTAGAGGGAATCCATCAGGGCCCGAACCCGGCCGACCGGCAACCGCGGTGAGATCCGCGTCCAGTCGAACATGCCCGGAATCCGGCCGATCGCGGTGGTGACGCTGCCGACCTGGTGGACCGGCCGACCCTTGGCCAGGTTGACCCGGCGTACGGTGGCCGCGTCGGGGCGCGTGACGATGGCGTAGAAGTTGGCGAACGCCGCCGCGACGACCGCGCCGCCCGCCAACGCGCGGGCCGCGACCGCGACGTCCTCGGGACAGTCGATGTACAGGGGCGGTGTCGGGGCGTCCATGAGTCCTCCTCGGCGGGGGCCGTGAGGCAGTTCTACGTCCATCGACCGGCGCGAGGGCGAGGTCGGTCGGCGATCCGATAGCCGGCCCGCGCTACCCGGTGCGGGCGGCGGATGTTTGGACGGTACGCAACGGCGGACAGCATCGGCCGGACGGACGACCCGGGGTGGTGACGCACCACCGTTAGCGGCGCGACCCGATTGGGTACAACGGCTGCACCTCAAATCCACCACATACCCAGGAGGCAGCGATGCGCGGCACGTCGATTCTCGGAGTCATCGTCGTGATCTGGTTGTTGATCGGCGCGATCGCCGCCGGCCAACGCGGCTATTACAGCGGCGACGACACCAACTGCGCCGAAGCCGGCACCATCCTGGTCACCATCGTGGCCGGGCCGTTGAACTACATCGGCGCCAACCCCAAGGTCGACTGCAAGCTGCCCGAGCCGTCCAAGTAGGACAACCGAACGCCGCCCGTGCCCCTGGTCCAGGGGCACGGGCCGCTGCGTGTCCACGGACCAGCCGTGATCGACCCGGGTTCATGGAGATCGGGGTGTGCTGCCCCGTCGATGAGCGCGGTTTCCGGGAGGTCGGGTCGATCATGCCCCGGCGGACGGGGCGCGCGCGTCACACCCGGTAGGGCGTCCTAGGAGGCTGGGGTGCGGGGTTTCGGGCGTTTGTCGGTGTCGAGCCCGGGAACCGACCGGGCGGCAGTCAGCGGACGACGTCGGGAGCGCGGCTATGCGGATCGGCTACAAGCTGGCCTCGGAGGGGTACGGCCCACAGGAGATCATCCGACAGGCCGTCCTGGCCGAGCGGGCGGGTTTCGACTTCGTCGAGATGAGCGACCACTTCCATCCCTGGCTGGACGCGCAGGGCCACTCGTCCTTCACCTGGAGCGTGCTCGGCGCCATCGCGGCCAGGACCAGCACGTTGCGCCTGGCCACCGGCGTCACCTGCCCGACCGTCCGCTACCACCCGGCGATCATCGCGCAGGCCGCGGCGACCATGGCGCTGGTCTCCGACGGCCGGTTCACCCTCGGGGTCGGCGCCGGCGAGCGACTCAACGAGCACGTGGTCGGGCGGGGCTTCCCCAGCGTGCGGGGCCGACACGAACGCCTACGCGAGGCCCTGGAGATCATCCGACTGCTCTGGCAGGGCGGCTACCAGTCGTACGAGGGCCGACACCTGCAACTGGAGGACGCCCGGATCTTCGACCTGCCGGACACCCCGCCGGTGATCGCGGTGGCGGCCAGCGGCGCGGAGTCGGCCCGACTCGCCGCCGAGCTGGGCGACGGACTGTTCGCCACCGAGCCGGACGCGTCGATCGTCGAGCACTACCGGCGCGCGCGGGGCTCGGGCCCCCGCTACGCCGAGGTTCCGCTGGCCTGGGCGACCGACGAACGGCAGGCGGTCCAGGCGGTGTTGCAGACCAGCCGATGGCTGGTCACCGGCTGGAAGGTGATGAGCGAACTGCCCAACCCGGTCAACTTCGACGCGGCCAGCGCGCACGTCGAGGAGAAACACATCCGACAGCTCTTCGCCGTCGGCCCCGACCCGGAGGTGCACGTCGCCAAGGTCCGCTCGTACGTCGAGGCCGGCTTCGACCACATCGTCCTGCAGAACGCCGGCCCCGACCCGGACGGCTTCCTCGACTTCTTCGCCGGCGAACTCGCCGGCCGCCTCCGCGCGGCCGGCTGAGCCGTCGGGCTCGCCCACCGGCCGGGCCGACCACGCCGTCGACTGACCACGTCACACCGGCGAGCCGCCCCGACGGATCGTCGGGGCGGCTCGTCGGCGCGCTCGGGACGGGTACCCGGGTCCGCTCAGCGGAAGCAGTGCGCGACCGGCACCTGGCTGCCCGCGCAGTTGGTCGGCTCGTTCTCGACGACCACGCTCTCGTCGTCGATCTTGACTTGGGCGTGCGAGGCGAAGATGCCGCCGGGCTGCACTGTCGACGCGTTGTGGGTGACCTTGCTGCGGTAGAGCGCCACCGACCCCGCGGTGGCGTAGATGCCGCCGCCCTCCGACGCGGCGCCGACGCCTCGTTGCCTGTCACGTCGCTGCCGCGGACCAGCAGGTTGGCCTTCTCGGCGTAGATGCCGGCGCCGAGGCCGTGGGTGGTGTTGCCGTCGACCACGCTGTCGTCGAGCGGGGTGAGGCCCTTCACCGTCGAGATGCCGCCACCGCTGACGGTGGACGTGTTGCCGCGGATGGTCATCCCGCGCATCACCAGCACCGCGTCGGAGTTCGCGGCACCGCCGCCGACCTGTGCGGTGTTGTTGAGCAACTCGGTGTCGAAGACCTTCGTCCGGGCCGAGAAGCTGGCCAGGCCGCCGCCCCGGCCGGCGCTGTTGTGGGTGAACGAGACGCTCTCCACGTCGGCCGCGCCACGGTAGTTGCCGAGCCCGCCGCCGTACCCGTTGGCGCTGTTGTGGTGGAACTCGGAGCGCTTCAGCGTCAGGACGCCACCGTTGAGCAGGCCCCCGCCCTTGCCCGCGGCGCCGGAGGCGCTGTTGCCGACGAACGTGGAGTCGGTGACCACCATGTTGCCGTCGTTGAAGATGCCCCCACCGCCACCCTCGGGGGACAGCGACGTGCTCTGGGTGACGGTGACCCGTTCCACCACGGCGGTGGCGCCGTGCACCACGTGCAGGCTGCCGCCCTCGATGGCGGAGCGCCCGTTGTGCAGTTCCAGGTCCCGCAGGGTCAGCTCGCCCCCGTCGCGGACGGTGAAGAAGCGGAACGCGGCGGCCTGGGCGTCGCGGGCGATGGTGGCGCCCGCGCCGTCGATCGTGATGGGCTGGTAGATCACCGGCAGCCCGGCGGTGTCGTCGGCCGGGTTGTGCGGCGGCGCGTCGGCGTCGCCGGGAGTCTCGGCGGCATCGGCCGCCTCCCGTGCGTCCCGGATCCCACCGTCGTACTGGTCGGTCTCGTGGAACGCCTCGGTGAGGGTGTAGCGGCACTTCGGAGCGAGGCGGAGTTCCGCGCCGCCCTCGGCGTTGGCCGTCACCAACGCCGCCACCAGCTTCGCGGCGTCGCACGGCACCGACACCACGCTCTTCCTGCCGGTACCCGGGGTGGCCGGACCGGACCGCTGGGCGTCCTCGGGTTCGGGCTGCGCCCGTCGCCGGCCCGGCTGTCGTCGTGACTGCCGGCCGCCGGGGTCAGCCGGCCCAGCCCGGGCAGGGTGAGGGCGCGGTCGGCGGCGGCCGCCGCGCCGGCCACCCCGGCCGCTCCCACGACCAAACTGCCCGCCAGCAAGCCACTGGCTAAGAACCACCGGGACCGCCGTCTGGGTCGGGTCGCGCGGTCACCCTCTTGGTTCGTGGACATCAACGGTGCCTACCTTCCTGCCTGCGTGACGTGTCCGCGCCGATCCGGGCGCGGGGGGCTCGACGTACCGCCGGCCACCAAACGTCACGATAGGTTCGAAATACGGACAGGAAGGGGTGAACGTGAATAGTGCCCTTATTCATCTTTGAGCGGCGTCAGACCGGGACGACACTCACCCGCCGACATGAATGCCCGGCCGCCGCAGCGGATCTCGCTCGGTCCGGCGGATGATCTCCCGCACCACCGGCGGGGTGTCTCCGCGACCCAGGATGAGATAGCGCGCCAGGTGCGCGATGGGGCTCCCCTCCGACCACTCGAAGTGCGCGTGCGGCCGGACCCCGGTGGCGTCCCGCAGGGCCAGCAGGATCGCGGCGATCGCGTTCGGGGCCGCCGGGCTGTTGGCCCGCAACACCCGGAAACCCCCCACCTCGATCCCGTGCACGCGCAGCACCTGACTGAACTCCGACGGGTCAACCACCTCGATCTCCAGGAACAGCACGTCCGCGGCCCCGGGCACCGGGTTCATCCCGCGCTGCGCCCGCTCCTTGAGCGTGTACTCCTTCACCGACCCCTTCTGCCGCTTGTTCGCGATCAGGTGCAGCTGCCCGTCGTGCGCCAGCGACTCGGTGATGAACCGGCGGGCCGGCTCGTCGAACTCGATCCGCTCGGCGCGCAGCTCGGTGGTCCGGGTGACCCGGGAGACCAACGAGACCACGATGATGCCGAGGATGAACAGCGCGGAGATGGTGATCCCGTCCGGTTGTTCGATGACGTTCTCCAGCAGCGCGTACAGCAGCACCAGGGTGAGCACGGTGAAGCCCAGCGCTGGCCCGCGCCGGTGCCGACGGGCCGCCGCGATCGTCACCGCCACCGCGCCGGACACCATCATCGCCAGGATCCCGGTGGCGTACGCCCCGGCCTGCGCGTTGACGTCGGCTCGGAAGGCGATGGTGATGGCGACACTGACGACGGTGTAGACGATCACCACCGGGCGCACCGCGCGCGCCCACTCCGGCGCCATGCCGTACGAGGGCAGGTAGCGCGGCACGATGTTGATCAGCCCGGCCATCGCCGAGGCGCCGGCGAACCACAGGATGAGCACACTGCTGACGTCGTATACGGTGCCGAACACCTCACCCAGGTAGGTGTGCGCGAGGAACGCCAGCGCCCGTCCGTTCGCGGCGCCGCCCGGCCGGAACTCCTCCGCCGGAATGAGCGCCGTGGTCACGAAGGTGGTCGAGATCAGGTAGACCGACATGATCAGCGCGGCGGTGGTGAGCAGCCGGCGGGTGTTGCGGATCCGGGCGGCCAGGCGGGCCTGCTTGTCCGGCCCGTCCGCCGCGACCAGGGGCATCATGCTGACCCCGGTCTCGAAACCGGACAGCCCCAGCACCAGCAGCGGGAACGCCAGCACGGCGGTGAACAGCACGTGGCCCGGTCCGCCGCTGCTGGTCAGGGCGGCGGTCCAGTCCGACACGATGCCCGCGTCACCGACGATCCGGGCCACCGCGACCCCCACGATCACCGCGTTGAGCACCAGGAAGACCGCGACCAGCGGAATGGCCACGACCACCGCCTCGCGGAAGCCGAGCAGGAACACCCCGCCGAGGATGAGCAGCAGCACCACGGTGACCAGGACCGGGACCAGGGGTCGGTGCAGGACGTCCGGGAGGTACGGGTTCTCCAGCAGGTGCACTGTGGCGTCGGCCGAGGAGAGGGTGATCGTGATGATCCAGGAGGTGGCCACGAAGCCCAGCAGCACCAGGACGAAGATCTTGCCCCGCCAGAACGGCAGCAGCCGCTCCAGCATCGCCACCGAGCCCTGGCCGTGCGGGCTCTCGTGGGCCACCCGCCGGTACATCGGCAGCATCCCGAACAGCGTGAGCCCCACGATCAGCAGGGTCGCCAGCGGGGAGAGCGCGCCGGCCGCCACCGCCGCGATGCCCGGCAGGTACGACAGGGTGGAGAAGTAGTCGACGCCGGTCAGGCACATCACCTGCCACCAGGCGTGCCGGCGGTTCTGCCCCTCGGTGGTCTCGGGTCCCGGCGGCTGCACCTGGTGTTGGAACAGCCAGCGGCGCAGCGAGCTGGTCGGCGGCGCCGATCGGGTCGGGGTGGCCACGCGTTCGGGCACCACGACCCCCGGTCGGCCGCCCCGGTGCGGGCGGGCCGGA
>NZ_JAEVHL010000270.1 GCF_016803395.1 Micromonospora tarensis | reverse complement strand
AACGCGGCGCTCCCGGTCGGCGAGTACCCGCTGGCCCGGCTCTGGCAGGCCGCCACCACGCTGCGGGAGCACCGGGGCGACGGACACGTGGCGGCCCTGGTGGCCGCCGGGCTGGACCCGGTGGAGACGTTGACCGGGCGGCTCGCGCTTGACGGTTCGCCGCCGCAGTACCTGCTGGGCCGGGGCTGGTCGGAGGAGCAGTGGGCCGCCGCCCGCGAGCGGCTGACCCAGCGGGGCTGGCTGACCGCGGCCGGCGCGGCCACCGAACACGCCCGGGCCGAGTTCCAGGCCATCGAGGACGCCACCGACCGGGCCGCCGCCCACCCGTGGCAGGCGCTCGGCCCCGACGGCACCGACCGGCTCCGGGAGCTGTTGGAGCCGATCGCCCGGTCCGGGCACACCCTGGTCCCGGCGGGCAGCCCGCTCGGCCTGCCGGCGCTGCCCGGCTGACCGGGCACGCATCGGTCGGGCAGGATGTCCCTGTGACGGATGCGGTGGTCTTCGACCTGGACGGCGTGATCGTGGATTCCGAGCCGGTGTGGGAGGAGGTCCGCCGGGCGTACGTGGCCGCGCACGGCGGGACGTGGCAGCCGGACACCCAACGTCGGCTGATGGGGATGAGCACCGGCGAGTGGGCCCACTACCTCAGCGGCGAGTTGGGCGTCGACCGGACCGCCGAGCAGGTCGCCGTCGAGGTGGTCGAGGAGATGACCCGACGCTACCGGGACCACGTACCGCTCATCGACGGCGCGGACCAGGTCGTCCGCCGACTGGCGGCGCGGTGGCCGCTCGGGTTGGCCAGCTCCTCGCCGACCCGGTTGATCGAGGCGGCGCTGGCCGCCACCGGCCTGACCGACGCGTTCGGCGCGACCCTCTCCACCGAGCAGACCGAGCGGGGCAAGCCCGCGCCGGACGTGTACCTGAGCGTGGTGCGGCGGCTCGGCGTCGACCCGGCCGGCTGCGTGGCCGTGGAGGACTCGTCCAACGGGGTGCGCTCCGCCGCCGCGGCGGGCATGCGGGTGGTGGCGGTGCCGCACGGTTCGTACCCTCTCGACCCGGACGCCGCCGGGCTGGCCGTGGTGACCCTGAACGCGATCGGTGCGCTGACCCCGGAGCTGGTGGACGGCCTGGGTTGACCCGGGCCGGGCGGGGTAGAGACCACGAATGAAGGCCATCGTGTACGAGCGCACCGGCGACCCGTCGGTGCTGGAGCTGGTCGACCGGCCGGTGCCGGAGCCGGCTGCGGGCGAGGTGCTGGTGCGGATGGCGGTATCCGGGGTCAATCCGACGGACTGGAAGTCCCGCCGCAGCTCCGCGCCGGACGGGTGGCAGATTCCCGGGCAGGATGGCGCGGGGGTGGTGGAGGCCGTCGGCGAGGGGGTCGACCCCGATCTGATCGGTGAGCGCGTCTGGATCTGGGAGGCGGCCTGGCAGCGGCCGTGGGGCACGTCGGCGGAGTACACGCTGGTGCCGGTCCGGCAGGCGGTACGCCTCGGCGACGCCACCTTCGAACTGGGCGCCGCCCTGGGTATCCCGTTCCTCACCGCGCACCGTTGCCTCACCGCCGGCGAGTCCATGCCGGGCACGCTGCGCGCCGGCGCGCTGGCGGACCACACGGTGCTGGTGCAGGGCGGCGCGGGCGCGGTCGGCAACGCCGCGATCCAGCTCGCCCGTTGGGCCGACGCCACCGTGATCGCCACAGTGAGCAGCGCGGAGAAGGCCCAGCTCGCGGCGGCGGCCGGCGCGTCGCACGTGATCAACTACCGGGAGCAGGACGTGGTCGAGGAGGCCCGCCGGATCGCCCCCGACGGCGTGCACACCATCGTCGAGGTCGCTCCGGCGCAGAATGCGGCGACGGACGTGCGGCTGCTCCGGCACGGCGGAGCGGTCTGCGTGTACGCCGACGGCGGTGGCGAGGAGGTGACGATTCCCATCCGGGCACAGATGGTGCCGAACGCCCGCTGGCAGTTCGTGCTGGTCTACACCGAGCCGAAGGCGGCCAAGGCGCAGGGCGTCAAGGACGTGGCGGCGGCGGCCAGCCAGGGTGCCATCCGGGTCGGCGCGGACGCCGGGCTGCCCCTGCATCACTACCCGCTGGCCGAGACGGCCGCGGCGCACCAGGCGGTGGAGGACTCGACGGTGGGCAAGGTGCTGATCGTCACCAGCGACGCCTGATCGGGTCGCGGAGCCCCCGATTTCCCCGTCATCAGGACAGAACCGAATAACTTTCGCAACAATGACGGTGCGGGTTGCCCCGCGTGGAGCGGCGGCCCCGGCGCGGTGCGAACGCCGGGGCGCCCCTGGGGAGGGAATTTCAGGAGTACTCCCGCCCCAACAGGCGACAGTGCCGGGGAAAACGTTACGGGGCTGCCAGCTCCCGGACAGTCAGCTCGCCCCCGGCGTACCGCGAACGGACGACCTTCTTGTCGAACTTGCCCACGCTGGTCTTCGGCACCTCGTCGATGAACGCCCAACGCTCGGGCAACTGCCAGCGGGCCACCGAGCCGGCCAGGAAGTCCCGCAACTCCTCGGCGCTCACCGAGGCCCCCTCCCGAACCACCACGGTGGCCAGCGGCCGCTCGTCCCACCGATCGTCCGGGACACCCACCACGCACGCCTCCAGCACCGCCGGGTGGGCCATCAGCGCGTTCTCCAGCTCCACCGAGGAGATCCACTCACCCCCGGACTTGATCACGTCCTTGGCCCGGTCGGTGAGCGTGATGTACCCGTCCGGCGAGAGGGTGCCCACGTCACCGGTACGCAGCCAGCCGTCGCGGAACTTCTCCGGGTCCGGCTCGTCGTCACCGACGTACCGGGCGGTCACCCACGGCCCACGGACCTCAAGCTCGCCCACGGCCTGACCGTCGGCGGCAGCGGCTCACCGGCCGGACCGACGATCCGGGCCCGCACGCCGGCCGGCACCCGACCCTGGGTGTAGCGATAGCGCCACGCCTGCTCGCCGCTCGCACCGGCGGGCGGGCGGGAGACCGACCCGAGCGGTGACATCTCGGTCATCCCCCAGGCGTGGATGACGTCCACCCCGTGCCGCTCGTCGAACGCGTGCATCAGCGCCGGCGGACAGGCCGAGCCGCCGACGATCACCTCGCCGAGCGAGGAGGTGTCCACCTCGTGGGTGTCCAGGTAGGCGAGCAGGTCGGTCCAGATGGTCGGCACCGCGCCGGCCAGGGTGGGCCGCTCGGCGGCGATCATCTCGGCGATCGGCGCGGCCTGGAGGAAGCGGTCCGGCATGATCAGGGACGCACCGGACAGGAAGGCCGCGTACGGCAGACCCCACGACATGGCGTGGAACATCGGCACGATGGCCAGCTCCCGGTGGGTCGGCCCGAGACCGAAGCCCTCAGGCATGCAGACCTGCAACGAGTGCAGGTAGATCGACCGGTGCGAGTAGGCCACGCCCTTCGGGTTGCCGGTGGTGCCCGAGGTGTAGCAGAGCGCAGCGGCGTCGTGCTCGTCCACCTCGGGCCAGTCGTACGTGTCGGGCCGGTCGGCGAGCAACGCGTCCCAGTGGTGCACGATGATCCGGTCGCCCGCCGCCGCCAGCAACGGCGCCGGGTCACCGCCGCCGACCACCACCACGTGCCGCACCGTGGTCAGCTCGCCGATCACCCGGGCCAGCAGCGGGATGAGCGTGGTGTCGACAAGCACCACCCGGTCCTCGGCGTGGTTGGCGATGTAGACGACCTGGTCGGGAAAGAGCCGGATGTTGAGCGTGTGCAGCACCGCGCCCATGCTCGGCACCGCGAAGTAGGCCACCAGGTGCTCGTTGTTGTTCCACATGAAGGTGCGACCCGCTCGTCGCCGGTCACCCCACACTCGTCGCGCAGCCCGTGTGCCAGCCGGGCGGCGGCCCGGCCCACCTCGGCGTACGTCATCCGGCGGGGTTCGGCGCCCGTCCAGGTGACCACCTCGGCCGTGCCGTGCACCCCTGCGCCGTGGTCGAGGATCCGGGAGATCTGCAGGGGGGCATCCATCATCGTGCTACGCATGGGTGACAAGTTAGTGTCGGCGGTCACACGTTGGGAACCCCCGGTAAGTTGGCGCAGGTGAGTATCTCCTGGGCCGACTCGTACGTGGGGCAGCTACGCGCGCTCGCCGGGGACCGGACGCTGATGTTCGTCGGCGCCCGTGCCGTGGTCAACGACGACGCCGGACGCATCCTGCTGATCAAGCGCTCGGACAACGGCCAGTGGGCCATGCCGGCCGGCGCGATGGAGCTGGGCGAGTCGATAGCCGACTGCGCGGTACGCGAGGTCCGTGAGGAGACCGGCCTACGCGCGCTGCGGGTCTGCGCGTTCGCCCTCTACACCAGCCCGGACCGGACCAGCACCAACATGTACGGGCACACGTACCAGATCTTCACCACGGCGTTCAAGGTGGAGCAGTGGGACGGGCAGCTGACCCGGGTCACCGACGAGACCACCGACGCGGGCTTCTTCCCCCGCGACCGGTTCCCCGCCCCGCTCTCCCCCTCGGTCCTCGAGACCCTCGCCGACCTGGACGTCTTCGAGAAGACCAACCGGCTGATCCTCAAGTAGGTCGGCCCCGGAGTAACCGACCCCGGGGCCCGCGCCTCACTGCGGGTGGCGCACCCCGGCGAAGTACCCCTCCTGGATCCAGTTCGGGTACGCGACCGGCAGCTTGGTGGCCTCGTCCAGCTCGCCGAGATCCTGCTCGGTGAGCGTCAGGTCCGAGGCGGCGATGTTGTCCACCAGCTGCTCGGGCTTGCGGGCACCGACGATCACACTGGTCACCGCCGGCCGGGACAGCAGCCAGGCGACCGCCGCCCGGGCCGGACTGACCTGGTGCCGCTCGGCGACGCCCTTGAGCACGTCGACCACCCCGAACGCGTGCTCCGGGTCAAACGGCGTGAAGCTCGTGTAACCGGGCTGGGCGCTGCGCGCGCCGCTGTCCGTGACGGAACCGTCCCGGCTGACCTTGCCGGAGAGGAAACCACCGGCGAGCGGGCTCCACACGGTCAGCCCGACGCCCGCGTCGAGCGCCATCGGCACCACGTCGCGCTCCACGTCCCGGCCCAGCAGGGAGTAGTACTCCTGCACCGAGACGAAGCCGGCCAACTTCTCCCGGGCGGAGATGCCCAGCGCCTTGGCGATCTGCCAGGCGGCGAAGTTCGCGCAGCCGATGTAGCGGACCTTGCCCTGCCGGACCGCGTCGTCGAGCGCGCGCAGCATCTCCTCCATCGGGGTGACCTGGTCGAAGTTGTGGATCTGGTACAGGTCGATGTGATCGGTGCCGAGCCGGCGCAGGCTGTCCTCCAGGTTCTGCATGATGTGCAGCCGGGAGGTGCCGACGTCGTTGGGGCCGGGGCCGGTCCGCGAGTGCACCTTGGTGGCCAGCACCACGTCGCGACGTCGCTTGCCGAGCGCCTGGCCGAGCAGTTCCTCGCTCTCGCCGTCGCTGTAGCCGTCGGCGGTGTCGACGAAGTTGACGCCCGCGTCCAGCGCGATGTCCACCATCCGCTGCGCCTCGGGCAGCGCCAGCCCACCGAGGGTCCCCCAGAGCGGGTGCCCGCTGCCACCGAAGGTCATCGCGCCGAGCGAGATCTCGGAGACGTACACCCCGGTGGTGCCCAACAGTCGGTACTTCACGTGGTTGCTCCTCGTGGTGGGTCGGAGGCCGAGGTTCGGTCGCTCCGTGGTCACTATGTCGGACACTGTGTCCGGCAGCGAGCGTACGTCGCCCACCAGGGCCTCGGCCACCTAGGATTCCGGCTATGCCCTCGATCACCCGCCGTCGCCCGCGCAACCCCGATGGCCGCGCCGCCGTCGAGGCACGCGTGCTGGCAGCCACCGAGCGGCTGCTGAAGGAGGGGATCCGCTTCACCGACCTCGGCGTGCAGCGGATCGCCGCCGAGGCCGGGGTGGCCCGATCGACTTTCTACATCCACTTCCGGGACAAGACCGAACTGCTCATGCGCCTCGCCGGCACCATGCGGGAGAGCTCCTTCGACCGCACCGGCGAATGGGATCCGGCTGGCCCCGGCGACCCGCTGGCGAGGTTGACCGAGGCCTTCGCCGACGTGATCCGGATATACCGGACGTATGCCCCGGTACTGGCAGCCGTCAGCGAGGTGGCCGCGTACGACGAGACGGTCCGGGAGTACTGGGCGGCCGGGCTGGAGCAGTTCTTGGCGCGCACCGAAGCCGCGCTCCGGATCGAGCAGCAGGCCGGGCGTACCCCCGCCGACCTGGACGTGGTGATCGCCAGTCGGCTGATCGTGATCGGCGGCGACCGCTTCCTCGCCGACCACGTCAGCACGACCTCGGCCGACCCCGACACCGACGCGGCGGCCGCCCGGGAGTTGGCCGCGACCTGGTGGTACGGCGCATACCGCCGGCCCACCTGATCGACTCCGGAGCGCACTCAGATCATCGTCTGCGACTTGGCCTCCATGTCGGCGGCGGCCTCCTCCTTGGACTCGCGGGTCAGCGGCTTACCACCGGGGGACGGGGCCTTCCCGCCCAGCGGGTCGGCACCACCGGTGGCGCCCTGCGGGCCCGCCCCGCGCAGCGCGTTGTTCGGCAGCGCCACGGTGACCAGCACGGCCAGGATCGCGATCAGGCCGGCGGTCAGGAAGACCAGGTGCAGCGACCCGACGAACGACTCCTGGATGGCGGCCCGGACCACGCCGGGCAGCGCCATGATGGTCGCCGGGTCGTTGATCGAGATGTTCGTGCCGCCACTGGCCGCGACCGCGGCCCGCTGCTCCGGCGGGAGCTGGGCGATCGCGCCGGGCAACCGGTCGGCCAACTGCGAGTTCAACCGCGACGAGAGCAGCGTGCCGAGGATCGCCACCCCGAACGAGCCACCCAACGACCGGAAGAACGTCGCCGAGGACGTACCGGCGCCCAGGTCCCGGACGGAGACCGCGTTCTGCACCGCGAGGACCAGCGACTGCATGCACAGACCCAGGCCGACGCCGATCACCACCATGAACCCGAAGGCCAGCCAGAGCGACGTGCCCACGTGCAGCTGGGTGAAGAGCAGCATGCCCACCACCAGGGTCACCGACCCGGCCACCGGGAACCACTTGTACCGGCCGATCCGGCTCATCGCCCGACCGGTGAGGATCGAGGTGACGATGATGCCGGCCATCATCGGCAGCATCAGCAGACCGCTCCGGGTCGGCGAGGCGCCCTTGACGATCTGCAGGTACAGCGGGATGAAGATGATCGAACCGAACATCACCAGACCGAGCACGAAACCGGCCGAGTTGGCGAGCGCGAACGTCGCACTGCGGAACAGCCGCAGCGGCAGGATCGGCTCGGCGACCCGGGCCTCCTGCAACACGAAGAGCACCGCGAGCACCGCACCCGCGACGATGAGGCCGACGATCACCCCGGAGCCCCAGGGATACTCGTTACCACCCCAGCTCAGCGCGAGCAGCAGGCAACTCACCCCGGCGACCAGCAGGCCGGCGCCGAGCCAGTCGATCGAGTGGTCCCGCCGTTCGAACGGGATCATCCGCATCACGTGGTAGCAGACCACGATGGCAAGGATCGCCAGCGGCACGTTAATGTAGAAGATCCACCGCCAGTCGGTCTCCGCGAAGTAACCACCCACCAGCGGCCCGGCCACCGACGAGATCCCGAAGACCGCGCCGAACAGACCCTGGTAGCGGCCCCGCTCCCGGGGTGACACCACGTCCGAGATGATGGTGAACGCGAGGGTCAGCAGACCACCGGCACCGAGGCCCTGGATACCCCGGGTGACGATCAGCTGGGTCATGTTCTGCGACAACCCGGCCAGCAACGACCCGAGCAGGAACGTGCCGATCGAAAAGAGGAAGACTGGCCGGCGGCCGTACAGGTCGGCCATCTTGCCGTAGAGCGGCGTCGACGCGGTCGAGGCGAGCAGGTACGCGGTGACCACCCACGAGTAGTGGTTGATCCCGCCCAGCTCGCCGACGATGGTCGGCAGCGCCGTACCGACGATGGTCTGGTCGAGCGCGGCCAACAACATGCCGGTCATCAGGCCGAACATGAGCAGGCGGATCTGCTGACGGTTCAGCACCGGCGCGGCGGAAGCTTCGGTCATGTGCCCTTCTATCCCGCCACCCGCAAAACATGCGCCAACCCACGAAAACCCTTGCCCCCACCCCCACCCCCTGCCCCCACCCTGCGGCGTTGACC
>NZ_JAEVHL010000269.1 GCF_016803395.1 Micromonospora tarensis | reverse complement strand
CGGCGTCCACGTCGGTGCGCCGCGGCGGCTGCGGGCCTACCGGACTGGCCGCCGCCGGCGGTCGAGACCCCTGGCACCTGCACCCGAATGGTGAGCTGGCGGTACGCCCCCCGGTCGCGTCCGCCCCGGACGCGTTCCGCTACGACCCCGCCGACCCCACCCCGTCGTTGGGTGGGCCGCTGCTGGTCGCCCAGCGGGCCGGTCCGGTGGACAACCGGC
Organism: Micromonospora tarensis; assembly: GCF_016803395.1. Taxonomy (GTDB): domain Bacteria; phylum Actinomycetota; class Actinomycetes; order Mycobacteriales; family Micromonosporaceae; genus Micromonospora; species Micromonospora tarensis. The sequence continues at coordinate 8,179 of NZ_JAEVHL010000269.1, read as the reverse complement.
GCGTCGAGGCCCGTCCCGACGTGCTGACCTACACCAGCGGCCCGCTGACCCGACCGGTCGAGGTGATCGGCCCGGTCCGCGCGGAGATCCACGTCCGCAGCGATCTGCCGCACCTGGACGTCTTCGTCCGACTGTGCGACGTGGACCGTCGTGGTCGATCGTGGAACGTCTGCGACGGTCTGGTGCGGGTCACCCCCGAGCGTTTCACCGCCGACGAGTCCGGCGTGCTGCGGATCGTCGTGTCGCTGTGGCCGACCGCGTACCGGTTCGGTGTCGGGCACCGGTTGCGCGCGCAGGTCGCCGGCGGGGCCCATCCCCGGTGGGCGCGCAACCCCGGCACTGGGGAACTCCTCGGCCAGGCGGTGACGCTGCGTGCCGGTTGGCGGCAGGTTCTGCACGACCCGGCGCACCCCTCGGCGGTGCTGCTGCCGATCGTCCACTCTGACCCGGCGCAGCCTCCATTCTGAACAAACCCGTCCTGAGCTGGGCGTCTGCCGGAATCGCGGGCTATGGTTGAGTCAACGCCCGGCGCCGTGCACCAGTAGGCCGGGCTCGTCCAAAGCCCTACACCGCGTACGCGGTGTGACGTCGTGCCCGGTCCCCGCCCAGCAGAGAGGGGACCCCATGACCCGGGCCCCGGCTAACCTCCTGGCCGTCCGAAGTCTGCTCCTCACCCACCTCGACAACGCCCCCGGGCCGAACGATCTGGAGCCGTCGGAGGTCGGCATCGTCGGCGACCCGGCCCACCGGGGCGGCTACCACTGCGGATCCGACCGGGTGGTTCCCGGCGACTACTCGGTGGTCGAGTCTCCCCGGGACCGGGCCGGGCTGACCCTGGACGCGGCGGCGCTGGACGTCGGCCAGTTCGACGTCCGCTCCGGTGGTCGAACGAACACCCTGGCCAGCTTCTCGGTCTGGTGTGTCGCGCAGTGCGCCGCGAACGCGGCCGACACCCGGGACATCCGCGAGATCATCTACAGCCCCGACGGCACCACGGTGAAGCGGTGGGACCGCCTCGGCAAGCGCAGCACCGGCGACAGCTCCCACCGCTGGCACACCCACTTCAGCTTCTTCCGCGACGCCATCAAGGCCGGCCGCGACCAGCGGCCGTTGTTCCGCCGCTACCTCAGCTCCATCGGACTGTTGGAGGACGACATGACCCCCGAAGAACACAACTGGCTGGCGACCGTCCACAAGAACCTCACAGTGCTCGACGGTCGCAACCCGGTCGGGCAGATCTACACCCGGATGGCGATGGGTGAGGACGCGACCGTCCGCAACTACGTGCCGGCGCACCCGACGCTGAGGTCGATCGCCGCGCAGGTCAGCGCCGTGCAGGCGGCGCTCGCCACGCTGGCCGACCAGGACTTCACCGACGAGCCGGCGATCGTGCAGGGCGTGCTGGCGTCGCTGACGCCGGAGAAGATCGCCGCGGCCATCCCGCCCACGATGGCCCAGCAGGTGGCCGACGAGTTGGCCCGCCGGCTGGCCGCCTGAGAGCGGGGGCGGCCCGGAGCCGGCGGGGCCGCCCCCGCTTCGCAACAACTCTTTAGCAATAAGAGTTGCGCAATGATCGTTGCGGATGCCAGGCTGTCCGCATGGACAACTCCGACGTACGTCAGGTCACCGACTCTCGGGTGCTGGCGGCCATGGCCCACCCACTGCGCCGCCGGCTGATGGACGTGCTCAAGGTGCACGGGCCCTCGACTGTCGGTCTGTTGGCCGAGCGCACCGACCAGGCCCCCGCCAACGTCAGCCACCACCTCAAGGTGCTCGCCGCCGCGGACCTGGTCACCGAGGCGCCCGAGTTGGCCCGGGACCGGCGCGAACGGTGGTGGCGTCTGGTCACCCGGGGGCTGCGCTGGTCCAACGCCGACTTCGACACCGACCCGGCCTCCCGGGCGGTGGCCGACGCCGCCACCTCGCTCAACCTCGACCGGCACGTCGCCCTGGCCCGGGCGTGGCACGCCGCGGACGAGACCACCCAGGCCACCTGGAACGACGCCGCGTTCTCCACCGACCACTGGCTGCGCCTCACTCCCGACGAGTTGGCCGAGCTGAGCCGCGAGATGATCGGGGTGCTCGCCCGCTGGGCCGACCGGGACCTGCCCGACGACGACGCCGACCGTCGACCGGTCTTCGTGTTCGTGCACGGCGTACCGGCCCGCCCGTGACCACCGCCACCCGCAGCTCCCCGCCCAACGTCCGGCCGCCCGGCGGACTGCTGCGGCACCGGGACTTCCGGCTGCTCTGGGCCGGCCAGGCGGTCAGCGGCGTCGGCAGCAACGTCACCACCGTCGCGTTGCCACTGGTCGCGGTCGCCGTCCTCGACGCCGGCACCTTCCAGGTGGCGGTGCTCACCGCCGCGGCCTGGCTGCCCTGGTTGCTGATCGGCCTGCCGGCCGGCGCGTGGGTCGACCGGCTGCCCCGCCGACCGCTGATGGTGCTCTGCGACCTGCTCTGCGCTGTGGCGTTCCTCAGCGTGCCGCTGGCCGCCCTGCTGGACCGGCTGACCGTCGTGCACCTGCTGGTGGTCGCCCTCGGTGCGGGCGCCGCGCGGGTCTTCTTCGAAACCGCCGACCAGGTGTACCTGCCGGTGCTGCTCCGCCCCGAGCAACTGTCCGAGGGCAACGCGAAGCTACAGGCGACCCGGACGATGAGCTACGTCGTCGGGCCCGGCCTCGCCGGCCTGATCGCCCAACTCGTCGGCGCCGTCGCCGCGCTGTTGCTGGACGCGCTCACCTTCCTGCTCTCCGCCGTCCTCCTGCTGCGGATCCGCACCCGCGAACCACGGGTACGCCGGCCGGACCGATCCCGGTCACTACGCCAGGACATCACCGAGGGCCTGCGCTTCGTCGCCCGGGACCCGTACCTGCGGGTGCTGACGGTCTTTGGCGCGGCCAGCAACATCGGCCTCACCGGCTACCAGGCGCTGCTGGTGGTCTTCCTGGTCCGCGAGCTGCGGCTCGAGCCGGGCCTGGTGGGCGCGCTGGTCGGGCTGATGAGCATCGGCGGAATCATCGGCGCGCTCCTCGCCACCACGCTCGCCCGGCGCTGCGGCACCGCGCGCGCCATGCTGATCGGTGCGGCGTTCACCGGGCCGCCCGCCCTGCTCATCCCACTGGCCGCACCCGGCATCGGGTTGGTCTGGCCAGCCGTCGGAGGTCTGCTAATCAGCCTCGGGGCGGCCATCGGCAACGTGGTCAAGGGCGCCTTCCGGCAGACCTACACGCCGCACCACCTGCTGGGCCGGGTGACGGTGAGCATGCAACTGCTCAACTACGGCACGATCCCGCTGGCAGCCGTGCTGGCCGGGGCGATCGGCGCGCGCTACGGCGTTGGCACAGCAATTGGCGTGATGACCGCCGGACTGGCGCCCACCCCGCTGATTCTGCTGATCGGACCGATCCGAAGGCGGCGGGACCTGCCCGCCGCCCCGGTGGCGTCTTGAGTGCGCTGCGACGGCGGCCGGAGACCCGGCCGCCGTCACCGGCACGGAACTACATCGGGCGGACGTTGTCCGCCTGCGGACCCTTCTGCCCCTGGGTCACCTCGAACTCGACCTTCTGGCCCTCGTTGAGCTCCCGGTAGCCGCTCGACGCGATGGCGGAGTAGTGGACGAAAACATCCGGCCCTCCACCGTCCTGCTCGATGAAGCCGAAGCCCTTTTCCGAGTTGAACCACTTAACCGTGCCGGTTGCCATGCATCTCTCCCTGTTCAAAGCGGCTGACCACCGGCCTCTGGCCGATGATCGCCCCGTACCTGTTCGACAGTAACGGGCAAAACCCCGATCCGCTGGCCGAAGTGCCGTAGGTCTTTGGGTGAAGTCGGGTGAACTCTGCGCGCCGGCATGCGAAACCCGCACCGATTAACCGCCGCTGGGGCATGCTTGCGCCGATGAGAAGAGCCGCAGCCGACGCGCTGACCGAGCTGGAACGCGAGATCGACGCGCCCGGCGCAGGCCTGGACCGGCTTCGGTTGGTGCCCACCCCGTTCGTCCCCGAGGTAAGGCTGCACCTGGCCGAGGACGCGATCGTCTGGTGGGCTCGGATGGAGGCCGCCGCCGGGCACGCCCTGCCCGCGCCGTACTGGGCATCCGCCTGGGCCGGCGGCCAGGCCCTGGCCCGCCACCTCCTCGACCACCCGGAGCTGGCCGCCGGTCGACGCGTGCTCGACCTCGCCGCCGGGTCGGGACTGGTCGCCATCGCCGCCGCGCTGGCCGGCGCCGCGACGGTCACCGCCAACGACATCGACCCGTACGCCGTGGCCGCCGTCACGCTCAACGCGCGGGCCAACCGGGTCACCGTGGACGCCACCGCGGACGATCTGCTCGACGGCACCGGAGCCGACGCCGACCTGGTGGTCGCCGGCGACGTCTTCTACGACCGGGCGATGGCCGACCGGGTGCTGCCGTTCCTGGAACGGGCCGCCGCCGCCGGTGCCGACGTGCTGGTCGGCGATCCAGGTCGGGAACATCTGCCGGCGAACCGACTGGCCGTGCTGGCCGACTACCCGGTGCCCACCACCGAACCGGCGGTCGACTCCTCGCTACGCCGGGTGCAGGTGCTGCGACCCGTCTGAGCTGACGACCCGTCTCAGGGACGACCCCGAGGCGGATACCAGGGGTCGCTGGGGGCTGCGACCCGATGTCCGCAGTGGTGCGACGGCCATAGCGTGATGCCATGACGCAATGGCTGGCCCAGATCGGCGAACTACCGATTCTGCTGCTGATGGGCGCGCTCGGGCTCGTCATGCTCTTCGACGCCGTACCCCTGCTGGGTGTCCTGGTCCCCGGCGACGTCGCGATCCTGGCCGCCGTCGGGGTGGGCCGCCCGACCACCGGGCTGGCCACCTTCGCGGCGGTGCTGGTCGGCTGTCTCGCCGGCTGGTCGCTGAGCTTCCTGATCGGTCGCCGCTACTCCGAACGGCTGCGCCACAGCCGGGTCGGCGGCTGGATCGGCGAGACACGATGGGCGGCGGCAGAGGGGATCCTGCGCCGCGGTGGTGGCCGGATGATGGTCGTCGCGCCGTTCCTGCCGGTGTTCAACGCGCTGCTCCCGCTGGCCGCCGGCGGGCTGCGGATGTCGTACCGTCGATTTCTCGGTTGCGCGACGCTCGGCGCCGCCGCCTGGGCCGGCCTCTACCTCGCCCTGGGCACCGCGTCGCGGTCGCTGGCCGGCCTGCTGCCCGGGGAGCCCAGCCCGCTGCTGGTCACGATGGGGGTCGGGCTGGTGCTGGCGTCTGTGGTGTTGCTGGGGGCGCGTCGCCGGTTGTTCGCTGTTGCCTCTTGATCGTTCGTGGTTGCGGTGGTGGGACGGGGGACCGCCGTGCCCGGCTCCGGGCGGTCAGGCTTGATCCTCCGCCGGACACGGCGGCGCCCCCGTCGTGGTCGGCCTCAGCCGGCTCGTGCCGCCGCGGCGGTGGGTTTTTGATCTTCTGTGGTTGTCGGTGGGCGTTTGGTGACCCTCGTTTGATGGGTTACCAGCCTCTCGCTCTCCACTGGGGGAGGGCGGGGCGTTCGGCGCCCAAGGTGCTGTCCTTGCCGTGGCCCGGGTAGAACCAGGTGTCGTCCGGGAGCCGGTCGAACAGCTTGTGCTCGACGTCGTCGATCAGCGCGGCGAAGCGCTCCGGGTCCTTGTCCGTGTTGCCCACGCCACCGGGGAACAGACTGTCACCGGTGAACAGGTGCGGGGTGCCGGTGGGATCGCGGTACAACAGCGCGACAGAGCCCGGGGTGTGCCCCTTGATGTGGATGACCTCCAGCGCGCAGTCACCGACCGACACGGTGTCACCCTCGGTCAGACGCTCGGCCTCGATCGGCAGCCCCGCCGCGTCGTCGGCGTGCACCAGCGCCCGGGCGCCGGTCTTGGCGACGACCTCCTCCAGCGCCACCCAGTGATCCATGTGCTGGTGCGTGGTCACCACGGCACTGAGCCCGCCGTCGCCGATCAGCTCCAGCAACCGGGGCGCCTCGTTTGCGGCGTCGATCAGCACCTGATCGCCGGTGCCCGTGCAGCGCAACAGGTACGCGTTGTTGTCCATCGGACCCACCGACAGCTTGCTGATGGTCAGCCCGTCCAACTCCCGTACCGCCGGCGCGCCGCCGGGGCTGACGTCTCCGCTGTATGTCATGACGTGTTCAGATCCATTCCGGTGGAGTGGGTAGGGGACCGTCAGGGGTGACGGAGAGCAGGGCGCCGTCGGCACGGCCGATCAGCCAGGCGGCGAGATCGGAAACGGGACCGGCGACGGTCGGGGCGCCGACGCGATCCCCGATGACCACCTCGTGCCCGCTGCCGTCGAGGCGGAGCACCAGCGACGGCGGTGTCGGCCCGTTGGCGTGGTGGCTGGCGACCTCGCGCAACAATCGGTGGGCGAACGTCTCCGACCAGTCGGTGGGGCGGTAGCCGGCGGCCAGGTCGAGGTGGTGCACCTCGATCTCGCGCAGCCGGCCCCAGACCAGCAACGCGGCCGGCCACGGGCCCTTGCGCGCCTGCACCGTCGCCGCCCACGCCTCGGCCGGCATCGCCGCCACCGCCTCGGCGAAACGGTCCGCGGTGCGCCGCAGGTCGTCCAGGTGCCCGGCGGGTGGCGGCTCGACCCGATCTCGATGTCCTCCGCCCGGGCCGCCAGCGAGGCGTACATCGGCAGCTCCCGCCCGGTGCGGGCGGCGGTGAGCAGGTTGACGAAGCCGTCGGCGTTGCGGGCCAGGTGGGCCAGCACGTGGCCGCGCGTCCAGTCGGGCAGCAGCGACGCGCCGGCCAGGTCCGCGGCGTCGAAGGACGCGGCGGTACGGAGTAGTCGGCTGGTGGCCGCGTCCACCTCGCCCATCAGCAGCAGCGGGTCCGTGGTCACCCGTCGACCCTAGCGGTCCGCCGTCGCGCCGTCGCCGGGGAAATCGCTTTCGGCGCGTCGGCGCGCGACCTACCGTCAGCGGCAGACGCGGCACCGGGACATCGGACGGAGGTGGTGATCATGCCGGACGTGGCACGCGTGTTCCGCCATCACCAGCTTCGACACCGATGAGGATGCCATGACGATCGATCTGACCGCCCTCGGCTGGGACGCCGATCGGGCGACGTACGCCGCGCGGCACGGCGAGCACCAGCCGGGTCGGGTGGCCCGGGTGGACCGGGGGGTCTGCACGGTGCTGACCGCACTCGGCCCGGTCCGGGCCAGCCTGGGCGGGGCGGTGCTGACCGTCGCCGCCCGGGACCCGTCCGCGCTGCCCTGCGCGGGGGACTGGGTGCTGCTCACCCACTGGCCGGACCGCCGGGTCACCGTGGAGGCGGTGCTGCCACGGCGCGGCGCGCTGATCCGGCGTACCGCCGGCAAGGACGCCAGTGGCCAGGTGCTGGCCGCCAACCTCGACGCCGCCGCCGTGGTGGAGCCGGTGCACCCCGAGCCGGACGTGGGCCGGATCGAGCGGCTGCTCTCCCTGGCCCACGAATCCGGCGCCCGGCCCCTGGTGGTCCTGACCAAGGCCGACCTCGCGGCCAACCCGACCGCGCTGGCCCGCCAGCTGGCCGCGGTCGCCCCCGGGGTGCCGGTGCTGCCGGTCAGCGCCGAAACCGGCACCGGGTTGGACCCGCTGCGCGCCGAGGTGGCGCCCGGCCGCACGCTCGGCCTGCTCGGGCCGTCCGGCGCCGGCAAGTCGAGCCTGGTCAACGCCCTCGTCGGGGCGGTGATGATGCCCACCCAGGCGATCCGTCGGGTCGACGGCAAGGGTCGGCACACCACCACCTGGCGGGCACTCGTCCCAATCCCCGGCGGCGGGGCGGTGATCGACACGCCCGGCGTGCGGGCGGTCGGCCTGCTCGACGGCGTCGCCGGGCTCGACCGGGCCTTCGCCGACATCGCCGGGCTGGCCGAGGGCTGCCGGTACGCCGACTGCGGCCACGACGGTGAGCCAGCCTGCGCGGTCCGGGAGGCGCTGCACAGCGGTGAGCTCTCCACCCGCCGGTGGGAGAGCTGGCGGCGGCTACAGGGGGAGATTTCCCACGAGAGCCGACGGCGGGAGACCCGGGTCGCGGCGGAGCGGCGCGGCGGGTGGCGGTCGGCCCGACGTCGCGCGACGCGGCCACCGGCGCCCGGGGGTTACTGACCGAGGTCCGCGGGCGGCCCGTGGTGCGGTGCAGCCCGTGGTGCGGGGGCCGGTGCCCGGGCGGGCGGGATCCG
>NZ_JAEVHL010000268.1 GCF_016803395.1 Micromonospora tarensis | reverse complement strand
GCCGGGCGCCGGCGGCGCGGTCCGGCACCGTCGGGCGACGCCAGCGCGCTGGCCGGCCCCGGTCGAGCCGCCACCACCGGGCAACGACGTTCGGGGCGACCGGGTGGCCCTGCTGGACGCCCTCGCCGCCATCGGTGACGTCCCGGCGCCGACCGGCGCGCTGCTGCTGGTGGACCTGCACGGCACCGATGCCATCGGTCCGTCGGCCAGGGCTGACCTGCTGGCCGAGGCGGTGCACCGGGCCCGCGCGATCATTGCCACCGACGACCTGGTCACCGGGTGTACGGGTACCGGCTTCGCGGTGGTGACCACCGCCGGCCCGGTGTTGGCGTACGCCCTGGGCACCCGACTGTTGGGCGCGCTCAGCTCGCCCTACCGGGTGGCCAACGCGGTGCTGCGCGTGCAGACGAGCATCGGGTTGGCCGAGGTGAGCGGTGCCGGGCCGGCGGACGTGCTCCGGCAGGCCGAGCTGGCCCGACGACGGGCCGTGCAGCTGGGCCGGGACCGGGTCGAGTGGTACGACGCGTTCCTGGAGGAACAGCTGGTGCGCCGACTCGACCTGGAACGCGAGCTGCCCGGTGCGGTGGCGCGCGGCGAGCTGGACCTCGTCTACCAGCCGGTGGTCGATCTGGTCGACGGGCAGCCGGTGGGCGCGGAGGCGCTGCTGCGCTGGCGCAGCCCGGTGCTGGGCACGGTGCTCCCGGCCGAGTTGCTACCGGTCGCCGAGGATCTGGACCTGGTCGGTGAGCTGGAGTGGTGGGTGCTGGACCGGGCCTGCCGGCAGCTGTCGAACTGGTCGGTGGGGGTGCGGGAGCTGTGGATGGCGGTGAACGTCACCACCCGGGAGTTGACCACGCCCGACTTCGTCCAGCGGACCGCCGCGGTGCTGGCCGCGTACGGGGTGCCGCCGGAGCGCCTGGTGGTGGAGGTGAGCGAGCCGAGGGTCGCCGGTGACCTGCCGACCGTGGTGGCCCGGCTGGCCGGGCTCCGGTCGCTGGGCGTCCGCACCGCGTTGGACGACTTCCGGGCCGAGCACGCCTCCCTGGCCCAGCTCCGCCGGCTGCCGATCGACCTGCTCAAGGTCGGCCCGGAACTGGTGGGCGGCCGGCTGGACGGGCAGCCACCGCTGATCGACGTGGTGGTCAACGTCGGCGAGCGGCTGGGCGTCGAGATCGTCGCCGAGGAGTTGGAGTCGTCGAGCCAGGTCGAGGGGGCACGCCGGGGCGGCTGCCGGTACGGGCAGGGGTTCGCGCTGGCCCGCCCGGCGACGGCCGAGCGGGTGGAGGCGTACTTCGAGGAGTTTCCGTCGGCATCCCGCTGAGTCGGCCGCTTAACCGGTTCAGTCAGCGTAGCGGTGGGGCGGTGCTGCCGCGCGGGGTGAGACGTGGCGTCTCGACCTGCACCCGGCTCGGCCGTTCGCCGGCGACGACGGCCAGCAGCTGCCGGGCGGCGTGCGCGCCGTACGCCGAGATGTCCCGGCCCAGCGCGGTCAGCGGTGGGTGCACCAGCCGGCACAGCGGTGAGTCGTCCCAGGCCACGATGGACAGGTCGGCGGGCACGGTGAGGCCCATCTCCTGGGCGACGGAGAGCCCGGCGACGGCCATCACGTCGTTGTCGAAGATGAGCGCGGTGGGCCGATGGGCGGCGCTCAGCAGCCGGCGGGTGGCCCGGCCGCCCTCCTCGCCGGTGTAGTCGGACGAGACGGTGACCGCGTCGGCCAGGCCGAGTCGCTGGCAGACGGCCGCGAAGGCGTCGGTGCGGATCGCGGTGTGCCGCAGGTCGGGCAGGCCACCGACCCGGGCGATCCGCCGGTGCCCGAGCGCGACCAGATACTCCACCGTCTCGGTCAGCGCGGCCGCGTCGTCGGACCAGAGGCTGGCCAGCTCGCCGGTTCCGTCGGGGCCGCCGATCACCACCGCCGGCAGGTGCAGTTGCTCCAGGGCCGGGATGCGACTGTCGTCGGTGCGCAGGTCGCAGACGAGCACCCCGTCCACCCGACGCTCCCCCCACCAGCGCCGGTAGACCGCGATCTCGGCGTCGTGGTCGGCCACCACCTGGAGGGTCAGCGCGTACGCGCGGGCGGAGAGTTCGGCCTCGACGCCACTGATCAGAGCCATGAAGAACGGCTCGACGCCGAGCGTCCGGGCCGGTCGGCAGAGGGCCAGTCCGACCGCCCCGGCGGTGGCGGCGGAGAGGGCCCGGGCGGCGCTGCTCGGGCTGAACCCGATCTCCGTGGCGATGGCCAGGATGCGCTGCCGGGTGGCCTCGGAGACCCCGGGCTGCCCGTTCAGGGCGTACGACACGGCGCCCTTGGACACCCCGGCGCGTTGGGCGACGTCGGCGATTGTCGGCCGCTTCACCGGCGTGCTCCTCCGCTCTCCGGCCTCGGAGAGGTCGGGGTCTGCTGAACTGTCGCAGCGACGCCCTGTCCCGGTCGTGGATCGGGCGACGGCCTCAACCTAGCGCAGCCGGCTGGCGCGGCCGCCCGACTGTCCACGGCGGATGGTCACGACCCGTGGCTGTCGCTGGCCCGGTTCAGCATATCCATCCGACCTCTGGGTCTGGCCGTTGACACTCCTGATGCCGGACCGTACGGTGGCTTCACTTATCCGGTTAAGTCAGCGTCTGTCGATTTCGGGAGCGTTTTCACTTGTTCGGAGGATGACATGAGAGAGTCCTGGGCCCGGTGGGCCCGCGCCGTCACCGTGGGTGCGGTCGGTCTTGCCCTGGTCGCCGCGTGCAGCGGCAAGAGCGGGCAGGCCTCCGACGCGGCGGACGGGCAGGTCAGCCTGAAAATCAACTTCTGGGGCGACTTCGGCCTCCAGGATCTCAAGGTCAAGTACGAGGCGGCCAATCCCAACATCAAGATTCAACTGAACTCCGGGGAGTACAACGCCCAGCACGAGGACCTGCAGAAGAAGCTGGTCGCCGGCTCCGGGGCGCCGGACATCGCCGCCATCGACGAGGGTTTCATGGTGCAGTTCCGTAGCCAGTCGGACAAGTTCGTCAACCTGCTCGACAAGGGCGCCGGCGCGTACGAGAGCAAGTACCTGGCGTGGAAGTGGAGGCAGTCGCTCTCCGCCGACGGCAAGACCCAGATCGGTCTCGGCACCGACACCGGCGGCCTTGCCATGTGCTACCGCACCGACCTGTTCAAGGCTGCCGGGCTGCCCACCGAACGGGACCAGGTCTCCGCGCTCTGGCCCACCTGGGACAGGTTCATCGAGGTCGGCCAGCAGTACACCGGCAGAACCAACAAGAAGTTCATCGACGCCGGCAGCAACCTGTTCAACCCGATCCTCGGCCAGCAGCCGGTCGGCTTCTACGACGAGCAGGACCGGCTCCAGATGGAGCAGGGCCCGAAGGTCGCCTTCGACTACACCATCAGGGCCATCCAGGCCGGTCTCTCCGCCAACCTGGCCAGCTTCCAGGCCGACTGGGACAAGGGCTTCACCAGCGGCTCCTTCGCGGTGCTCGCCTGCCCGGCGTGGATGCTCGGGCACATCAAGGACACCGCACCCGGCACCGAGGGCAAGTGGGACATCGCCGCCGTGCCCGGGGGCGGCGGCAACTGGGGCGGCTCGTTCCTGACGATCCCCGAGCAGAGCAAGCACGTAGCCGAGGCGTACAAGCTGCTGGAGTGGCTGGTCCAGCCGGAGCAGCAGATCGAGATCTTCAAGAGGGTCGGCAACCTGCCGTCCCAGCCGGCTCTCTACAGCGACCCGGCGATCGCCGACTTCAAGAACCCCTTCTTCACCGACGCGCCGGTGGGCCAGATCTTCCCAAAGATGGCGCAGGGCCTGACCCCGCAGTATCTCGGCAAGAAGAACGGCCCCACCCGGGTGGCCGTGGAGAACGTGCTGATCCGGGTGCAGAACAAGACCCTCAAGCCGGAGACCGCCTGGACCGAGGCGGTCAAGGAAGCCGAGAAGGCAAGCACCTCCTGAGCCCGCCGGTACGGGGGCGGCCGGCATGGGGTCGCCCCCGCACCGACCGCGCGTACCTCGTCTCTTCGGCCCTGGAGTGTCCCGATGTCCACCACCCGCGCCGCACCCACCCCGTCGGGCCGGCACACCACCAACGGACGGAACGGCCACGGCGATGACATGGCCCGTGGCCGATCAAGCTGGCCCGACCGGCTGTACCGGTTCGACACGCGCTACATGCCGTACGTGTTGATCGCGCCGTTCTTCCTGATCTTCCTGGTCTTCGGCCTGTTTCCGCTGGTCTTCAACGGCGTCATCGCCCTGCGGAACTACCGGCTGGACGACCCGACATTGACCGGCTGGGCCGGCCTCGCCAACTTCCGGCAGCTCTTCGGAGACGAGGACTTCTGGAACGCGCTCTACAACACCTTCGGCATCTTCCTGCTCTCCTCGGTGCCGCAGCTGCTGCTCGCGCTGATCGTGGCGTCGCTGCTCAACCGCCGGCTGCGCGCGCAGACCTGGTGGCGGGTGGGTGTGCTGCTGCCGTACGTCACCCCGATCGTCGCCTCGACCATGGTGTTCAGCGTGTTCTTCTCCCGCGACTTCGGGATGGCCAACTGGGTGCTCGGCCTGTTCGGCATCGGCGACCGCGAACCGATCAACTGGCGGGCCGACAAGATGCACGCCTGGATCGCCATCGCCACGATGGTCAACTGGAAGTGGATCGGTTACAACGCGCTGCTCTACCTGGCCGCCATGCAGTCCATCCCGCGCGACGTCTACGAGGCCGCGGCGGTCGACGGGGCCGGCCCCTGGCGGCAGCTCTGGCGGATCACCGTGCCGATGATCCAGCCGGTGATCGTCTTCACCGTCATCCTCTCCACCATCGGCGGGTTCCAACTCTTCATCGAGCCGATGCTGTTCGACCTCAACGCCCAGGCCGCCACCGGCGGACCCAACGGCGAGTGGCAGACCATCGCCCAGCTGATCTACAAGGTTGGCTGGAAGGACCTCAACCTCGGCTACGCGGCAGCCATGAGCTGGGCGCTCTTCCTGATCATCCTGGTCGTGGCCGGGATCAACACGCTGCTGACCAACCGACTCTCCGGGGGGCGATCCAGGTGAGCGCCGTCGACACCACACCGCGCCAGCCGGCGGCCACCACGACCCGCCGCCGACGGGCGGCCCTGATGGGTCGTGCCCCGCAGGACACCCCGGCCGGCGTCGGGACATACCTGCTGCTGGCCACCACCATGCTGTTCGCGGCGTTCCCGCTGTACTGGATGTTCGTCATCGCCACCAGCGACGACGAGGCGCTGGCCCAACTTCCGCCGGCCGTGGTCCCCGGTGACCGTTTCCTGGTCAACCTGGAGGAGGTCTTCTCGCTCCAGGACGTCTACTTCGCCGCCTCACTGATCAACAGTGTCATCGTCTCGACCGTGGTGACCGTCTCGATGCTGTTCTTCTGTTCGTTGGCCGGTTTCGCCTTCGCCAAGCTGCGTTTCGCCGGCAGCCGGTGGCTGATGTTGTTCGTGGTGCTCACCCTCACCGTGCCCAACCAACTCGGCGTCGTCGCGCTGTACATCGTGATGGGCAGACTGGGCTGGAACGGCACCCTGCTGGCGGTCATCGTGCCCGGCCTGGTCACCGCGTTCGGCGTCTTCTACATGCGGCAGTTCATTCTCAACACCGTGCCGGACGAGCTGATCGAGTCGGCCCGGATGGACGGCGCGACGACGATGCGGGTCTACCGCTCCATCGTCCTGCCCGCGATCCGGCCGGCCCTCGCGGTGCTCGGCCTGCTCACCTTCGTGGCGACCTGGAACGACTTCCAGTGGCCGCTGATCACCCTCGGCGGGACCGAATACCCGACCTCGATGGTGGCCATCTCCGATCTGGCCAGCGGCAACTACGTCATCTACCGTCGGGTGCTCGCCGGCGCGTTCGTGGCTACCATCCCCCTGCTGATCATGCTGTTCATCGGTGGACGCCAGATCGTCCGCGGAATCATGGAAGGTGCGGTGAAGTCTTGAGCCGACAGGCACTCCACGACGGTTGGACAGTGCGAGCGGCCCCCGGAGCGCAGGTGCCCGAGGAGATCACCGGTCGGTCCGTGCCGGCGACCGTACCCGGTTGTGTGCACACCGATCTGCTCGACGCCGGGCTGATCCCCGATCCCTACCTCGACGACAACGAGCGGGCGGTGGCCTGGATCGGTCGCACCGACTGGGTCTACCAGACCACCTTCGTCCACCGGGCGGGCGACGACCAGCGCGTCGACCTGGTCTGCGCCGGCCTGGACACCGTCGCCACGCTCACCCTCAACGGTGTCGAGGTCGGTCGCACCGAAAACATGCACCGTGGCTACCGCTTCGACGTCCGACCGCTGCTGCGCGACGGCGACAACGACCTGGTCGTCACCTTCGCCTCGGCGTACCGCTACGCCGAGGCGCAGCGGGAACGGCTCGGCGACCGGCCGAACGCCTACCCGGAGCCGTTCCACTTCATCCGCAAGATGGCCTGCAACTTCGGCTGGGACTGGGGGCCGACACTGGTCACCGCCGGCATCTGGCAGGAGATCAGCCTGCACGCCTGGTCCACCGCCCGGCTGGCCACCGTCCGCCCACTGGTCACCATGGACGGTCGCGACGGCCGGGTGGAGCTGCACGTCGAGGTCGAGCGGGTCGCGGACGTCCCGCTGACCGTCCGCGCCGCCGTCGCCGGCGCCCACGCCGAGGTGGTCATCCCGGCCGGGCAGCGCACGGCCGTGCTGACCCTCACCGTCCGCGAGCCCGCGCTGTGGTGGCCCCGGGGGTACGGCGAGCAGACGCGCCACCCGATCGCTGTGACAGTGCACGCACCGGACGGCGACACCCTGGACAGCTGGTCGCACCGGATCGGCTTCCGCTCGGTACGACTGGACACCGCCCCCGACGAGCACGGCACCCCGTTCTCGTTGTCGGTCAACGACGTCCCGATCTTCGTCCGTGGGGTCAACTGGATCCCGGACGACGCGTTCCCCACCAGGATCACCCGGGCCCGGCTGGCCGAGCGGTTCGACCAGGCGGTTGCGGCCAACGTCAACCTGCTGCGGGTCTGGGGCGGCGGCCGGTACGAGTCGGCGGACTTCTACGACCTCGCCGACGAGCGCGGGCTCCTCGTCCAGCAGGACTTCCTCTTCGCCTGCGCCGCGTACCCGGAGGAGGAGCCGTTCGGCACCGAGGTGGCCGCCGAGGCCGCCGAGCAGGTGACCCGGCTCACGCCGTACCCGTCGCTGGTGCTCTGGACCGGCAACAACGAGAACATCTGGGGTTGGCACGACTGGGACT
Organism: Micromonospora tarensis; assembly: GCF_016803395.1. GTDB lineage: Bacteria > Actinomycetota > Actinomycetes > Mycobacteriales > Micromonosporaceae > Micromonospora > Micromonospora tarensis. The sequence goes on along the minus strand of NZ_JAEVHL010000268.1, from coordinate 1,328 downwards.
GGCAGCCGGCCCTCGACGGGCGCACCTGGGGGCGCGGCTACTACCTCGACGTGCTGCCCCGGATCGTCGGCGAGCTGGACCCGACCCGCCCGTACTGGCCGGGCAGCCCCTGGTCGGGCAGCGAGGCGATCCACCCCAACGACCCGGCGCACGGCACCACCCACATCTGGGACGTGTGGAACACCGACGACTACACCAAGTACCGGGAGTACGTCCCGCGCTTCGTCGCCGAGTTCGGTTACCAGGCCCCACCGGCGTACGCCACACTGCGCCGGGCGTTGAGCGACGAACCCCTGGCGCACGACTCACCGGGCATGGCCCACCACCAGAAGGCGGCCGGCGGTGACGCCAAGCTCCAGCGCGGCCTCGACGCGCACCTGCCCGCCCCGGCGGACTTCGACGACTGGCACTACCTGACGCAGCTCAACCAGGCCCGAGCCATCCAACTCGGGGTGGAGCACTTCCGCTCCCACCGGGGTGTCTGCGCGGGCACCATCGTCTGGCAGCTCAACGACTGCTGGCCGGTGACCTCCTGGTCGGCCGTCGACGGCGACGGCCGCCGCAAACCCCTGTGGTACGCGCTGCGTCACGCGTACGCCGATCGGCTGCTCACCGTGCAGCCCCGCGACGGCGGCCTGGCCCTGGTCGCGGTCAACGAGAGCGCCGAGGCGTGGACCGCGCCGGCCGCGGTCACCCGGTTCACGCTCACCGGGGAGCCGAGGGCGAAGACCTCGGTCGACCTCGATGTCCCGGCGTACTCCTCGGTGGTGCTGGCACTGCCGGCGGAGCTGGCGCGGCCGGAGGATGCCCGGCGCGAGCTGCTGGTCGCGGAGGCCGGCGACAGCGCGGAGCGCGCGCTGTGGTTCTTCGCCGAGGACCGGGAGGTCGACTGGCCGGCGGCGGCCTGGGACGCCACGGTCGAGCGGGTGGACGGCGGGCAGCGGGTCCGGGTCACCGCCCGCACGGTGCTGCGGGACCTGACCCTCTTCGCGGACCGGCTCGATGCCTCAGCGGAGGTGGACCAGGCCCTGGTCACGCTCCTGCCGGGCGAGTCGACAACCTTCACCGTGCGGTCCGACGCCGCGCTGGACCCCGCCGCCCTCACGGCGCGCCCGGTGCTGCGCTGCGTCAACGACCTCACGCGCCGCTGAGCGCAAGCCCGACGGTCACCCTCGGTGACCTCGGTCGGGGCGGAAACGGTCCGGAGCGGTATACCTCAGCGGCATATTTATGGGTCTTGTGACGTGTCTGTGGGTGGGTCGGCGCGTCGTTGATGGCGCACGCCGTTGTCCTGCCTAGGTTCTGGCTTGTCGAAGGTCAGAACTAGT
>NZ_JAEVHL010000267.1 GCF_016803395.1 Micromonospora tarensis | reverse complement strand
CTCACCCACCACCGACGCGTGCTCCGCCACGAAATACGCCGACAACTCCGCCAGACACTGCTGCTCGAAGAACAACGTCGGATACAACTCCACACCAAGGTCATCCTCGATGCGCCGCACCATGGTGATGAGCTGGCTGGAGTCGATGCCGCACGACATGAAGGGCTCGGTGGCCGGCAGCTCCTCGATGCCGGTCTCCTCGGCGACGACCGCGCGCAGGTAGCCGGTGACGCGACCGCTCAGGTCCGCACCCGTCGAGACCACCGCCGAAGCACCACCCAGGGCCGAAGCCGGGACCACCGCCGAAGCACCGCCCGGAGCCGTCGAGTCGTCCCGATGACCGCCAGGAGGTTCGGAGCGGACCGCGTCGGAGACGACCGGGTCGCCGCCGACGAAGCGGTAGGTCAGTCCACGGACGACGACGAGCGCACGCCCGTCCTCGTCGCGCAGCACCGCGTCCACGGCGGCGGCCTGCGCGCTCGCCCGGGCCAGTCGGACCTCGGCGTGACACGACGGGCCGGGCAGCGCGTACACGGTGAGCTCCTCGATCAGCATCGGGACCCACATGCCCGCCGCCGTGCCACGCAGCAACGCCATGCTGGCGACGAACACACCGTCGAGAAGCGACACCGGCAGCGCGTGGTCGCCGTCCTCGGGGCTGCGGGTGAGCGGCCCGGTCACCCACCCGTGGGCGATCCGGGCGGTGCGCAGGGCGCGCAGCGCCGGGCCACGGCGGGTGCTCACCGAGCCGTACAGCTCCTCCTCGCCGACCGGATCGCCGGACGGCGGCGGGGAGGCAGCCGGCGGCGGCGCGGCGTCCACCGGCCGGTACCCGCCGTGCGCGACCTCGGTGTCGGAGCCGTCGGCGTGGAACCGGACGGCGAACCGCGGCCCGGTGCGGGTGACCGTGAGTTCACCCCGGCCGCCCGGGCGGAGCAGCACCGGCGCGGTGACCGTCAGGTCCGCCACCCGCACCGGCAGGGCGGCACCGGCGGCGAGGTGTGCCTGGACGGCGAGGGTGGCGTGCGTGACGCCGAGCAGGACCCGGGTGTCCTCGCGGCCGTCGAAGGGATTGGTCCCGAGGTGGTCGCGCAGCTGCGGCTGGTCGTAGTCGACCGGGCACCGCAACGGTGGCGGACCGGAGATCAACTCCTGCGCCTGCGCCGGCGAGATCTCCTGGCGGGCGAGCGCACGCAGGACTTCGGTGACGTCGTCGCTGTTCATCTCGAACTCGCCCCGTTCGTAACCGGCGCGGACGCCAGGGAGGTGATCAGGTTCGCGGCCGCGTCGGCGCTGAGCCGGCCGTCGTGGACGGAGGAGAGCAGGTCGAGCAGGCGCTGACCCGGTTCGGCGGCGGTGGTCTCCCCGAGCCGGTAGCGGCGGCGCCGGAACTCGGGCGGCGGCAGCGGGGTCCGCGACCCCTGGGCGCCCTGGTACTGCTGCACCACGACGTGCGCGTTGGTGCCGCCGAACCCGAACGCCGACACCCCCGCCCGGCGCGGCAGCCCATTCGCCGCGGCCAGGGCTGGGTCGCCGTGACCGGGAAGAACGGCGACTCGGCGAACCGGAAGCGCGGGTGCGGGCGCGCGCAGTGCACGGTCGCCGGCAGCATCCCCGATTCGACGGTCAGCACCGCCTTGATGAAGCCCACCGCGCCGGCGGCCCGCATCAGGTGCCCCAGATTCGACTTCACCGAACCGATCCCGCACCGGGCCCGCCCGCCGTCGGTTCCGAACACCCGCGAGGCCGCCCGCACCTCGATCGGATCTCCGAGCAGCGTCCCGGTTCCGTGCGCCTCCAGGTAGCCGATGGACTCCCCCGGCACCCCGGCGTCCGCCAGCGCCGCCCGCAGCACCGCCTGTTGACCGTCCACGCTCGGCACGGTCAGTCCCATGGTTCGGCCGTCGTTGTTCACCGCGCCGCCCAGCACCACGGCGGTCACCCGGTCTCCCGAGGCGACCGCGTCCGGCACCCGGCGCAGCAGCACCAGGCCGCCACCCTCGCCCAGCACCAGGCCGTGCGCGCCCTCGTCGAACACCGCGCACACCCCGTCCGGCGCCAACGCGCCCGCCTGGCTGAAGGCGATGTGCAGGTAGGGGTCGACCAGGAGTTCGACGCCGCCGGCGATGGCCAGGTCGCACTCACCGGCGCGCAGGGCCCGGCAGGCCGCGTGGATGGCCACCAGCGCCGACGAGCACGCCGTGTCGATTGTCTGCGCCGGCCCCCGCAGGTCGAAGAAGTCGGCCACCCGCGCCGCCATCATGTTGGGGATGGTGCTGGTCAGCAGGTTGCGGACGGCGTCCGGCGGCACCGCGCCGACATCCCTGGGCAGGTAGTTGCTGTCCCCGCCGCCGATGAAGACGCCGGTGCGCGAACCGGCGACCTCGTCCGGCCGGTACCCCGCGTCGGCGAACAACTCCGCCGCCAGCTCCAGCACCAGACGCTGGTGCGGATCCAGCACCACCGCGTCGGCCTCGGACACCCCAAAGTAGCCGGCGTCGAAATCGAACGGCCCGTCGACGAAGCCCGCCCATTTCGAGTACGACGTACCCGGCCGCCGCCGCGACGGGTCGAAAACCGCCGCGGCGTCCCACCGGTCGGCGGGCACCTCGGACACCAGCGGTCGACCGGCCAGCAGGTTCTCCCACAACGCGGCCACCGACGGCGAGCCGGGGAAACGTCCCGCCATCCCGATCACCGCCACCGAGTTGTCCGCAGCGGGCGCCGGCTCCCGGAGCGTCGCCGGCGCGGCCGGGGACGGGGACGGTGACGGCGGCACGGTCGCCGCCAGGTGGGCGGCCAACCTGGCGATGGTCGGATACTCGCTGACCGCGCTGGGCTCGACGACCGTGTCGAACCGCGCCTCCAAGCGGTTCAGCAACGTCATCATCAGGATCGAGTCCAGGCCGTACGCGGACAGCTCCTCCTCCGGGTCGAGCTCGGCCACGTCCACCTTCAGCACCTCGGCGCAGACCTGGGCGAGCTCGTCGGTCAGGTCGCGGGAGACGGCCACCGGGAGTGGCTTCGGCTGAGCCGGTTCGCTCGTGGCCAGCGGCAGTGGCCCGTCCGGGCGGCGCTCGCCGTGCCACACCGCGATGCGCGGTGCCCGCAGCCGGTGCGCGTGGGCCAGTGCGGCGAGCCCGACATCGGCGGGCAGCGGAACCAGGCCGGTGCCGCGTCGCAGTCGTTGCCGGGTGTCCGGGTCGACGGTCATGCCGCCGTCGGCCCACAGCGGCCAGCCCACCGACACCGTCACGCCCGGACGCCGCTCGGCCCGCCACACCGCGAACTCGTCCAGGAACCGGTTCGCGTACGCGTAGTCCGCCTGGCCGACGTTGCCCACCGTCCCGGAGAGCGACGAGAACAGCACGAACGATTCGAGGTCCAGGTCCGCCGTGGCCTCGTCCAGCCACCGCGCCCCCGCCACCTTCGGCGCGCACACCGCCGCCACGTCCGCCGCCGACTTGCCGGCCACCAGCCCGTCCCGCAGCACACCGGCCACGTGCACCACGACGTCCAACCGGCCGAACCGCTCCCGCGCCGCCGCCACCGCCGCGAACACGTCCTCGCGGGCCGACACGTCGCCGCGCACGACGAGCACCGACGGATCGAGGGCGGCCGGCTCGGACCGGCTCACCGCCACCACCCGCGCCCCGGCCGCCACCAGCTGCCCGACGAGCAACCGGCCCAGTCCGCCGGAGGCACCGGTCACCAGGCACACCGCGCCGGGCCGGACCCACGTCGGCGAAGCGGTGGGAGGCATCGGGTCGAGTTCGTGCCACCGCGGGACGTCCCGCCGGTCGCCGAGTCGGATCTCCGGCTCGCCGTGCGGGACGCGAAGTTCGTCGAGGCACTCCGCCAGCGACAGCGGACGGGTCGTCTGCGCCACCACGACGTCCAGATCGCGGTGCTCCTCGCGGACCACCCGGGCGGTCGCGGCCAGCGCCACCGCGGCCGGGACATCGGCCGGAACGACGCTCACGATCCGGGCGCCGCGCCGGGACCGGGCCAACGCCCGGCACAGGTTGATCAGCAGGAGCGGGCCGTGCTCGGCCTCGGCGCGCTCCGACCACCTGTGCAGCACCGCGTCCGGGCTGGCGTCCAGTTCGGTGAGCCGGTCGAGCAGGCGGTCCAGGTCGGCGGCGCGGGTCGGGTCGAGGAGGTAGCGCCGGCCCGGCGTCACCTCGGCGAAGCGGGCGCCGAAGCCGGCCACCACCAGGTCCGCCCGGTCGTCACCGGCACCGAGCACCAGCACCCGCCGGGGAGCCGGCCCGGGTGCCACCGGAGGCGCGGTCTGCCACCGGGGCACGAGGAACCGGCAGCGCACGTCGTCGGCCGGACCGGCCATGGCCCGCGCCGACAGGCCACTGACGACCGTCGTCACCTGGCCCTGATCGTCGGTCAGTCGGATGTCGAACCGGTCACCGGCCGCACGGGTCGCGTACGCGTACCCGATGGGCGCCGCAGCGGCCAGGACCCGCACCTCCGCCACCGCGAACGGCACCAGCGGCCCGCCGTCGCCGCCGGTGCCGTCCAGCAACCCGGACACCGCCTGGAAGGCCCCGTCGAGCAGCACGGGGTGCAGCGCCATACCGGTCGTGTCGGTGCTCGCGGCCGTGGGAAGCCGCAGCCGGGCGATGGCCTCGCCGTCGCCCCGCCAGATCCGCTCGACCACCTGGAAGGCCGGGCCGTAGTCCGCCGCGTCGACCCGGAAGCGCCGGTAGACCTCCTCACCCGCGACGCTGTCGGCCGCCCGCCCGGTGATCGCGGCGACGTCGACCAGATCCGGCTCCGCCGTGGCGTCGTCGAAGACGACAGTGGCCATGGCGTGGACCACGGGCTCGGCGCCGGTGCGGAACTCGACCCGGACCGTGCCCGGGCGCCGGCCGGGCGTCAGCACGACGTCCAGGGTGACCGGCTCGGCGTCCACCACGACAGGGCGTGCCCAGAGTAGGTCACGCACGGCGGTGGCCGGCCGCCCGTGGGCGTCGCCGAGTTCGGCGGCGGCGCGGGCCAGTTCGGCGTAGGCCGCGCCGGGCAGGGTGGCCCGCCCGGCGATGACGTGGTCGGCGAGCCAGTGGGCGTCACGGCGCAGCACCGCGCGGAACCGCGTCTGCTCCGGTGTCGAGCAGTCCTCGTCGATCAGCGGGTGTGGACGGTCGGGCCCGGCCGCTTCGACGGTGGGCAGCCAGTACCGGTCCTCGGCGAACGGATAGCCGGGCAGCGGAATCCGGCGCGCAGCGCGGTGCAGGGCCGCCCAGTCGGGCTCGCGGCCGTCGAGCCAGGCACGCGCCGCTTCCGCCGCGGACGTCGGTACGTCACCGGTACGGCGGTGCGCGCCGGCCGGCACCCGAGCGCGCAGCAGCGCCGCCGGGTCGGCTCCGCCGGCGAACGCGGTGAGCAGGCCGGCCAGTTCGTCGACGTCGGCGGTGACGATCGCCAGGCGCTCCGGCATGGGTTCGCGGCCGGTCTGCAACGTGTACGCGAGGTCGGTCAGGTCGGGCCGTCCGTCCGGCGCTCCCGCCGTGGCGGACAGTTCCGCCACGGCGGTCCGGGGCGCGGGCGCCGGCCCGGCCAGGGCCAACCGCCGGCCGATCTCGGCCATGGTCACCGGGTCCGCGCCGAGTTCCGTCAGGGGCGCGTGGATGTCGACGTCCGCCACGGCGACGGCGAGCACCTCGGCGACGGTGGCACGTACCCGTGCGGCGGTGGCCCCGGGCTTCGGGCGCAGGGCGTCGGCGAGTCGCCCGGCCGCACACCGTAGCCGCTCCTCCGTGCGTGCGGAGAGCACGACGGCCTGCGGTGGCGGGGTCGCCGCCGGACGGGTCGGCACCTGTGGGTGCTCCTCCACGACGACGTGGGCGTTGCTGCCGCCGAACCCGAAGGAGGAGACGCCGGCGCGGCGGGGCACGCCCGGTGGCGAAACCCACTCGCGGGTGCTGTCGACGAGGTGGAACGGCCCGTCGTCGAGCCGTAGGAGCGGGTTCGGGTCGGTGAGGTGGAGCAGGCCCGGCAGGGTCCGGTGCCGCATCGCCAGGATGACGTTCACCAGTCCGGCCAGCCCGGAGGCGGCCTCCAGGTGACCGACGCGGGTCTTGACAGTGCCGAGGCCGCACCAGGTGCCGGACGGCACCGGGCGGCCGGTGCGCTCCGACCAGAGTTGGATCGCCTGGCGCAGGCCGTCGACCTCCACCGGGTCGCCGAGTTCGGTGCCGGTGCCGTGGGTTTCCAGGTAGGAGACGGACTCGGGGGCCACGTCGGCGCGTACCCAGGCGGTGGCCACCACGTCGGCCTGGGCGTCGGCGTTGGGCGACGTCGGGGAGCCGGCCCGGCCGCCGTGGTTGACGGCGGAGCCGCGCAGCACCGCGTACACGTGGTCGCCGTCGCGCAGCGCGGCGGAGAGCGGCTTGAGGACCACGGCCAGGATCCCCTCACCGCGCACGTACCCGTCGGCCGCGCGGTCGAAGGTGCGGCACCGGCCGGTCGGCGAGTTCACGCCCATCTGACTGGTCACCACGTGGTAGGTCGGCGTGAGGATGAGATTGCAGCCGCCCACCAGGGCGGCGTCGCAGTCACCGTGCCGGATCGCGGTGAGCGCCCGGTGCACCGCGACCAGCGACGACGAGCAGGCGGTGTTCACCACCTCGCTCGGGCCGCGCAGACCGAGCAGGTAGGACACCCGGTTGGCCAGCATGGTCAGCTCGGTGCCGGTGCCCACCTGGGGTTCGCTCACCCCCCGCGCGCGCAGCAACTCCTGGTAGTCGCTGAACTGGGCGCCCACGTAGACACCGGTGCGGGTGCCGGACAGCGCGGAGGGTCGCCAGCCGGCGTCCTCCACGGCGGACCAGGCGGTCTGGAGCAGGAGCCGCTGCTGGGGGTCCATCAGCTCCGCCTCACGACCGGACACCCCGAAGAAGCGGGCGTCGAAACGGTCGACGTCGGGCAGGAAGCCGCCCCATCGGGATCGGGTGCGGCCCTCGCCGAACCGGTCCGGTGAGTACACCGCCCGCCAGTCCCACCGCTCCGGCGGCACCTCGCCGACGAGGTCGCGACCGTCGCGCACGTGTTGCCAGAACGCGTGCAGATCGGCCGAGCCCGGCAGCCGCCCGGCCATGCCGACCACGGCGACCGGTTCCACCGCGCCGTCGGCCCCGGGCACGCGGACGAACGACGGCGCGGGCGCGGTCGGCTGGCCGCTGGTCCGCGGCGCGGGCGGGACCGGGGCCGGCTCCGCCTGGTCGACCGGGCGGGCGGACGTGAACCGGGCGCGGACCGCGGCGGGTTCCGACTCGACCAGATACTCGGCCACCATCCGCAGGGTGCTGCGACTGAAGAAGACGGTCGGGGACAGCGACACCTGGAAGTGGTCGCCCAGCCGGTCCGCGAAGTCCTTGAGGCTGAGCGAGTCGAAGCCGAACTCGCCCAGTCCCTCGTCCGGGGGCAGCCCGCCGGCCTCGACGACAGCCGGGGTGTTCTCCAGACGCAGCAGCGCGGCGGCGAGCGTACGGACCTCCGCGAGGACCCGGTCACGCAGCTCGTCCGACCGCTCGTCCGGGCTGGCCGCCGGGGACGACGGGACCGGGAGGCCGACGGGCGGGTCGAGCTGGGTGGTCAGCCGGCGGACGCCCGCCGGGGTGCCGGCGACGATCATCCGTTGCCCCCCGCCGTCGGAGAGCACCCGGTCGAACGCGGCCAGGCCCTGCGCCGCGTCGATCGCCGCGAGGTCGCCGTGGCCGGTGTAGAGCTGCCGACTCGTGTCGACGAGGGGCATGCCACCGTCGGCCCACGGCCCCCACTGCAGCACGACGCTGGCGCCGCGCCGCAGCCCTCGTTCGCGCATCCGCTCCCGCCAGACGCCGAACCCGTCGAGGAACCGGTTGGCGACGGAGTAGTCACACTCGCCGAAGTCACCGAGCACCGACGACGCCGACGAGAACAGCACGAAGGCGTCCAGCGGGTTCGCCGCGGTGGCCGCGTCCAGCACCGCCGTGCCGATGGTCTTGGCACGCACTGTGGCCTCGACCGCCGACCACTGGCGGTCGGGCAGGATCCGCTGGTCCAGTACCCCGGCCGCGTGCACCACCACGGAGACCGGCCCCGCCCCGGCCTGGAACTCGGCGAACGCGGTGGACACCTGGACGGGGTCGCCACGTCCACCGAGGCGTACCGGGGCCGTACCGCGCCCAGCCGGGCGAGTTCGGCCAGTTCCCGCTCGATGCGGGCATCCATCGGGGATCGGCCGAGGAGCAGCAACCGGGCACCGTAGCGTCGGGCGAGGTGGCGGGCCACCAGGCGACCCAGTCCACCAGCTCCGCCGGTCACCACGCAGGCCGCACCGGGCTGGATCACCACCGGCTGGGCGGTGTGCGGGGCCGGCGCGCGGCGCAGGGCCGGCACCGTCCGCTCGGCGCCGTGCCAACGGACCTCGGGGAGAAGGTGGTGGGGCCATTCCGCGACCGCCGCGCGGGCGACGGCGGCGGGGTCGTCGGTGTCGGCGACGTCCACCACGGTCAGCGACACGTGCGGCGCGGCCAGCCGCAACGACCGGCCCAGCGGGCCGAGCGCGGTGGCGCAGGGGTCCGGGCCGCTGCC
>NZ_JAEVHL010000266.1 GCF_016803395.1 Micromonospora tarensis | reverse complement strand
CGGTGGCGCCAAGCGGCGCTGACCCGGGAGGAAACACCCGAACGGCGTCCGGCATGCTGTGCGAGCAGCGTTGCCGGACGCGTTCGTCGTCGAAGGGAAGCGAAACAGCCGTGACGGAGACCCACAGCACCGCGGCGCGGGGGGACAGCGGCCCGGAGGCCGCCCGACTGGTCGCCAGCCGGGTGCTCGACGTGCCGGACTTCCCCAAGCCCGGTGTCATGTTCAAGGACCTGATGCCGCTCTTTGCCGACGCCAAGGTCTTCCGCGAGGTGATCGACGAGATCATCGCGTACCACGGGCGGGACGCCTTCGACGTGGTGGTCGGCATCGAGGCGCGCGGTTTCGTCGTCGCGGCGGCCATCGCGTACGCCGCCGGGGTAGGCGTGGTGCCGGTGCGCAAGGCCGGCAAGCTGCCCCGTCCGGCGCACTCGGTCTCCTACGCGCTGGAGTACGGCGAGGCCACCCTCGAGGTGCACGAGGACGCCTTCACCGCCGGGCACCGGGTGCTGGTGGTCGACGACGTGCTGGCCACCGGGGGCACCGCCGAGGCGACACTGGACCTGGTCGAGCGGGCCGGTGGAACGGTCACCGGCTTCACCGTGCTGCTGGAACTCGGCTTCCTGGGCGGGCGCGAGCGACTGGCGCCCCGTCCCGTCCATGCTCTGCTGACTGTTTGATGCCTGGCCCGTCGGTCGGAGTCGGCGCCGACCGTCCGGCGGAGCGGCAGGGGACCGTCCGTGCGGGTAGCATTGCCCTTTGCTGACGTCGGCGGGACCCGTCCGGCGGCGCGAGACCAGGCCGCCGATGTTTCGGCCGGCGTGTTTCCGGCGAGCGGTGAGGAGGCCGGTGTCCCACGATGTCGTCCCTCCGGCGGAGGGCACGGTGCACCCGACAGGCGACGCTGACGGCTCGGTGACCGACCGGACAGGCGACGCGCCGGCCCGGGTGACGGGCACCGGCAACGGCTCCACCAGGGCTCCGGGTGCGGGCGCGGTGCGTCCGACCAGCGGCCCGCCGAGCGCGGAGGCGTCCTCCGGCGCCGACGTGGTGTCGTTCCCGACCGACGCCGGCGTCGACCCGTCGCCGAGCACTGGTTTCGGGTTGTCCAACGCGCCCACCGGCCGGCGGGTTCGGGCCCGGTTGGCCCGGTTCAACGCGCCCTGGCAGACCTCGCAGGTCAGCGAGGTGCTGGAGCCGCTCATCGCGAGCCACCGGGACAACCACCCCAAGGCCGACGCCCGGCTGCTCCAGCGCGCCTTCGACATGGCCGCGCGGTGGCACTCCGGGCAGTACCGCAAGTCCGGTGACCCCTACATCACCCACCCCCTTGCCGTGGCGACGATCCTCGGCAACCTGGGGATGGACACCACCACGCTGGTCGCCGCGCTGCTGCACGACACCATCGAGGACACCGAGTACACCCTCGACCAGATGCGCGCCGACTTCGGCGGCGAGGTCGCCCTGCTGGTCGACGGGGTCACCAAGCTCGACAAGGTCAAGCTGGGTGACGCCGCCAAGGCCGAGACGATCCGCAAGATGGTCGTGGCGATGGCGAAGGACCCGCGGGTCCTGGTGATCAAGCTCGCCGACCGGCTGCACAACATGCGCACCCTGACCTTCCTGCCCCGACCCAAGCAGGAGCAGAAGGCCAAGGAGACGCTGGAGATCCTGGCGCCGCTGGCGCACCGGCTCGGTATGAACACGATCAAGTGGGAGCTGGAGGATCTCTCCTTCGGCACGCTGTTCCCCAAGCGCTACGAGGAGATCAACCGGCTGATCGGGGAGCACCAGCCGCAGCGCGAGGCGCTGCTGCGGCAGGTGACCCAGAAGGTGCAGACCGACCTGAAGGCCGCCAAGATCAAGGCGGAGACCACCGGACGCCCGAAGCACCTCTACTCGATCTACCAGAAGATGATCGTGCGGGGTCGCGACTTCAACGACATCTACGACCTGGTCGGCGTGCGGATCCTGGTCGACACGGTTCGCGACTGCTACGCGGCGCTGGGCGTGATCCACGCCAACTGGCAGCCGGTGCCGGGCCGGTTCAAGGACTACATCGCGATGCCCAAGTTCAACATGTACCAGTCCCTGCACACGACTGTCATCGGGCCCACCGGCAAGCCGGTGGAGATGCAGATCCGCACGTACGCGATGCACCGCACCGCGGAGTTCGGCATCGCCGCGCACTGGAAGTACAAGGAGCACAAGGGCACCCAGATCGTCGGCCCGCCCGCGCACATCGACGAGATGACCTGGCTGCGGCAGTTGCTGGACTGGCAGCGGGAGGCCGCCGACCCGAGCGAGTTCCTGGACGCGCTGCGCTTCGACCTGTCCAGCCAGGAGGTGTACGTCTTCACCCCGAAGGGTGACGTCATCCCGCTGCCGACCGGGTCGACGCCTGTCGACTTCGCGTACGCGGTGCACACCGAGGTCGGGCACAAGTGCATCGGGGCGCGGGTCAACGGCAAGTTGGTGCCGCTGGAGTCGACGCTGTCCAACGGCGACGTGATCGAGATCTTCACCTCGAAGTCCGAGACGGCCGGCCCGACCCAGGACTGGCTCGGCTTCGTCAAGAGCCCTCGGGCCCGGACGAAGATCCGGCAGTACTTCAACAAGGAGCGGCGCGAGGAGGCGATCGAGGCCGGCAAGGACGCGATCGTCAAGGCGATGCGCAAGCAGGGCATGCCGTTGCAGCGGATGCTCACCTCCGACGCGCTGATGTCGATCTCGCGCGACCTGCACCTGGCCGACGTGGCGTCGCTGTACGCGGCGGTCGGCGACAGCCAGGTCTCCGCGCAGTCGGTGGTGCAGAAGCTGATGGCCGCGTACGGCGGCGAGGAGGGCGCGGCGGAGGACATCGCCGAGACCGCCGTCGCCACCCGGCCGCCGCGCAGCCGGCAGAGCAGCAGCGACCCGGGCGTGGTGGTCCGGGGCGTCAGCGACGTCTGGATCAAGCTGGCCCGCTGCTGCACCCCGGTGCCGCCGGATTCGGTGTTCGGTTTCGTCACCCGCTCCGGCGGGGTCAGCGTGCACCGCGACGACTGCGCCAACGCCGAGGACCTGCGGGCACAGGCCGAGCGGGTGGTCGAGGTGAGTTGGAAACTCACCAGTGCCTCGACGTTCCTGGTCGCCATCCAGGTGGAGGCACTGGACCGGCACAAGCTGCTGGCCGACGTCACCCGGGTGCTCTCCGACGAGCGGGTCAACATCCTCTCCGCCACCGTCACCACCACCCGCGACCGGGTGGCGGTGAGCCGGTTCAGCTTCGAGATGGCCGACCCGAAGCACCTGGGCCACCTGCTGGCCACGGTCCGCAAGGTCGACGGCGTCTTCGACGCGTACCGGGTCACCTCCGGCGCCTGACGCCGCCAGCTCCGGAAACGAGGAGCGCCCGCCGGCTCCAGCCGGCGGGCGCTCCTCGTCTGCGCGGGTGTCAGCCCTGCGGGTTGCTCATCGTGAGGTCCTTGATGATGACCTCCTTCTTCGGGTGCCCGCCACCGGGCTGCGGGGCGAAGGCCCCGTCGTCGCCGGCCTTGGCCACGTCCTTGACGATGTCCAGGCCGCCGGTGACGGTGCCCAGCACGGTGTACGCCGGGTCCAGCGGCGAGTCGCCGTAGACGATGAAGAACTGGCTGCCGGTGCTGCCCGGCTGGCCGGAGTTGGCCATCGCGATGACACCCTCCGGGTACGGCGGGCGCTTGTCGGTGGGCAGGTTCTCCTCGGGCAGTCGGTAACTCGGGCCACCCTGGCCGTCGGTGGGACGCCAACCGTTGCCGGTGGCGCTGGGGTCACCGCACTGCAACACCTTGATGCCCTCGGTCACCATCCGGTGGCACTTGGAGTTGTCGAAGAAGTTCTTCTCGGCGAGGTAGGTGAAGCTGCCCGCCGTGCACGGCACCAGCGACCGGTCGACCTTGGCGGTGATCGGGCCGAGGTTGGTGTCGATCGTCATGGTCTGCACGCCGGTGTTGGACTGCTGGTTGCTCGGAACGCCGACGTCCTTGATCTGCGGGGGCCGCTGGTCCGTGGGGAGCGCGTTGTACGCGCACTCGGACGCGCCGGCCGCCGGAGTGCCGGTGTCGGGTTTGTCGTCGTCGCCGAGGGCCATCGCCAGCCAGACGGTGCCGGCGACCACGAGCACCAGCGCGGCACCCGCGCTGATGATCGCCGTCGTCTGCCGGCGCTTGCGGGCCTTGGCCGCGCGCTCGGCCATCTCCTTCTCGAGCCGGGCGCGGGCCGCCGCGCGCTGCCGCTCTCTGGTGGACGTCACGCCTGGATCCTCCTGGCTGTCTGTTGCTGAGTGCCGCTTCGGGTGGGTGGTGGCGCCCGGTCAGCCGGCGCTCGGGCTGCTGGCCGGGGCGCCGGAGGCCGACGGTGCGGGCGCCGCACCGGTGACCGGCTCACCGACCGTCAGGCTCTGGATCGTCACGTCGGTGGTGGGCTTGACCTTGGCGCCCTTGCCATTGTCCACGGTCGGCAGGGCGCCGATCTTCTCCACCACGTCCAGCCCGCCGGTCACCCGGCCGATCACCGGGTACTTCGGGTCGGCGGTGGTGAAGTCCTTGAAGAAGATCAGGAACTGGCTGCCGTTGCTGCCCGGCGGGTTGGAGGTCATCGCCACCGTGCCCTTCGGGTACGTCGGCGGTTGACCGGGAGCCGGGCTGGCCGACGGCGAGGCCGACGGCACGGTCGGCAGCTCCTCGTCGTAGAACGAGTAGGTCGGCCCGCCGAGGCCGGTGCCGCTGGGGTCGCCGCAGTGCAGCGCGCCCTCGGCGGTGATCTCGTGGCACTTGGTGTTGTCGTAGAACGACCGGCTCGCCAGGTGGGCGATGCTCGCGGCCGCACACGGGGAGTTGGTCAGGTTCAGCTCCGCGGTGATCGGCCCGCCCTGGTTGGTGGTCACCGTCATCGCCCGGGTGCCGTCGGTGGGCAGGTCCTTGGTGGCCGGCGTGCCGACGTCCTTGAGGTTGGTGTTGGCCGTCGCGTCCTGCGGCGTCCAGAGGCAGGTCTCCGCCGCGGCGGAGTTCTGCTTCGGGTCGGAGTCGAACGCTCCGAGCGCCCACGCCGAGCCGGCCACTACCAACACGAGGATCAGGGCGGCGCCGACGCCGGCCTGGATCTGCCGGCGGCGCCGCGTGGCGGCCGCCCGGCGAGCCAACTGCCGGTCGAGCTTGGCCCGCGCCAGTTTGCGCTGCCGGTCCCTGCTGGAAGCCACCCGTGCTCCCCTTTCCGCTACCTGGTCGTCGCCGGCGGCCGGGCACCCCGGCCCGTCCGGGCGTCACGTGTGCCGCGCCACACGCCCGCCAGAGTGTACGGCTAGTGACTGGGAATGTGGTGTACGAGGTCCGCCCCGTCTCGAGCAGCGCTTATCGGACGTTGTCACTGTGCCGCACGGGGCGTGCGGGACGGGACGGCGCAGACTCGCTGGGGTCGCCGGTTAGGCTGCTGGACAGGACGACAGCTGCTCGACGGAAAGGACAGCGCCCGTGCTCGTGGCCGGCTTTCCCGCGGACGCCTTCGGCACCAACTGCTACGTGGTTGCCACCGCGCCGGGGGAGCAGTGCGTGGTGGTCGACCCCGGCATCGGGGTGCTCGACCAGCTCGACGCGCTGCTCGCCGAGCACCGCCTGCATCCGGCCGCCGTGCTGCTCACCCACGGCCACCTCGACCACACCTTCTCGGTCGCACCGGTCTGCGGCGCGCGCGGCATCACCGCCTACGTGCACTCCGGCGACCGGGAGATGCTGGCCGACCCGGCCAAGGGGCTCTCGGCCGATCTGACCTCGCTCTTCGGCGGTCGGTTCAGCTACACCGAGCCGGCGGACGTGGCGACGCTTACCGACGGCGCCACCCTCACCCTCGCCGGTCTGGAGATCGCCGTCGACCACGCCCCGGGCCATACCGGCGGGTCGGTGCTGTTCCGGCTGCCGGCGGCGGGGTCCGGCTGGGAGGCGGACGAGCTGTGCCTCTCCGGCGACGTCCTCTTCGCCGGGTCGATCGGCCGCACCGACCTGCCGGGCGGCAGCATGCCGGCCATGCTCGCCAGCCTGCGCGACAAGATCCTCCCGCTGGCCGACGACACCGTCGTGCTGCCGGGCCACGGCCCCAGCACCACCATCGGCCGTGAGCGCGCCAGCAACCCGTACCTCATCGAGGTGGCACAGGTCGGCGGCGGCCGACCGGCGGCGCCCACCCGGGGCCTCTAGTCCTCTTCCGCGTCGCGCGCGGACCCATGACACCACCGCGCCACGGGCGCGGAACCGCAAGGAGTACGCCGATGAGCAAGCCCACGCCCATCTCCGGCTTCCCGGAGTGGACCCCCGGCCAACGGATGATCGAGCAGTTCGTGCTCGACAAGATCCGGGCCACCTTCGAGCTGTACGGCTTCGCGCCGCTGGAGACCCGCGCCGTGGAGCCGCTGGACCAGCTGCTGCGCAAGGGCGAGACCTCGAAGGAGGTCTACGTGATCCGGCGGTTGCAGGCCGACGCCGAGGGTGCCGGTGGGGACGACCAGCTCGGCCTGCACTTCGACCTGACCGTGCCGTTCGCCCGGTACGTGCTGGAGAACGCCGGCAAGCTGAGCTTCCCGTTCCGCCGCTACCAGGTCCAGAAGGTCTGGCGGGGGGAGCGGCCGCAGGAGGGCCGGTACCGGGAGTTCGTCCAGGCCGACATCGACATCGTCGACCGGGACACCCTGGCCGCGCACCACGAGGCGGAGATGCCCCTGGTCATCGGGGACGCGCTGGGGTCGCTGCCGATCCCGCCGGTGACCATCCAGGTGAACAACCGCAAGATCTGCGAGGGTTTCTACCGGGGGATCGGGCTGACCGACCCGGAGGCCGCCCTGCGCGCCGTGGACAAGCTCGACAAGATCGGCCCGGCGAAGGTGGCCGAGCTGCTGGCGCAGACCGCCGGTGCCAGCGAGGCACAGGCCAAGGCCTGCCTGGCCCTGGCCGAGATCTCCGCTCCGGACGCCTCGTTCGCCGACGCCGTCCGAGCGCTCGGGGTGAGCGACCCGCTGCTCGACGAGGGCATCGAAGAGCTGGTCCGGGTGGTGCAGACCGCCGCCGAGCACGCGCCCGGCCTCTGCGTGGCGGACCTGCGCATCGCCCGCGGCCTGGATTACTACACGGGCACCGTCTACGAGACCCAGCTGCGCGGCTACGAGCGGTTCGGTTCGATCTGCTCCGGCGGCCGGTACGACAACCTGGCCAGCGCCGGCGCTGTCTCGTACCCGGGGGTGGGCATCTCGATCGGGGTGACCCGGCTGCTCGGGCTGCTCTTCGGCACCGGGGAGCTGTCCGTCTCGCGGGAGGTGCCGACCGCCGTGCTCGTCGCGGTGACCAGCGAGGAGCGGCGGACGGCCAGCAACCGGGTGGCCGAGGCGCTGCGGCGGCGTGGCGTGCCGACCGAGGTGTCGCCGAGCGCGGCGAAGTTCGGCAAGCAGATCCGCTACGCCGAGCGGCGCGGCATCCCGTACGTGTGGTTCCCCGGGGCCGACGGCGCGTCGGACGAGGTGAAGGACATCCGCTCCGGTGAGCAGGTCACGGCCGGTGCGGGGGAGTGGACGCCACCGCTGGGAGACCTCAAACCCACTGTCGGTTGAGTGTCTCCACTGGCGCTGACGGCCGCGGGGACCTACGGTAGCGTAAGTTACGCCACCGTAGGGAGTTTCTCGTGACCGTCAGCACCACAGTGAGCCAGACCGCGCTGCTCGTCGAGTTGGAGCCGGTTGTCGCACGCAACCTGGACCGCCACCTCTCGCTCGCCAAGGAGTGGTTCCCGCACGAGTACGTGCCGTGGAGCGAGGGGCGGACCTTCGACGGGCCGCTCGGTGGCGAGGCGTGGTCGCCGACCGACTCCACGATCCCGGACGTGGCCCGCACCGCGCTGATCGTGAACCTGCTGACCGAGGACAACCTGCCCTCGTACCACCACGAGATCGCCACCCTGTTCGGGCGCGACGGCGCGTGGGGCACCTGGGTGCACCGCTGGACCGCCGAGGAGGGCCGGCACGGTGTCGCGATCCGCGACTACCTGACCGTGACCCGGGCGGTCGACCCGGTGGCGTTGGAGCGGGCCCGGATGACGCACATGTCGGAGGGCTACACCAACGCCCACGGCGACGAGGTGCTGCACTCCCTGGCGTACGTCTCGTTCCAGGAGTTGGCCACCCGGATCTCGCACCGCAACACCGGCAAGGCCACCGGAGACCCCGCCTGTGAGGCGTTGCTGGCCCGGGTCGCCGCCGACGAGAACCTGCACATGGTCTTCTACCGCAACCTGCTCGCGGCCGCCTTCGAGCTGGCCCCCAGCCAGGCCATGCGGGCCGTCGCCGACGTGGTGGCCGACTTCCAGATGCCGGGCAACGGCATCGAGGGCTTCGCCCGCAAGTCGGTGGCGATCGCCCTGGCCGGCATCTACGACCTGCGTCAGCACCGCGACGAGGTGCTTCAGCCGGTGCTGCGCCAGTGGGACGTCTTCAACGTGACCGGCCTCGACGCCGACGGCCAGGCCGCGCAGGAGCAGCTCGCCGCCCAACTGGACACCCTGGACCGCGCCGCCAGCCGCTTCGAGGAGAAGCGCGACGCCCGAGCCGCCCGCCTAGCCCGCTGACTACCCACCCCACCCACCCTCC
>NZ_JAEVHL010000265.1 GCF_016803395.1 Micromonospora tarensis | reverse complement strand
GCCCCCGCTGGCCGAGGCGCACGCCGCGCTCACCGGGCAACTGGAGGGCGGGGTGGCGGCGTACGAACGGCTGGTGGTCACCGCCGCCGGCTACCTGGCCGAGGACGCCCGACCGGAGGCCGCCCACCCGGCCGCCGACCGGCTCACCGAGGCGACCGACCTGCTGCACGGGGTGGCCGGGGCGCTCGCCGAGCTACGCGCCGTGGGCACCCCGCTGCGCGCGCCGACACGCTGACGACCTGCGTACCGGGCCCGCTCGTCACGGTGGCGTCGTCACCTGGATCGGCCCGCTGTACGGCGAACTGCCCACGACGTTGAACGACCGGACCCGGTAGTGGTAGGTCACCCCCCGGGCCAGCCCGGTGTTGGTGAAGCCGCGGCCGGTCACCGTGAAGACGGCCACCTCCTGGTCGAAGGTCGGGTTGAGGGCCCGTTGCACGACGAACCCCGACCCCGGGCCGATGGGCGTGCTCGCCGCCCAGGCCAGCGTCACCGTCGCGGTGTCCGGCCCGGGGGCGCTGGCGGTGGCGCCCACCCCGCTCGGGGTGCCCGGGACGGGCGGCGACGTCACGGTGGCGACGGTCGACCACGCCGAGGCGGCTCCCAGGTAGGTGGTCCGCACCCGGTAGTAGTACGTGGTGTCCGGTGCGACAGTCGTGTCCAGGTGGTTGTCGCCGACCCCGATCGCCGTGGTGCCGGGGCCGCTGGTGAACGTCGGGTTGGTGGCCCGTTGCACGTCGATGCCGGTGGCGAACGACCGGTTGGTCCAGCGCAGCGCCACTCGCAGCGGTGCGGCCGGCGGGAGCGCCGCGACCAGGCCGTGCGGCGCGGCCAGGTGCACCGAGGCGGGCACCCCGTTGGACCAGGACGAGTAGCTGACCGCGTTCTCGGCCCGGATCCGGTAGTGGTAGGTCACCCCGGGGGTGACGGTGGCGTCGACGTACCGGGTGGCGGCGGCCGCCACGGTGATCGTGGTGACCTCGCCGCCGAAGGTCGCGTCAGTGGCCCGTTGCAGCAGGTGGCTGGTGGCGGCCGGTCGCCCGCCGTTGCTGGTCCAGGCCAGCGCGATCGCGGGTAGCGCGGTGGCCGAGCCGGGCACCGGCGTGGCGGTCAGCCCGGTCGGTGCCTTGGGTGCCACCCGCAGCACCAGCGGCCGGGTCATCCCGCCGTCGCGGTGCCCGGCGAGCTGGCTGTGCCAGCGGTACTCCCAGCCGAGGTTCACCAGGTGGTTGACCACCGAGGCGGGTCGTCCGTCCGTCGGACTGACCGGGGTCGACCCGGTCCGGGCTCCGGCCGGGCGACTCGGGTCGAGGAGCCGGACGCTGTCGCCCAGCTTGAACGGCAGGGTCGGGGCGACCGGGCGCAGCGCCACCATCACGTCCTCCCGGGGGTTCACCCGGACGATGCCCTTCCAGCCCAGCTCCGTGCCGTGCGGAAGCCGCAGGGTGCCGTCCCAGCCGACCCGGTTGACCACCTGCACGTCGCAGCCGCCGAACTGCAACGGCTCGGTCTGCCGGACGTTGCCGATGATCCGCCACAGCTGCGTGCCATCGGTGAAAGTGCCCACCGGCGCGGCGGGGTCGGTCGCGAAGAGCACCTCGGTGACCGGGTCGGTCGGGCCGAGCGGCAGGGTTGTCGGGTTGAGCGGCCCGGCGTGCGGGTGTCCGACGCCGAGCCGGCCGGTGAGCCGGCCATGAGCCGGCTCGAAGGTCTGCTGCGCGGCCTTCACCGCGACCGGCAGCGTCACCGGGCTGGTCCCGGACGTCGGGGTGAACGTCACGGTGGTGGCGTGCACCGGCACGGTCGTCGTCACGGCGGTCCGGGTGCCGAACGCCGGGTCGTACGCCGGCTGCGGAACGATCGGCGGGCGCTGGCTGGCCGCGTACGCCAGGGGGAGCCGCGCGTGCAGCCGGTCCAGGTCGTACCGGGGCGCGGGCACCCCGGTGACCCGGAACTGGAGCAGGGTGCGGGTGTTCGGGCCGTACCCCGGTTCGGTGCGGGGCGGGCCGCCCTCGGTGGTCCGGTCCGGTGCGTCGGTGTGGTGGTCGTAGCGGCTGTCGAAGCCGGGCAGCGGGGCCGGGGCGTCGTTGTACAGGATCAGCGTGCTGCCCGGCGGTACGGCGGCGAAGTCGACAAGCACGTCGGCCCGTTCGCCGGGGGCGAGCAGCAGGGTGTGCCCGTCGACGTTGAGCACTGTCGGGTCGAGCCGGTCGTAGCGGTAGCCGATCGGCCGGTTCGGCAGCACCACCGGGGCGGGCAGCAGGCCGGCCTCGTTGCCGATCTGGACGAACTCCGGCCCGCTGGCGCGCGGGTCCGGCACGCCGCCGTCGCGACCGTCGGTCGGCCACCCCGCCGGTCGGTCCGCGGCCCGCGCGGCGGGCACCATCGGCACCTCGCCGGCGTCGGCGTCGGCGAGCGCGCCGTCGGCCGTCCACATCGTCGCGTCGGAGCGGGCGCGGTAGAGCTGGAGGTTGAGGCTGCGGTCCAGGCAGGCGTTGAGGATCCGGAACCGGTACGCGCGTGGCCGCACCTCCAAATACGGGTAGGCGACGCCGTTGACCAGCGGGGTGTCGCCGTACGCCGCGGGGACGGCGGACGGGTGCGGGACGCCGGGGCTCAGTGGCGGCTCGTCCGGCGCGCCAACCGGGTCGTGGTGCGGGTTCGGCACCGGGTCGACCGGGTGGCTGCCGTCCGGCGCGGGGTTTCGCGACCAGGGGCCGTAGTCCCACCGGCCGGTGGGGTTGCGTCCATCGGCGCGGTACGGGTTCTGCCGGGGCTGGTAGACGTGTGGGTGCCAGAGGCTGCCCCGGGCACCCCAGCGTTCCCGGTCCCAGGTTGGGTCCTCGGCGGCGAGCTGGGTGTCGTCCGGGACGAACGTCTTGTCCTCGATCACCAACGGCAGCTGGTCGGACGGCAGCACCTGGTCGGCGACGAGCTGGTCCTCGACCGGATCGGTGAGCAGGTAGGGCGCGAGCTGTCCGGCGTAGACGGTGAGCCGGGCCAGGCCGAGGGTGTTGTCGTGCCACCAGAGCAGCCGACCGCTCTGCTCGTTGGGGAAGTAGAGCGTGGTCGCCCCGGCACCCGGCGCCGGCATGTCCGGCACGTGGGCCAGGCCGGGTCCGTTCGGGTACGGGGTGATCTCCCCGGCCGGAGTGATCCACTGCCCGGGGTTCCCCGCGCTGGTCCAGCCGGTCTGCGCCCCGGTTAGGTGCGGCACCGCCCGGTTCTGCGGGTACGGCGCCGGTCCGTCCAGCGGGCCGAGGCCGGCGCCCTCGACCGTGTCGTCGACGGGCAGGAACAGCTCGCCGGCCCGGCCGGTGGGGAGCTGGTTGATGAACTTCACCCGGACCGGTCGTCCTCGCCGGGCGAGGATCATCGGGCCGAGGTGCCAGGGCCGCTCCGGAGGGGCCACCGTGTTGTGTCCCGCCGGGTCGGTGCCCAGGTTGAGCTGCCGGTAGCCGCGCAGCCGGGTGGCCGGCAGGTCCCGGTGCAGTCGTTGCGCGTACTCCTGGAGGCCGATCTCGTAGTAGTCGCAGCCTGGATAGCTGATCGTGTCCGGCGTGGCCACCGGCAGCTGGCTGCCCAGATCGGTGCGGCCCCGCTGGCCGGGGATGGGCAGCGGGTCGACGAACTTGCGCAGCCCGGTCCCGGGGACCAGCCGCCCGTCGGGGGCCCGTGCCGGACGGGGACTGTGCGCGAAGTTCGGCACCGGCCCGAAGTAGTGGGGCCGCACGGCCGGGTCCAGGCTCGGCGCGGGGGCGGTCGCCTCGACGGTACGCGCGGCCGGCACGGTCGCGGCCCGGCCGTCGGTGTCGCGGCTGGTCCGCTCGAAGAAGGTGGAGCGGAGTCTGCGGAACATCGCCATGACTCTCCCCGGTTCGGGGCACGAGGTCCGTCACCCCGGCGTGGCGGACCCCGGCACTCTGCTGACGGTCGGTGAGCGTTCAACCGCAGCATGCGACTCCGGCGGCCGGATAGGAATTACCCAATCGTCCGTTTCTGGGCCGGCTGCTCAGGCTGGCAGACCGGGCACCAGTAGGTGACCCGGTCGCCCAGCTCCTCCTTGTGGATGGCGGTGCCGCAGCGGCGGCAGGGCTGGGCGCGCCGGCCGTACACATAGCTGGTCTGCCCACGGCGCAGCGAGCCGGTGCTGCTCTGCGTCCACCGGCCCCGATTGGCGGCGAGCAGCCGCTGCGCGAGGGTCACCAGGCCGGGCAGGTCGGGCACCGCGCCGACCGGCGTCCACGGGGACACCCCCCGGAGGAACAGCACCTCGCACTTGTAGAGGTTGCCCACGCCGGCCAGGTTGCGCTGGTGGAGCAGCGCCTCGCCGATGGTCTGCTCGGGGTGGTCGGCGAGCCGGCGGACCGCTTCCGCCGGGTCCCAGTCGTCGCCGAGCAGGTCTGGGCCGAGGTGACCGACCAGCCGGTCCTCCTCGGCGGTCGGCAGCACTGTCAGCTCGTGCAGGTGGTAGCCGACCGCGACCGCGCCGGGGCTGCGCAGCACCACCCGGATCAGGTGCGCGGGTCGGCCGCTCCAGCGTTCCCCCGGTGCGTAGGCCCGCCAGGCGCCATCCATCCGCAGGTGCGAGTGCAGGGTCCAGTGCGCCTCGTCCGGGGCGGTGAGGCGGAGCAGCAGGTGCTTGCCCCGGCTGGCCGACTCGCGGACGATCCACCCGGTGAGATCCGTGGTCGCGAGCTGCGGCACCCGGAAGTCACTGCTCGTGATCCGCGCGCCGGCCAGCGCGCGGTGCAGCACGCGCGCGGTGTTCCAGACGGTGTCGCCTTCGGGCACCCCGCCATCCTCCCTCTTTCGAGCAGGATTCGCATGTGTCGCCATTTGTACACAGGTTCCTCATGATCTCCTGACATGCGAGGGTCAGGGTGTTCTGAGGAGAATGCCCATGACGCGACCCCGTTGTCGTATCCCATCCGCCGCCCTCGTCGCCACCCTCACTCTCCTGCTCACCGCCGCGCTTCAGACCACCATCGGCGGTCCCCCGAGCACACCCGGCACCGGCGCGCCGATCACCCTCACCGCCGCCGCACCCGGCGGCGAACGGTGGCAGATCGACCTGTCGGTCCTCGACCGCGACGACGTCAACGTCCGCCGCACCGCCGCCGGGCTACGCCTGCGGGAGGCCCGAACCACCGGGCGCGGCGCCCGCAGCCCACACAGCGCGGTCGCCGAGGGAATGCTGCTGGCCGATCCCCGCACTCTCGCCCGGCCGGCCACCCGGGTGCGCGCCGAGATCAGCGCCTCGGTCCCGCCCGGGGCGACCGTCGAGGCGCAGGTCAGAGGTTGGCGGGCCGCCGGCTGGACGGAGTGGCGGACCACCACCACTACGACCGGCGCGGCCTTCGACCGGCCGGTCAGCCGGGTGCAGACCCGGGTGGTGCTGACCGCCTCGGCCGCCGGCGGCACCGCGACGGTACGCGACGTGCGGCTCACCGCCGACGCGACCGCCGCCGTCTCCGCCGCCACCCCCGGCCTCAGCTACCGGGTGTACGCCACGCGCATCGGGCTGGTCGGCGAGCTGACCGCCAACGGTCGTACCGTCCAACCCCGGGACCACTTCGTGGCGCTACCGTCGCGGCGCGGCCTCTCTCCGCTGAACACCGGCGACTACACCGTGCGGGTGTGCACGACCACCGGCTCCCGCTGCGAGTACGCGCCGGTCTGGGACGTCGGACCGTGGAACACCCGTGACGACTACTGGAACCCCTCGTCGGTACGGGAGAACTGGAAGAACCTCCCGCAGGGCCGGCCCGAGGCGCAGGCCGCGTACCAGTCCGGCTACAACGGTGGGCGGGACCAGTTCGGGCGGACCGTGCTCAACCCGGCCGGCATCGACCTCGCCGACGGCACCTTCTGGGACGGGTTGCAGCTGACCACCAACGCCTGGGTGGACGTCGCCTACCTGTGGACCGGAGGCGGCCCGCGCGGAGTGGTCGGTGACGGGCCGCTGAACATCCGCACCGGGGCCAGCACGTCGTCCTCGATCCGCGGTCTCGCCGCCCGGCTGGCCCACGTGCCGATCCAGTGCTACGTCGTCGCCAGTCGGTCGCCGGCCCCTACCGCACCACCACCCGCTGGAACCGCCTGGCCACCGGGCAGTACGTCAGCCACGCGTACATCTCGGCCGTGTACGGCGGCAGCGTGCCGGCCTGCTGACCCACCCCCGCCCGTCGGGCACCGCGTCAGGGGCGCTCGTCGGGGCGGGCCGTGCGCACCATGTCCTGGTAGCGCGGATGGCTGGCACCGTAGACGGCGTAGTTGAGTCGAGCGTGCGAGAGGCTCAGGTCGCCGTTGGGGCCACCCCGGACAGCGTCGGCGTCGGCGTCGCCCTGGCCGTCGTCGGTCCAGAAACAGACCGGGCAGGTCCCCCCGCCGGTCCGGGATGCACAGCAGGGACAACCTACAGGGACCACATGTTCACCCACCGGAGAAGCATTCCACAGTCGAACATCAGCCCGATACCCGCAGCAGGTCCCCGGGGGACGCCTGAAGGAGGTCCGCCGCCCGCCCGCCGTTGACAGCGACCGCGACCAGACCGGCCGAGTCGACGTACACCACCAGGTCGCCGGCCGGGGCGTCACCGAAGGTTCGACCGTGCACCGCCGGGCGGGCCGGCGCGGGTTCCGGTGGACGCACCAGAAGCATCGCCGGCAGCGCGGCGAGCAGGTCGGCCGGCGCGGCCAGCTGGACGTTGCCGAAGTGGTCCACTGTCAGCACCTCGGCGGTGAAGCCGTCGGCGTCCCGGGTGAGGGTCGGCGTCGGTAGCCGGACCAGCCCGGCCGGGTCGACCGGTGGCCCCGCCTCGGCCAGTCGCGCGCCGAGCGCCAACCGGGCCGCCGTCGGCGCGAAGACGTCCCGGCCGTGGAACGTGCTGGACACCCGGCTGGCCAGCCAGCGCGGCTCGGTCAGCTGCACCGCGCCGGTAACCCCACCGAGCGCGGCGGCGGCGTCCAGCAACAACCCGTTGTCCGGGCCGACCAGTAACCCGTTCGGGGTGGCGAGCGCGACCCCCCGCCGGGCGGTGCCCACCCCGGGATCGACCACCGCCACGTGCACCCCGACCGGTAGGTACGGCACGGTCTGCGCCAGCACGGCGGCACCCCGCCGGACATCCGCCGGCGGCACCAGGTGGGTCACGTCGATCACCCGGGCGGCCGGCGCGATTCGGGCGATCACCCCGTGGCAGGCGGCCACGAAGCCGTCGGTGTGACCGTAGTCGGTCAGCAGCGAGATCCAGGGTGCGGCGGACACCCCAGCAGGTTAACCCTCGGCCCCGGTGCGTCGTTCCAGGACGAGCTCGTCGTGCAGCGGGATGCCGTCCTCGCCCACCAGGGGGATCTCCGGCTTGAGCTGACGGGCGCGGTCCACCGCGCCGCGGTCCACGTGCACCAGCCGCATGCCGCGTCGCTGGTAGAACCGCAGCGCCCGCAGGTTGTCGTTCGAGGTGATCAGCCAGATCCGGGCCAGCCCCGCCTCGGCCGCGATCGAGGTCGCCGCCGCCAGCAGGGCTGTGCCGGCGCCGGTGCCGGGCACCGCCGCGACAAGGGTGACCACTTCCAGGCCGTCCCCGTCGACGCGGTAGGTCAACGTGCCGGCCACCGCCGCGCTGCCGTCGACCGCCACCAGGGTCGGCAGGGTACGCACGTCGTGCCGGGTGTCGTGGGCGACCACATAAGGGCCACCCCACTCGCGCTCGTGCAGCGCGTCGATCGCCGCCTGGTCGGTGGGTCGCGCTGGCCGCACCTCGAACCCGTCCACGTTCCGCTCCCCTTGATCCCGCGTCTGATCGCCGGCCCGGAGCGTACCGGCCGACGTGTGGCCGACCGGTGTTGGCGGATGTGGGACAGCGCGGTGGCCGACCGGCCCCTCGCGCCGCCGAGCATGGTTGGGCAGACTGCGCAGGTGACAGTTCGGAACCTGCCCGCCGTCGGAGTCCTGCTGGTCGTCGCCACCATCACCGCCGGCTGCGGCGGCGGTGCCGACGACGCCCACCCGTCGAGCGCGGCCTCCAGCGTCTCGTCCGTCTCGGCGCCGGCAGCCACCAGCTTGCCGGGTGCGCCGACTCCCTCGCCGGCTCCGTCCCGCACCGACCAGGTCGCACCCCCGTCGGCCGCGCGGTCCGTCGTGCCGCAGGGGCCCACGCAGCGGCGGCCGGCCAGCCCGTCGCCGGTGGTGCTACCGCAGCGGCCGGCCGGGGCTCCGGGCGCCACGCAGGTGATCAACGCGTTTCGGGCGGCTGGCCTGAAGGTGCCGGCCCCGAAGGACCGTTCGGTCGACTGTGGACCTGACGGGCTCGGGCTCGGCTGCTCCGAGATCGTCGCCACCGGCGCCGTCACGGTGTACGTGTTCCCCGACGAGATTAGCGCCAGCGACATCGCCGAAACCTGGGGTGGTCAGTCGTACCGGCGTGGTGCGGTGGTGCTCAACTACCTGGAGGCGCGGACGCCGATCGCCGACCGGCCCCGCTACGAGAAGGTCCTCAACAGTCTCGGTTGAGCGTCCGGGCGGGTGTTACTGCTGAGCCGCATACCTGTGCGGCATGAATATGACGCACAGGTATACCGGCGGACGGGGTGATGCCCGCCCAGCGTGGACTCTGTCGCGCGCCAGCACCTGTTCGTCTCCGCCCGGTGCCGCCGCGCCGCGCCGCCCGCGCCCGGGTCGCCCGCGAT
>NZ_JAEVHL010000264.1 GCF_016803395.1 Micromonospora tarensis | reverse complement strand
CCGGCTCGGCGCCGGCGGGCGGCCACTCGCTGGGCGCGGTGGCCACCGCCGGCGCGCTGGGCGCCAGGACGCCGGTGGCGTGGGTGCTCCACGGCCCGTCGCCGTCCTCCGGCCGGGCCCACACGGTCGCGCTCCGGCGGCCCGTCTCGTCCGCCGCGCCCACCGAGACCTGTAGCTGGACACCGCCGCGATCCGGCACTGTGAGCGGCGCGGAGATCACCAGGTCGTCGACGCGCCGGCAGCCGACCGGGTCACCCGCCTGGAACAGCAGTTCCAGTACGGCGGTGGCGGGCAGCAGCACGGTGTCGCGGACCGCGTGGTCGGCGAGCCACGGATGGGTCAGCCGGGCGACCCGCCCGGTGCAGACCAGCTCGCCGTCGCCACCGGCCAGGCTGACGCTGGCGTCGAGCAGCGGGTGACCCGTCGGCCCGGCGTACGCTGGCGCGTCGAGCCAGTGCCGTCGCCGCTGGAACGGGTAGGTGGGCAGGACGGTGGGTCGGCCGTCGGACACCGCGTGCAGCGTCGCGGCACCGCGTACCTGGGCCTCCGCCAGGGCACGCAGGAAGCGGTGGGCGTCGCCGTCGTCGCGGTGCAGCGACCCGATGGCGGCGGCGTCCGCGGGCATCGCGGCGAGCAGCACCGGGTGCGGGCTGACCTCGATGAACAGGTCCCTGCGCAGGCGTTGGACGACAGGGCCGAACCGGACCGTGTGCCGGAGGTTGCGGTACCAGTAGTCCGCGTCGAGCGGGCCGGGGTCGTCGTCGACCGTCGAGTGGAACGGCACCCGCGGCTCTGCCGGCTGGATGCCGGCCAGCGCGGCGCGGATGTCGTCGCGGACCGCCTCCACCTGCGGTGAGTGCGACGCGTAGTCGACGGCGATCCGCCGGGCCCGTGGCTCCGCCGCCAGGAACCGCTGCACCGCGTCCAGGTCCCCGGAGAGCACCGTCGAGTCCGGGCCGTTGACCGCCGCCACCGACAACCCACCCGGGTCGACGTCGGCGAACGGCACCGACACCATGCCGCCCCGACCCGCGATCACCCGCAACGCCCGACTGCGCAACGCCACGATCCGCGCCGCGTCATCCAACGACAACGCCCCCGCGACATACGCGGCGGCGATCTCGCCCTGCGAATGACCCACCACCGCCGACGGTTCCACCCCATGCGAGCGCCACAGCGCGGCCAGCGACACCATCACCGCGAACAACGCCGGCTGCACCACGTCCACCCGGTCCAGCGGACCCGCCAACTGCTCGCGCAGGGACCAGCCGGTGTGCGGGCGCAACGCGTCCTCGCACGCCCGCATCTCCGCCGCGAACACCGGCGAGGAGTCCCACAGCTCCAGGCCCATGCCGGTCCACTGCGAACCCTGACCGGGGAAGACGAAGACGACGCGGCGGGTGCCGGCGGGCGCGTCGCGCGTACGGTGGCGGGCCCCGGGGTCCGGCGGCGAGTGCCCGCAGCTCGCCGACGGAGCGTCTCCCGGTCGCCGGCCAACACCACCGCGCGCTCGGCGAAGCGGGCCCGGCCGGCGGCCAGGGTGTGCGCCACGTCGGCCAGCCGGGGCGCGGTCGTGACGTGCGCGGCGAGCCGGGCCGCCTGCTCCCCCAGCGCCACGTCGTCGCGGGCCGACAGCAGGTACGGCAACACCCCGCCGACCGGGGGCAGCTCGGGCTCGGCGGGGACCTCCTCGATGATCGCGTGGGCGTTCGTGCCACTCGCCCCGAACGACGAGACGCCGCCCCGGCGTGGTCGGTCGTCCCCGTCGGGCCAGGGCGTCTGCTCGGTCAGCAGCGACACCGCGCCGGCCGACCAGTCGATCCGACTGGACGCCTCGGTGACGTGCAGGGTGCGCGGCAGCACACCGTGGCGCAGGGCGAGCACGGTCTTGATGACGCCGCCGACGCCGGCGGCGGCCTGGGTGTGGCCGATGTTCGACTTCAGCGACCCCAGCCACAGCGGTCGGTCCCGGTCCTGCCCGTACGTGGCGAGCAGCGCCTGCGCCTCGATCGGATCGCCGAGCGGTGTGCCGGTGCCGTGCGCCTCGACCGCGTCCACGTCCTGGGCGGACAGTCCCGCGTCGGCCAGCGCGGCGCTGATCACGCGCTGCTGGGCGGGCCCGTTGGGTGCGGTCAGCCCGCTGCTCGCGCCGTCGGAGTTGATCGCCGTTCCGCGGACCACGGCGAGCACCGGGTGCCCGTGCCGACGGGCGTCGGTGAGCCGTTCGAGCAACAGGATGCCGGCGCCCTCGGCGAAGCCGGCACCGTCCGCGCCCTCGGCGAAGGCCTTGCACCGCCCGTCCCGGGCGAGCCCGCGCTGGCGGGCGGCCTCGATCAGCATGTTCGGGGTGGCCATCACCGTGACGCCGCCGGCCAGCGCCATGTCGCAGTCGCCGTTGCCCAGCGCCCGCACGGCCAGGTGCAGGCTGACCAGTGAGGATGAGCAGGCCGTGTCGACGGTGACGGCGGGCCCCTCCAGGCCGAGGGTGAACGCGATCCGGCCGGAGGCGATGCTGCCGGCGCTGCCGTTGGCGAAGTATCCCTCGCTGCCCTCCGGTGCCCGGGGCAGGCGGGCGGCGTAGTCGTGCGACATGACACCGGCGAACACCCCGGTGCGGCTGCCCCGGACGGCGTGCGGGTCGATGCCGGCCCGTTCGAACGCCTCCCAGGAGATCTCCAACAGCAGGCGCTGCTGGGGGTCCATCGCCACGGCCTCGCGTGGGCTGATCCGGAAGAACGCGGGTTCGAAGTCGGCGGCGTCGTCCAGGAAGCCGCCCTCGCGGGCGTAGCAGGTGCCGGGCCGGTCCGGGTCGGGGTCGTACAGGGCGTCGAGGTCCCAGCCCCGGTCGGTCGGGAACCCCGAGACGGCGTCGCCGCCGGTGGTCAGCAGCGACCACAGATCCTCCGGCGACCGTACGCCGCCCGGGTACCGGCAGCCATCGACACGATGGCGACGGGCTCCCGGTCGCGGCTCTCCAACTCGTGGATGCGTTCGCGCGCCGAGGCGAGGTCGGCGGTGACCCACTTGAGGTAGTCGAGCAGCTTCTCCTCGTTACTCACCGGGTGCCACCTTCCTGGGCGGTGGTGCGGCCGAACTGCTCGTCGATGAAGGCGAACACCTCGTCGGCGGTCGCGTCGTCGAGCACCGCAGGTTCGGGCCGCGCCGGCGCGGGGGCCGAAACCGGCCGGGGCGCCACCGGCGCCAGGACGGTCGCCAGGTGCGCGGCGAGCCGCTGCGGGGTGGGATGGTCGAAGACGAGCGTCGCCGGTAGCCGCCTGCCGGTCACCGTGGACAGGCGGTTGCGTAGCTCGACCGCTGTCAGCGAGTCGAAGCCGATTTCGAGGAATCCGTGCGTCTCCGGTACCGCGTCGGCGCTGCCGTGCCCGAGCACCATCGCCGCGTGTTCGCGGACCAGGTCGAGCAGGGAGGCAGGAGTGTGAGGTGTGCCCCGGGCCACTGGGGGGGCGTCAGCGGCCCGGGGCACAGCGCGAGCCCGGGGTTCACCAAGGCCGCGCAGGAGGGCGGACGCTCCCGGTTCGGGGAGCGCCGCCAGGTCGAGGCGGGCGGCGACGACGGCCGGTGCCGTCATCGCCAGCGCGGCGTCAAGGAGGGCGAGCCCCTGCGCCGGGGAGAGTGCCCGTACGCCGGCGCGGCGTACCCGCGCGAGGTCGGCGTCGGTGAGATGGCCGGCCATCCCGCCGCCGCCCGCCCAGAGCCCCCAGGCGACCGCGACCGCGGGCAGCCCCTGCGCTCGGCGGTGCTGGGCGAGGGCGTCCAGGAAGGCGTTCGCCGCCGCGTAGTTGGCCTGCCCGGGACGCCCGAGCACGCCGGCCGCCGCGGAGAAGAGCACGAACGCGGTGAGCTTGTCGTCGCGGGTCAGCTCGTGCAGGTGCACCGCACCGTCGATCTTGGGGCGGGCGACCCGGTCGACCTGCGCCGCGGTCATCGTCTCGAGCAGACCGTCCTCGAGCACTCCGGCCAGGTGAATCACCGCGGTCAGCGGATGCCCGGCGGGAACCCGAGCCAGCAGCCGCGCGGTCTCCTCCCGCTCGCCGATGTCGCAGGCCACGACTGTCACGTTCGCGCCGAGCGCGCCGAGTTCGGCGGCGAGGTCCGCGCCCCCGCCACGGCGGCTGGCCAACAGCAGGTGACGGACGCCGTGCGCGACCACCAGGTGCCGGGCGACCAGGGCGCCCAGCGCGCCGGTGCCACCGGTGACGAGGACGGTGCCGGCACGGTCCAGCGCGTCCCAGCGCTGCCGGGGCGTCGCCGCCCGGACGAGCCGGGGCACCAGTGGCGCACCGGCCCGGATGGCCAGCTGCGGCTCGCTCGTGGTGAGCAGGTCGGGAAGCGCCCGGTGCGACTGGGGCGTGTCGTCCACGTCGACCAGGAGGAACCGGTCGGGGTGCTCGGACTGGGCGGAGCGGACGAGTCCCCAGACGGCGGCGTGGGCCAGGTCGGTGACGTCGGCGTCCGGGTCGGTGGCCACCGCGTCGCGGGTGACGATCACCAGTCGGGACGCGGTAAGGGCCGGGTCGGTAAGGAACGCCTGCGTCAGGTCGAGCACGCGGTGGACCGCCGACCGGGCGGACCGGGCCGACCCGGATGCGTCGGACAGGCAGGTCGCCAGGACGTAGCTGCGCACCGACGCGCCCCGCGCGACCGCGCGGCTCAGTGCCGCCAGGTCGGCATGGGCTGGTGCGCCGCCGGCCAGGGCCAGCGGGTCGGGGCCGACGACGGCCCGATCGCCGGGGGTCGCGGCGGCGGTCGGGGGCGACCACGTGACGCGGAACAACGCGTCGGTGGGCAGTGCGGTCAGTGGTCGGCTCACCAGGGAGTCCACTGTGGCCACCGGCGCGCCGGTGCGGTCGTGCAGGACGAGCGACACCGCGCCCGAGGGGGTGTGCCGCAGCCGTACCCGGACGGCTGTCGCGCCGGTGGCGTGCAGCCGTACCCCGGTGAACGTGAACGGCACCCGCGCGGGGTCGCCGGCCGTGACCCCGGTGACCGCCGCGGCGTGGGTGGCGGCGTCGAGCAGCGCCGGGTGCAGCCCGAAGTGGTGGCCGTCGAGGCCGTCCGGGAGGGTCACCTCGGCGAGGATGTCGTCACCGTGCCGCCACACCGCACGCAGACCCTGGAACGCCGGCCCGTAGCTGAGACCGGTGTCCGCCAGCCGGTCCAGGATGTGCCGCACGTCGACCGGTTCGGCGTCGGCGGGTGGCCAGGGCGCGTCGTCGGTCGCCGGTACGGGTGCGTCGTCGGGCAGCAGGGTGCCGGAGGCGTGCAGGGTCCACTCCCGACCGGACCGCGAGTGCACCGACACGCTGCGCCGACCGCTGTCCTCGGGAACACCGACGATCATCTGAACCGTCGCCGGTGGGTGCAGCGGTGCGTGCAGGGTCAACTCCTCGACCTGACCACCGGCGCGCAACACCATCTCCAGCAAGCCCGTACCCGGCACCAACGCGGTGCCGTCCACGGCGTGATCGACCAACCAGTCCCCCGCGACCCGACCTTCGAACACGGTGCCCTGCGCCCAGGAGACGGGTTCGCCGAGCCAGCCGGGCAGGGTGCCGTCCAGCCAGTAGCGACGGCGTTGGAACGGGTACGTCGGCAGCACCACCCGCTGCGCGTCACGACCGGCGAACACCGCCGGCCAGTCGACGTGGACGCCGCGTGCCCAGGCCCGGGCCACCGAGTCCAGGATCCGTTGCGGCCCACCGTCGTCGCGCCGCAGAGTCCCGAGTTCCCGAGCCAGGATCGGATGCGGACTGACCTCGACCAGCGTGCCCATCCCCGCGACCGCGTCGGCGTAGCGCACCGTCTCCCGCAGGTTGCGGAACCAGTACCCGGCATCCAGGCCGGCCGTGTCCAGCAACCCGCCGGTGACGGTGGAGTGGAACGGCACGTCTGACGAGCGCGGCTGAATGCCGCCCAGCGCCGTCAGGATCTCGTCGCGGACCGCGTCGGCGTGTGGCGAGTGCGACGCGTAGTCGACGGCGATCCGCCGGGCGCGCGGCTCGGCCGCCAGGAACCGGTCCACCGCGTCCACGTCACCGGAGAGGATCGTCGAGTCGGCGCCGTTGAGCGCCGCGACGGACAGGTCCCCCGGGTCGACGCCGGCGAGCGGCACCGACACCATCCCGCCCCGACCCGCTATGGCCCGCAACGCCCGACTGCGCAACGCGACAACCCGCGCCGCGTCATCCAACGACAGGGCACCCGCGACATACGCCGCCGCGATCTCACCCTGCGAATGACCGACGACCGCCGACGGTTGCACCCCGTAGGACCGCCACAACGCGGCAAGGGACACCATCACCGCGAACAGGGCGGGCTGCACCACATCCACCCGGTCCAACGGACCGGCCAGAACCTCCCGCAACGACCAACCCGTGTACGGACGCAACGCCTCCGCACACGCCTGCATCGAAGCGGCGAACACCGGCGAGGAGTCCCACAGCTCCAAACCCATCCCGGTCCACTGCGAACCCTGACCGGGAAAGACAAAGACGACCCGGCCGTCACCGGCCTGCACCGGCAGGTCCTCCCCCACCACCGACCGCCACGGCAACGCCGCCCGACCCACCGCCAACGTGAACGCCACATCCACCGGCCGCAACCCCGACCCGGAAAAGGACGCCGACCGCAGCCCCGAGATCGCCCGGACCTGATCCGCCAGGGCCTCTGGCGACGCCGCCGACACCACCCACGGCACCACCGGACCGCCAGCCAGGCCCGGCGAGGACGACGAAGCAGCCGGCGTTCCCGACAGCGACGACGCGGTCCCGGCGACCGGCATCGCCACCGGCGACAGCGAGGACGCGGACGCGGAGGCGGTCACGGAGGCGGACGCCGGGGCGGTCACGGACGCGGTCACGGAGGCGGACGCCGGGGCGGTCACGGAGGCGGACGCCGGGGCGGGAGCGGCCTCCACGATCACGTGCGCGTTCGTCCCGCTCATCCCGAACGCCGACACACCCGCCCGCCTGGCGCCAGCAACCCACGGCACCTCATCGGTCAACAACCGCACCGCACCCGCCGACCAATCCACCGCCGACGACGGCCGATCCACATGCACCGTCCGCGGCAACACCCCGTGCTGCAACGCCAGGACCACCTTCATCACCCCGGCCACACCCGCCGCCGCCTGCGTATGACCCACATTCGACTTCACCGACCCCAACCACAACGGCCGATCCCGCTGCTGCCCATACGCCGCAATCAGCGCCCCCGCCTCGATCGGATCACCCAACCGGGTCCCCGTGCCATGCGCCTCCACCACATCCACATCCGCCGGCGACAAACCCGCATCCACCAACGCCGCCGCGATCACCCGCTCCTGCGCCGGACCACTCGGCGCCGTCAACCCATTCGACGCACCATCGGAATTCACCGCCGAACCCCGCACCACCGCCAACACCGGATGACCATGACGACGCGCATCCGAAAGCCGCTCCAGAACCAACCAACCCACACCCTCCGACCAGCCCGTCCCATCAGCCGCCTCGGCGAACGACTTGCACCGCCCGTCGGCGGCCAACCCGCGTTGCCGGCTGAACTCGACGAACACGTCGGGGGTCGCCATCACCGCGACGCCACCGGCCAACGCCAGGTCACACTCGCCGCGTCGCAACGCCTGCCCGGCCAGGTGCAGCGCCACCAGCGACGAGGAACACGCCGTGTCCACGGTCAGCGCCGGGCCCTGCAGACCGAGCACGTACGACACCCGTCCGGAGAAGACGCTGGTGGCGCTTCCGGTCAGCTGGTATCCCTCCACCTCGGCGGGCACGGCGACGGCCGCACTGCCGTAGCCCTGGGGCGAGGCGCCGACGAACACGCCGGTCTGGCTGCCGCGCAGCGACCTCGGGTCGATCCCGGCCCGCTCGAGGGCCTCCCACGACGTCTCCAGCAGCAACCGCTGCTGCGGATCCATCGCCGTCGCCTCCCGAGGACTGATCCCGAAGAACCCCGCGTCGAAATCGGCGGCACCCGCCAGGAAGCCGCCCTGCTGCACGTAGCTGCGCGCGGCGCGGTCCGGATTCCACCCCCGGTCCGGCGGGAACGGTCCCCGTACCTCCCCGCCCTCGCGGACCAGCCGCCACAGCTCCTCCGGGGTGCTCACCCCGCCCGGGTACCGGCAGGCCATCGCCACGATCGCGATCGGCTCGGCCGGGTCCGTGCGGGTCGCCGGGACGCGTCCGCGACCTCGTCGTCCAGTCGGGCGGCGAGGGCGGCCGCCAGCGCGGTCGGGGTGGGGTGGTCGAACACGACGGTGACGGGCAACGACAGGCCGGTGCGTTCCTGCATCAACCGGCGTAGCTCCACAGCGGTCAGCGAGTCGAGGCCCAGGTCGCTGAAGGCGCGGTCGGCCTCGATGGCGTCGGCCGTGTCGTGTCCGAGGACGGCCGCGGCGTGTTCCCGGACCAGGTCGAGCAGGAACCGGTAGCGGTGCGCGGTCGGCATCGGCGTCGGGTGCGCGGTGGCCGTCGTGTCCGGCTCGACCAGGTCGGCGAGGAGCGGGCGGGGGCGGGGCGGCGGCGAAGGTGGCCGCGAAGGTGGCCCAGTCGACGTCGGCCACCGCGCAGGTGGTCTCGTCGTCGGCGACGACGCGCCGGAGCACGGCGAGCGCGCGGGCCGGGCTCAGCGCCGCCACGCCTCGGCGGCGCAGCCGTTCGGTGGCCGTCTCGTCCGCCATGCCGCCGCCGACCAGGGCCCCCAGGCGATGGAGGTGG
>NZ_JAEVHL010000263.1 GCF_016803395.1 Micromonospora tarensis | reverse complement strand
AGCCGGGGCGCGGGCGGGCGCGGCCGGCGCGGCGACGACCACAGTGCCGGCCCGACCGCGACCGGTGACGTGCCCCTCCTCGGTCAGGCGCTGGTACGCCTCGGTGACCACCCCTCGGGAGACGCCGAGGTCGGCGGCGAGCACCCGGGTCGGGGGAAGCCGGTCGCCGACGGGCACCCGCCCCTCGGCGATGGCCTGCCGCAGCCGGTCGGTCAGCCAGTCGGCGCGCCCGCCCGGGGGCGCGTCGGTGACGCTCAGGTGCAGGAAGTCGGACCCGGCCGTTATGGACCTGTCGGACGCCGTCGGTTTGGCTCTGCCCACAGGTCCATTCTCGCCGCAGAGTGAGCAGGAGCCAGAGCTGCCGATACTTCCGGAGGACGATCGTGACCATCCCGTTCCTGATCACCACCCTGATCGTGGTGGTCACCCCCGGCACCGGGGTGCTCTTCACGCTCTCCGCCGGCCTGTCCCGGGGCGCCCGAGCCGGGGTGTTGGCCGCGTTCGCCTGCACGCTGGGCACGCTGCCGCACCTGCTAGCGGCGATGACCGGGCTGGCCGCGCTGTTACAGGCGAGCGCGGCGGCGTTCGAGACCATCCGCTACCTCGGTGTCGGCTACCTGTTGTACCTGGCCTGGTCCATCGCACGCGACCGCGACGCGTTCGCGGTGACGACCGATGCCCCACCCCGCTCGGCGATCCGGGTGATCGTCTCCGGGATCCTGGTCAACCTGCTCAACCCGAAGCCGATGCTGTTCTTCGTCGCGTTCCTGCCACAGTTCGTGGACACCACCGCGCCGGGCTCGACCCGGGCGATGCTCGGCTGCGGCGCGGTGTTCATGCTGCTCACCTTCGTGGTGTTCAGCGGCTACGGCATCTTCGCGGCCCGGGTACGCGACCGGGTGCTGACCCGACCGCGGGTCACCGACTGGCTGCGTCGGTCCGCCGCCGGCACGTTCGTGGCCCTCGGCGTGACGCTCGCCCTCACCGAACGATAGGACCACCGTGCAGTTTCACCATTCGTCACAGCTTCGCGACGCGTACCCCGACCTGGTCGCGGGTGTGGTGCTCGTCGACGGGATCACCGCCACCACCGACGTTGCGGGACGCACGGCCGGCTATCTCACCGAGGCCCGCCGACGGTTGACCGCCGGCGGGGCCGAGAGCGGGTTCCCGGAGATCCAGGCGTGGCGGCGGGCGTACGCGGCGATGGGGCTGCGGCCCACCAGGTACCGGTGCGCGGCCGAGGCGCTGCTGCGCCGGCTGCGCCTGGACGGCGAACTGCCCCGGGTGCACCCGCTCGTCGACCTCTGCAACGCCATCTCGGCCGCGTACGCCATCCCGGTCGCGGTGCTCGACCTGGACCGGGTCGACGGCGACCTGACGGTCCAGCCGGCGCACGGCGACGAGGAATACCTGAGTTTCGCGGGCGACACCGAGCATCCCGAGCCGGGCGAGGTGACCTTCGTCGACTCCGCCGGGCGGGCGCACGCCGGCGGTGGACGAACCGGCAGAGCGGCTGGTCGGCAGTGCGGGCGGGCACCTCGTCGGTGCTGATCGTCGCCGAGGCGCTGCACCCGGGCGGCGAGCCGGCCATGACCCGGCTGGTCGCCGCCCTCGTGACGGAGCTGACCGACGGGTGGTCCGCCCCGACGGCCGCCGCGGTGCTCACCGCCGCCGCACCCCGTTTCCGCACCCCTACGGCGGATGACGACCGGGGTCAGGCGGTGTCGCCGGGCACCAGGTGACGGTAGCCGGGGATCGTCTCGGCGAACCAGCCGGCGACACTGGCCAGGCCGCGTTCGTTGAGCTGCGCGTCGTGGATCGGGTACGCCGCCGCCGCGCCCACGGCGCCGGCGAACCGGATCGCCTCGTCGAGGCGCAACCAGGACCCCTGGGCCGGGACGAGCAGGTTGCGCACCGGCTCGTCCGGCACGTGCAGCGCGTCGCCCGGGTGGTAGAGCTCGCCGCCGATCAGGTAGCCGAGGTTCGGGCAGTCGGGCTGTCCCTCGTGGATCGCGGCGTGCCGACCGCCGTGCGCGCTGACCGGGATGCCGGCCGCCGTGAAGCGTTGCCCCGCGCGGACCCGGGTCACCGGCAGCGGAACGAGATCCGGCAGTCGGGCGCCTTCCGGGGCGTACACGGGGACACCGAGACCGGCGAGCCGCAACACGTCCACGTGGTCGGTGTGCTCGTGGGTGACAAGGACGGCGTCCGCGCCGACCAGGGCCTGCGGCTCGCTCCACGTCCCCGGGTCGACGACCAGCACCCCGCCGTCGTGTTCCACACGCACGCACGAGTGGGTGAACCGGGTGATCCGCACCAGGCGACGGTACGCCGCCGGCAGACAGGTCGTGGTCCCCGTGGCGGTTGGGCCGGCCCTGCCGGGGTAGTGCGGCAGCATGCCGCAGCGATACGAGAACTACCCGAGGATCGCCGTCGTCACCGGCGCGGACTCCGGCATCGGCAAGGCCTGCGCGGTGGCGCTGGCCAAGGCCGGCTTCGAGATC
Source organism: Micromonospora tarensis (assembly GCF_016803395.1). Taxonomy (GTDB): domain Bacteria; phylum Actinomycetota; class Actinomycetes; order Mycobacteriales; family Micromonosporaceae; genus Micromonospora; species Micromonospora tarensis. Next base: position 6,230 of record NZ_JAEVHL010000263.1, on the reverse strand, counting down.
GGCATCACCTGGTACGGCGATCCCGACGGCGCGGAGCGGACGGCCAGCGAGGTCCGCGCGACGGGGCGGCGCTGCGAGGTCGCCGAGGTGGACCTGACCCGACTGCCGGACGCGGCGGCGGTGGTGGACGAGTTGGCCGACCGGCTGGGTGGCATCGGGGTGCTGGTCAACAACGCCGGCATCGGGGGCTCGACGCCTTTCGTCGACACCGGGTGGGAGCAGTGGCGCGAGGTGCTCGCCGTCGACCTGGACGCGCCCTTCCTGTGTGCCCAGCGGGCCGCGCGACGGATGCGGGCCACCGGCGCCGGCGGGCGGATCATCAACATCACCAGCGTGCACGAGCACGCGCCCCGGGTGGGCTCGGCCGCGTACTGCGCCGCGAAGGGCGGGCTCGGGCTGTTGACCCGGGTGATGGCCCAGGAGTTGGCCGCCGACGGGATCACCGTCAACGCCGTCGCACCGGGCGAGATCGCCACGCCGATGACCGGTCAGGAGGATGTCGACCCGTTCACCCAGGAACGGCCCGGCGTGCCGCTGGGGCGGCCCGGCGACGCCCGGGAGGTGGCCGCCGTGGTCGCGTTGCTCGCCTCCCCCGCCGCCAGCTACGTCACCGGCGCGTCCTGGCCGGTCGACGGGGGCATGTTGTTGATGGGCCCGCAGGCGTCGGCGTTGCCGAACGACGACTGGCGATCGGTCTGACCACCACCGCGCGCGTCGTCAGCGCATCCGCGCGGCCGACGCCCGGACGATGTACGCGAACTGCACACCGAACGCCACCACCGCGACCAGCACCCCGACCGGGACCGCCACCTCGCCCCCGGCCCCGACGATCGTCGTCACCAGGGCGATGCCGAGCCCGCCCAGCACGGCGTTGACTGCGCCCACGAGTGCGGCGGTGGTCAGCAGGAACTCCCACCGCCCCGGTCGCGTGCCGACCAGGTTCCAGGCCGTGCTCATGGCGTCGTCGGCCACCACCGCGTCGGCGAAGAAGTCGTGCTCGCCGGCGAACTGATGGTGGTAGTAGGCCCGGATGCGTTGGATCCGCAGCAGGTCCAACGAGTTCTCGACTGTGGTCTCCACCAGCCGCAGGAATGTCAACACCCCGATGATGACCAGGGTCGGCAGCACCGCGGCCAGGTACGGCCGGACCAGCTTGTCGTTGCTGGCGACGAAGCCCAGGCCGATCAGCGCCGCCGACAGGACGGACAGGAAGATGGTGGCGCGGCCGGTGGCCTCGGCGATGGTGCCGGCACGGGACGTCTGCAACGCGTAGTGCTCGGTGGTCAGGACGGTGAGAAGCGCCTGCTCGCGTTCGCCCTCGTCCACCCAGCCACCCTCCGTGGTCGCATGACTCCGTTACCGTCACCCTATGAGCGGCGGGCCGGGTCGGAATGGCGAACCGACCGCTCGGAGAACGGGACAGCGCGCAGCAAAGCGGGCACGTATCCTCCGAATTCCGGTGATCAGCAAGCGGCGGTGGGGCCGACCGACGGCGGAAGGGGACCGGATGCCCGGGTGGGCTGGTCGGGGCGGGCGGCAACGACGCGCCTTCGTCGTCGGTGGGGCACTGTTCGCGATCGCCGTCGTCATGCTGCTGGCCGCCTGGCGCAGCACCGGCTTCCTCAGCGACCTGTTGCTCAACCTCGGGGCCAGCGTGGTCCTCGCCGCCATCTCGTACGTCATCTTCGACCCGCTGTTCGAGGAGGCCCGCAAGGCGCGGGTGCAGGAGCACCTCAGCTTCGACCAGCAGGCGTTCGTGACGCGGCTGTACCGCTCCGGTCGCCGGGTGCGCATTCTCGACACCTGGACGATCCTGCTGGAGCAACGGCACCGCGAGGAGACCCTGGGCGCGGTGCGAGCGGCGCTCGCCAACGGCGCCCAGGTGCAGTTGCTGCTGCTCGATCCCGATTGCACCGCCGCCCAGCAACGCTCCGAGGAGCTGGAACGGCAACGGGTGGACGTGCCCCGGCAGATCCGCACCAACCTGCGCCACCTGGCCGCGTTCGCCGACGCGCTCGACGCGCGGCTGCGGCACCGCCTCCAGGTCCGGCTCTACGACGCGTCCCCGTCGATCCAGCTCTACCAGTGGGACGGGCGGGCGCTGATCTCGTTCTTCCCGATCGGGAAGTTGTCGTTCAACGTGCCGCAGCTCGAGGTGGACATGGACAGCCCGTGGGGCGGGTTCGTGCACGCCCGGTTCGAGGAGCTGTGGGAGCACGAGCAGGCCACCCTCGACCTGGAGCGGTACTGGTCGGTCATGGTCACACTGCGCCACGACGAGTCGGACGTGGTCGAGGTACGCGTGCCGTACGTGACGGCGGACGGGCAGCACTACGTCGACTGTCGGGGGTTCCGGGTCACCGGGCCGCTGACCGTGCGAGCGGTGCTGCCGCCCCGCGCGCCCGGGGCGGCCCCCGCGGTGTTCGCGCTGGCCGAGTCCGCCGACGGGGACCGCACCCCGGCCGCCGTGGTGAAACGGCACTTCGACCAGAAGTACGGGCACGGCGACGGCGAGCGGGACATCCGCCGACTGGTGCCGCCGCCGGGCGATGCCCGTACCCCGGCGCCCCGGCCCGCGACGGCCGGTGACACGCACGCACGGTGACCCCCGAACGGACCGTCGGCTCGGCCCGGGAAACAATGGTGGTCCAACCCTGATCGCAAGGAGGACCGTCGGCGTGTCACACCGCACCGCACCGCCGTCCGGGGCGGCGCAGCTGCGCGCCGACTGCGGACGCTGCTTCGGGCTGTGCTGCGTGGTGCCGGCGTTCGCCGCGTCGACGGACTTCGCCATCGACAAGCCGGCCGGCTCGCCCTGCCCGAACCTGCGCCCCGACCACCGCTGCGGCATCCACACGGAGCTGCGGGAGCGCGGTTTTCCCGGCTGCACGGTGTTCGACTGCTTCGGTGCCGGGCAGCAGGTCGCCCAGGTGACCTTCGGCGGGCGGGACTGGCGGGACGCGCCGGAGACGTTGCCGGCGATGGCGGAGGCGTTCGCGGTGCTGCGACCGCTGCACGAACTGCTCTGGTATTGCACCGAGGCGGTGGCGTCGGACCCGCCGGCCGCCCTGCGCGCCGAGTTGGAACGTGCCCGCGCCGAGACGCGGACGCTCACCGAGGGTGACCCGACGCACCTTCGCGCGGTGGACGTCGCCGGCCACCGGAACCGGGTCAACCCGCTGCTGTCCCGGGCCAGCGACGCGGCCCGGGCCCCCGGCGGCGCCGACCGGCGGGGCGCGCACCTGCTCGGGGTGGACCTGCGCCATGTCGACCTTCGCCGGGCCAACCTGCGCGGGGCGCTGCTCATCGGCGCCGATCTGCGCGGAGCGGACCTCGCCCTGGCCGACGTCACCGGCGCGGACCTGCGCGGGGCCGACCTGCGGGGCGCGGACCTGCGGCGCACCCTCTTCCTGCACCAGACCCAACTGGACGCCGCCCGGGGCGACACCCGGACCGGGCTGCCGCAGACGCTCACCCGGCCGGCGCACTGGACGGCGCTGCCGCTCACCCCGGTCCGTCAGCCGGCCCGTCGGGGCCGCCGCCGCTAGGAACGGCCCGATCCGATCCGCCGTGCGCGCCGGTCAACTCCTGGAAGCCGGCATGGACCGGGCACTGTGGGCAGCGGCCACGGTCGCAGAGCCGGCAGAGGTGGGCCAGGCTGCCGGCGTCCGCCACCTCGTCGTGCAGCAGGGCCCGGGCGATGTCGGCGAGCTGGCGGCGCTGCTCGACGGTCAGCGGGGCGAGCAGCGCGGTCAACACCTCCTGCCGCGCGCGCAGGGTGCGGGCGGCGACCGCCGCGCCCTCGGCGGTGAGGTGCAGGGCACGACTGCGCGCGTCGGCGCCGGGACGCCTCTCCACCCAGCCCTGTTCCCGAAGCCGCCGGACCAGGTGCGCGACGCCGGGTTGGGTCAGCCCCAGCACCTGGCCCAACCACTCGGCGGTCACCCCTGGCTGGTCCTTGAGGACGACGAGCGCCTCGGCCAGCGCGCCGCCGGCCCCGACGGACCCGCTGATCGACGCCCGCATCCGCGAGCCGACAAGCAGGGCGAGTGCGCCGAGCAGGTTGGGCGAGCCATCCTCGGGTAGATTCATAAGTTGTGAATGTACCCCGCCGGGCGATGCTGCTCATCATGTTGATGACCGTGGCGCAGCTACCGGTCGCACTGCGGCAACTGCTCGTCGTCCTGCTCGGTCACCAGAACACCGGCAGCTTCGCCACCGCCGGAGTGGCCAGCGCCGGCTGCGGGATCGGGCTGGCGGTCACCGCGCCGCTGGTCGGTCGACTCCTGGGCCGGCTCGGTGCCCGGCCGGTGCTGCTCGCCACCGGCCTCGCCCACCTGCTCGCCCTGCTCGGCCTGGCCGTCACCACCGAACCGGCGGCGTTCGTGGCACTGGCGACCGTGGCCGGGCTCAGCACGCCACCGGCGGTCGGCAGCGGACGCGCCCAACTGGCCCGGCTCGTCGCCCCTGCCGCGCTGGCCCGCGCGTACGCGGTCAACGCCGTCGGGCAGGAGGTGCTCTACGTGGGCGGCCCTCTCGCTGTGACACTGAACCTGCTGATCAGTGGACCCACTGCCGCACTGCTCGCCTTCGCCGTAATCGGCAGCGCCGGGCTGCTCGGCATGGTCGCGGTGCTACCGCCGCGCGAGGCCGACCGGCAGCCTCGCGGGAAGGGATCCGCGCTGCCCGGCCGGGCCACCCGCCGCACCGTCGTCGGCACCCACATCGGATACATGGCGGGCATCGGCGCGATGTGGGTGCTGGTGCCCGCGTTCGCCACCACGGTCGGGCACCCGGAGCAGGCCGGGCTGCTGGTGACCATCTGGTCGGTGGGCAGCCTGGCCGGTGGCGTGCTGCTGGCCAGCCGGGGGCGACCCGGCAGCCCGGCGGCGGCGTACCTGACGATGCTCGGCACGTTGGCCGCCACCTCGGTGGCGCTGCTGCTGCCGCGCAACGTGCCGCAGATGGCCGTCGCGCTGGCGGTCTTCGGTCTCGCGCTGGCGCCGTTCCTCGCCGTCACCGACGAGATCCTCGCCCGGTCCACCCCGGCGGTCCGGCTCCCCGAGACGTACGGGTGGTTGCAGACGGCCGGGCAACTCGGCATCGCCGCCGGCTCCGCGACCAGTGGAGTGGTCAACGACCACCTCGGTAACACCTGGGCGTTCCTGGTGGTCGTCGGCGCGCTCGCGCTGGCGCTGATCGTCGCGCTCAGCCGCCGCCGGACGCTGCGGCTGCCGTCCGCTGCGCCGCAGGTCGAGACGGTCGGGTCGGCTGTCACCGCCGGCGGGTCAGGTTTCGGCCGGGACGACGCCGGGTAGCCAGCGCCGACGCGGACCGGCATCGACGGGGGGCACGGCGTGGGCTACCGAAATCGCCAAGGGAAGCAGCCGGGCGACCCGCAGCACAGCGAGGACGAGGCCGGCCAGGCGCCACTGGTGCAGGTCGAGGCGGACACCGAGGTCCCCGCACCGGCGGACACCGATGTCCGGCCGGACATCGTGACCGAGCCCGACAACTCGGGCGTCGCCGGTGGTTCGTCCGGCAGCAGCGGCGGGGGTTCCAGCATGCCGGGGCACCCCGACGCGACCCGCTGACCCGGGCTCAGCGGCTGGTCAGCGCGCCCCGGGCCTCGGTCATGCCCTTGTTGGCGAGCCCGTCGGCCCGCTCGTTCTCCGGATGCCCGTTGTGCCCCTTGACCCACAACCAGGTGACCTGGTGCCGTTCGCAGGCCGCCTCCAGCCGCTGCCACAGGTCGGCGTTCTTCACCGGCTGCTTCGCGGCGGTCCGCCACCCATTGCGCTTCCACGACGCCAGCCAACTGGTGATGCCGTTGCGCACGTACGTGCTGTCGGTGTGCAGCTCCACGGTGACCGGCCGGTTCAGGCTCTCCAACGCCTGGATGGCCGCCATCAGCTCCATCCGGTTGTTGGTGGTGGGCGTCGCCTCACCGCCGCACAACTCCCGCTCGTGATCGCCGTAACGCAGCAGCGCACCCCAACCACCTGGGCCGGGGTTGCCACTGCACGCCCCGTCGGTCCAGATCTGCACGCCCCTGCCGGCCACCGCGTCCACCATGCCCGGCAACCTACCGGGCGACGCCGCCAGGGCTGCCGCTCGGGGCCCGGAGCCGGCGCATCGACACCCGGACCGGCGATCCCGGCCGCGCTCTAGCCGCCGCCGGGTGACCCGCCGGGCTCCCCAGCGCCGGCGTGGCCCACCACCGCCGGCGG
>NZ_JAEVHL010000262.1 GCF_016803395.1 Micromonospora tarensis | reverse complement strand
TACGTCTACGGCACGTTCTCGCTGCCGGTGGCGGTCTTCGTGGGCAGCGCCGTGGTCGTCGGCCTGGCGCGGGAGCGGGCCGCGGTGGCGGCCGCCGGCTGCTGCTGGCCGTCGACGCGGCCGTCTTCGCCGCGGCCGGCGAGCGCCAGTTGTTCACCGCCGCCAACTGGGTGTGGGGCACCCTCGGCTGGTTCTTCGTGCTGGCGGTCTGGGGTCGGCGGGTCGCGGCCCTGATCGCGCTGCTGAGCACGCACGCGCTGATCGCACTGGTCGCCGTGCTGGGGCACGGCCCCGGCCCGGCGACGTGGCCCGCTACGTGATGTACGTCTACGGCACGTTCTCGCTGCCGGTGGCGGTCTTCGTGGGCAGCGCCGTGGTCGTCGGCCTGGCGCGGGAGCGGGCCGCGGTGGCGGCCGCCGGCCATGCGATGGCCGCGGAGCGGGACGCCGCCGAGCGGGGCGTCCAGGAACGCCGCGACCGGCTGACGCTGGTCAGCTCGGCCGCCGGGCGGGTCCTCGCCGAGCTGGCCGCCGGTCAGGCCGACCCGAACGACCCGGAGGTGCAGCGCCGGTGCGTGCTGGCCGCCGCCCGGCTGCGCCGGCTGATCGCCGAGTCCGACGACGTGCCGGACCCACTGCTGCACGAGTTGCGGGCCGCCGCCGACCTGGCGGAACGCAACGGACTGCCGATCGACCTGGTCACCATCGGTACCCCGCCGCCGCTGCCGGTGGAGATCCGTCGCCGGCTGGCCGACCCGCTCACCGGCACCCTGGCCGACGTCCAGGACTGGGCGCGGCTGACCGTCGTCTCCGGCCCGGACGAGGTGGTGGTCAGCCTGGTCACGCCGGACCGGGAGGGGCCGGAGGCGACCGGCCCACCACCCGGGGAGCATGACGACGGGCCGGTGCGGTACCTCTACGAACGGGACGGGAACATCAGATGGGCGCAGACCCAGTGGCGGCGGTGACCGACGATCGTCCGGTCGGGGTGGCGATCGTCGACGATCACCCGGTGGTGGTGGAGGGCGTCCGCGCCTGGCTCGCCACCGAGCCGAGACTGACGGTGCTCGCCACCGGTGACGACCCGGACGCCGTGCTGCGGGCCGCGCCGGACGCCGACGTCGTCCTGCTCGACCTGCGACTGCACGGGCGCATGGCGCTGGACAAGTTGGCCGAGCTGAGCGCCGCCGGCCGGCGGGTGGTGGTCTATTCGGAGCACACCGACCCGCAGACGATGCTCGCCGCGCTGGACGCCGGGGCGGTGGCGTTCCTGGCCAAGCACGAGGGTCGGGAGCATTGCGTCGCGACAGTGCTGGCCGCCGCGAGCGACCGTCCGTACGTGCCGCCCGCGCTGGCCGGCGCGATGGTCGGTGACCCACGGCCGGACCGGCCGATGCTGTCCGACAAGGAGCGTGAGGCGCTGCTGCTCTGGTTCCAGTCGATGTCGAAGGCATCGGTGGCCCGCCGGATGCAGATCAGCGAGCACACCGTCAAGCAGTACGTCGATCGAGCGCGGATCAAGTACACCCGGGCGGGGCGGCCAGCCGCCACAAAGGCGGCGTTACTCGCCCGCGCGATCGAGGACGGTCTCGTCCGCCCGGAGGAGATTGGCATCTACCGGTCACAGGCGACGCACGACCGGCCGACCCCCTAACAGGCGTCATGACAGCCGCCGCCGGATCCGCGAGGCTTGACCGCACAGCCAGCTGACCGGGAGGTCGTGACGATGCACGCCGACGCGTCCCCCTTCTTCATCGGTCCACACCGGTTCGACGCCCCGGACGACGAGCTGGCGCCGACCCTGGATCGCCGCTACCACCTGCGCCCGGTGCCTGGGGAGCGGGTGCTCGGGCGGCACCGGCTACTGGTCGCGGGCTACCTGCTGGGGCCGAGCGAGACGCGGCGTCGGTGGCGGCTACCCGAGCCGGTCGCGGTGACCGTCACCGACCAGCGAATCTGCTGGGTGGGCAGCGGCTCGCAGCTGTCGCTGGTCGCCGACGGCACGCGCCGGGCCCGGCCGCCGGCCCGGCTGAACGGCCTGATGAGCGGGCAGATCCGCTGGCAGTGGCCGTCCCGTCTGGAGCTGCCGGCGACGGAGCCGGACGCGCCCGCGCAGGTGCTGATCGTCTGCGACGCGTTGCGCACCATCCAGCAGCCGGCGTTGGCCCTCGGCGGCCGCCCGCCGAGGTCGTGGCGCTGGCCCGGCAGGTCCGCCGGGCGGCGGCCATGTTCCGGCTCACCCGCCCGCAACTGGTCGACCTCTCGGCCCAGGAACGCGATGTGCTGCTGCTGCGGGCCGGCCCGAGCCTGCTCACCGGGGACACCCGGGTCACGCTGCCCGGTTCGCTGCCGGTGGAATTCCACTCCCGGGACGACTACTACCGCTCCCGGCCGGAGCCGACCTCGTGGCGCGGGCTCGCAGGCGGCGCAGCATCCGGGGATCGGTGAAGCCGACGGCCGCGCGGCGGCCTCCACCGTGCTGCCGTGCCCGGCAGACACCATCATGTCCGGGTGCGGAACGATCCGGCCAACCCGACCTCAGGCGCTGGGGGCGCGCTGCTCGGCGGCCGCGTCCAGGGCGGCCGCCTCCTCCGGCGTGGGCGCGCTGCCGCCCAGGTGCGCGGGCTGCCACCAGGTGTCGTCCGGGCCGGCCGGGGTGTCCGGGTAGTCCCGCTGGGCCCGGTCGACCAGGGCGCTGAGCCGGGTGGTCAGCTCGGCGGCCAGCACGTTCGGGTCCGGGAAGTCCGCCGGGTCGATCGGCTCGCCGATCAGGATGGTGATCGGGGTGTGTCGGCGGGTCAGCGTGCGCGGACGACCCTTGGTCCAGAGCCGCTGGGTGCCCCACAGCGCGACCGGCAACACCGGCACCTTCGCCGAGCGGGCCATCCGCACCGTGCCGCTCTTGAGTTCCTTCACGGTGAACGACTGGCTGATCGTCGCCTCGGGAAAGACGCCGACGACCTCGCCGCGTTTGAGCGCGCCCACAGCGGCACGAAACGAGGCCGCCCCCGCCTGCCGGTCCACCGGAATGTGCCGCATGCCGCGCATCAGCGGACCGGAGATCTTGTGCGCGAACACCGAGTCCTTGGCCATGAAGCGGACCAGCCGGCCCGACGCGTTCGCGCCCAGGCCGGCGAAGATGAAGTCGAGGTAGCTGACATGGTTGCTGGCCAAGACCGCCCCGCCGGTGCGGGGCACGTGGTGGGCGCCCTCGATGGTGATCTTCAGGTCGAGGAGACGGAACATCGTCTTGGCAACGGCGATAACGGGCGGGTACACGAGCTCCGGCATTCGCAGAATCTACCTTGCCGAGCTGGGATTCGGCTCGGTGGCGGACCGGCGGTGCCACGGTCCGCGCGGCACCGCCGGTTGCGCCGTCGAGTCGGTCAGTCAGCGAGGTTGTCCAGGGCAAGCCGGCCCCGGGCGAACGCGTCCACCCGCCCCCAGCGACCCGGGATGTCCAGCACCTCGATGCGGCCCATCCCGACCGGCAGCCGTGGCTCGACCGCCAGGTGACCCTCGTGCGGCTCCAGGCCGAGCATGGTGCGCAGCAGCAGCAGCGGCGTACCGGTCGACCAGGCCTGCGGGCTGCACGCCGTCGGGTACTCCACCGGGAACTTGGTCAACTCGCGCGGGTAGCCGCCGAACGCCTCAGGCAACCGGCCGTCGAAGTAGGTGGCCGCGTCCAGGATGCCGTTGGCGATGGTCGCGGCCTCCTCGGCAAAGCCGTACCGACGCAGACCCCAGGCGATGAACGAGTTGTCGAACGGCCAGATCGTCCCGTTGTGGTAGCCGATCGGGTTGTACCGGGTCTCCCCCTCGGCGAGCGTGCGCACTCCCCAGCCGGAGAACAGTCGCTGCCCGACCAGGTGCGCGGCAAGCTTCTCGGCCCGCTCGGGATCGACGATGCCGCTCCACAGCAGGTGACCGATGTTGGAGCTGAGGATGTCGCACTGGCGGCCGTCCGGGTCCAGGGCCAGGGCGTAGAACTCGCCGTCGGCCACCCACCAGTCCCGGTTGAACCGCTCCTTCAGCTCTGCCGCCTCCCGCTCCAACTGGTCCGCGAACTCCGGGTCACCCCAGAACTCACGGGCCATCCGGGCCGCGCGCACCTTCGCGTCGTACGCGTACCCCTGCACCTCGCAGGTGGCGCGCGGGAACGGCGGCAGCGTGCCGTCGGAGTAGGAGATCGAGTCCCAGGAGTCCTTCCAGCACTGGTTCTCCAGACCGGTGTCGGTGTTGCGCCGCTCGTACCAGATGTAGCCGTTACCGACCAGGTCGGCGTAGTTGTCGATCCACCGCAACGCCGCCCGGGACTCCTGCTCCAACTCCTTGACCAGCGCGACGTCCCCGGTCCACCGCTCGTACTCGTCGAGCAGCACGACGAACAGCGGCGTCGCGTCCACCGAGCCGTAGTACGGCGAGTGCGGCTGCTCCTCGAAGGCCGCGGTCTCGCCGTAGCGCATCTCGTGCAGGATGCGCCCCGGGTCCTCGTCCCGAAAGTCGTCGAACCGGCTGCCCTGGAGCGCGCCCAGGATGCGCAGCGTCGTCTTGGACAACTGCGGGGTGAACGGCAGCGTCTGTAGGCAGGTGAGGATGCTGTCCCGACCGAACATGGTCATGAACCAGGGCAGACCAGCGGCCGGCAGGGTGGCGCCGCCCAACGACAGCGGCGAGAAGCGCAACGCCGCCAGGTCGATCAGGCTGCGCCGGTACGTGCTGGAGACCCGACCGTGCTCACTGTTGACCTTGGGAGCCTCGGCGATCCACCGCTCCAGGTCATGCTGGAGTTCCACCCGCTCGGTGCCGTGCATGCGCAGGCCGAGACGCAGGTCCCGACCACCCGGCCCGACCGCGTGCGTCTCGACGTGGATCGCGGCCTCCCACTGCTCGTTGGGCTCCAGGTGCACCGTGTACGCGAAGCCCTTGCTGTCGTACCGGGCCGACATGGTGGACGAGATGACCGTCTCGCGCCGGAAGGAGCCCCGGCGGTACCCCAACCGCAGCCGGTCCGGCTCCACCTCGGTGTAGATCTCGCCCTTCTTGTTCAGGATCTCGTCCTTGACCTGGAACAGGTCGGCGAAATCCGACGCCGCGTCCATGCGCACTTCCAGGTCGATCGGCTTCTCGTCGTGGTTGAGGATGGTGACCTGCTCCCGGAAGCTGCCGCCCACCGTGCGTTCCCGGATGATCGACAGCTTCGCGTCCACGTAGTGCGTGGCCATCCCCGGGACGAGGAAGAACCGCGACTCGAAGTACTGCAGGTCGTCGAAGGAGAGCGAGTTGAGTCGCTCACCGTTGACGGTCAGCACCCAGGTCGACAGGAATCGGGTGTCGATGGAGAACAGCCCGGTGGGCTCGCTCGGTGTCGCCTCGATGTCGCCGGTGTCCTCGCAGACGACGAACGTGTTGCCGTCCAGGATCCGGATCGTGTTGCTCTGCCCCATCAGTGCCCCTCCCCCGCGAAACGCCGACGGGGTCCACGGGCGTCCGGGGAACCCGGGAAGATCCGCTCCACCTGGACGACGAGACGGGCGTCGCCCATGACCGTCATGTCCCCCCGCAACAACGCGGCAAGCCCGTGCTCGCGGCCCGCGGCGATGTCGTCGAAGAGGACCGGGTCCGCGCCGATCACCGTGTCGGCCTCCCGGTCCTCCTGGCTGACGTTCAGCCGGCCGTGGTCGATCCTCAGCAGCCAGTGCCGGGTCTGCGCCCCCTCGTGCAGGTCGATGCGCAGCGTCCCGGAGGTCTTCGCCAGCAGGGGCTCGTACCCCCGCCGGTCCAGGTCCTCGAAGAACCTCGTGGTCGCGTCCACCATCGGGTCGACTCCTCCCAGTTGCCGGGCCCGGGATCCCACCCACCGCGCTCCCGTCGCACGGCCGGCGGCCTCACACGTCCCCGCACGGGTCCCCGCCGCCCCTCCGCCCAACCTCACCCGAATCGGATGACCCCTCCCCCGCCCGCCTCCGGTGATGCTGGGACAGCGCAGCGCCGGCTCTCCCCGGTGGGGAGAGCCGGCGCCTGCCGCGGCGGACGGTCAGTTGTTCGGGTCGTCGGCGCTGATGTCCGCGAGCACCGACTGCGGTTCGCGCTCGACCGCCAGGTCACCCATCGAGATCAGGCCGACCAGACGTCCGTCGTCGATCACCGGGAGTCGGCGTACGGCGTACGTACGCATCAGATCCGCGGCGGCCACCGCGTCGTCGTACTGACTCACCGTGATCACGTCGCGCGTGGTGATCTGGTTCAGGCGGGTCGAACCCGGGTCCATGTTCTCCGCGACCCCTCGGACCGTGATGTCCCGGTCCGTGACGATGCCGACCACGTTGTCGCCGTCGGTCACCACCACATCACCGATCGCACTGTCACGCATCTCCTGTGCGGCCGAGATGAGTGTGTCGTTGCCGTCCATCGTCACCAACCGGGTCGTCATGAACTCTCCGACCGTTGTCATGGTGCTCCCCTCTCGGTGTCGGCAGGTCCGTCTACCCGTCGCCAGGGAGGGGGTAACGCCCGATGAGCCGGCCGCCTACCGTGGGCGAATGACGTCGGGTGTGCGGGAGTTGCGGGACCTTGTGGTTGGCAGCGGTTGGCTGAGCCGGGCGCTGACAGTGGTTCGCGACTCCGGGCTGCCGGACGCCTGGATCGGCGCGGGAGTCCTGCGCGACCTGGTCTGGGGCGAGCGGTACGGCGACGGGTTCGATCCGACGACGGTCCACGACGTGGACGTGGTCTTCTTCGACCCGGCCAGGCTGACCCGCGACGACGACGACCGGGCCACCGCCCGACTGGCTGCGGCCTGGGCGGAGCCGCCGTGGCAGGCCCGCAACCAGGCGGCGGTGCACACCTGGTACGCGGCGAAGTTCGGCGGCGACCCGATCGCGCCGTACCGCAGCGTGGCAGAGGCGGTCGCCACCTGGCCGGAGTACGCGACCGCCGTGGCCGTCCGGCTGGATCCGGACGACCGGCTGGAGGTCTGCGCCCCGTACGGTCTGGCGGATCTGTTGGGCGGGATCTGGCGGCACAACCCGGCCCGGGTGGACGTGGCCTGGTCCCGGCAGCGGTTGGCCCGGCACCGGCCGTCCCAGCGCTGGCCCGGGGTGACCGTGATCGAGCCGGGCTGACCGGTGGCGACGGCGCGTCAGCCCCGGGGCGCAGTCCGTAGAGCCGCTCCACGCGCACCCGCAGCACCAGCCGCCCCTCGTCGACCATGGCCTGGCGGTACTCGTCCCAGTCGGGGTGTTCGCCGCGCAGGCTCCGGTAGAGCGTCACCAACTCCTCGACGGTCTCGTCGCCGACCTCGGTGGCGGCCGAGGTCAGCTCGGCGCGCCCCTCGGCCACCGCGTACGCCCAGCCGTCCTCGCTGCTGACGTGGAAGCTGGCCCGTGGGTCCCGGCGCAGGTTGGCGGTCTTCGCGCGGCCGTCGGTGACCGAGACCCGGATCAGGCGGGCGTCCCGGTCGAAGGAGTAGACCACTGTGGAGAGCTGGGGCCGCCCGTCCCGCTTGATGGTGGCGAGCACGCCCATCGAGCGGCCGGCGACCAGATCGGTCAACGCCTGCTGGGTCCGGTCATCCGGCACGGTTTCCTCCAGGTGCGACTGTCGGCTTCGTCTCATCCAAGCACGATCGGCCGACCGTCGCGGCGGGCCGCCCGGAACGAAGCCGGACCCCTCACCAAGGTGCGGTGCGGGGCCCGGCGACGGCGACGGTCAGCGGCGCTCGGCGGCGACCAGCTCGGCGAGCTGCACCGCGTTCAGCGCGGCGCCCTTGCGCAGGTTGTCGTTGGAGCAGAACAGCGCCAGCCCGTACTCCACGGTCTCGTCGGCGCGGATCCGCCCCACGTAGGTCGGGTCCTGGCCAGCGGCCTGCAACGGCGTGGGGACGTCGGTCAGTGCCACGCCGGGTGCGTCGGTCAGCAGCTCGTGCGCGCGCTGCGGGGTGAGCGGGCGGGCGAACCGGGCGTTGATCTGGAGCGAGTGGCCGGTGAAGACGGGCACCCGGACGCAGGTGCCGGAGACCTTCAGGTCGGGGATCTCCAGGATCTTGCGGCTTTCGTTGCGGAGCTTCTGCTCCTCGTCGGTCTCGAACGAGCCGTCGTCGACGATCGAACCGGCCAGCGGGAGGACGTTGAAGGCGATCGGCTCGGCGAACGAGCGCGGGGCGGGGAACTCCACCGCCGAGCCGTCGAAGGCCAGCCCGGCGGCGTGCTCGGCGACCTTGCGGACCTGCTCGTCCAGCTCGGCGACGCCGGCCAGCCCGGCACCGGAGACCGCCTGGTACGTGGAGACGACCAGGCCGACCAGCCCAGCCTCGGCGTGCAGCGGACGCAGCACCGGCATCGCGGCCATGGTGGTGCAGTTCGGGTTGGCGATGATGCCCTTCGGTCGGTCGAGAGCCGCGTGCGGGTTGACCTCGGCGACCACCAGCGGCACCAGCGGGTCCATCCGGAACGCCGAAGAGTTGTCGATCACCACGGCACCGGCCTCGGCGACCCGGGGCGCCAGCTCCCGCGCCGTGCCCTTACCGGCCGAGAAGAGCACGATGTCCAGCTCGGAGTAGTCCGCCGTGGCGGCGTCCTCGACGGTCACCTCACCGTCGCGCCACGGCAGCGTACGCCCGGCGGACCGCGCCGAGGCGAACAACCGCACCTGCTCCGCCGGGAACTCGCGCTCCGCCAGCACCTGCCGCATCACGCCACCGACCTGGCCGGTGGCTCCCACAATGCCGATCCTCATGCCCGCGAGGCCTACCCAGCCCACCCCGCTGAACGGGACCCCTTTCCCACCCCCC
>NZ_JAEVHL010000261.1 GCF_016803395.1 Micromonospora tarensis | reverse complement strand
CTCACCCACCACCGACGCGTGCTCCGCCACGAAATACGCCGACAACTCCGCCAGACACTGCTGCTCGAAGAACAACGTCGGATACAACTCCACACCAAGATCATCCTCGATGCGCCGGGTGAGGTCGATCAGCTCGCCGGACTGCACGCCCAGCTCCATGAAGTTCGCCGCCCGGTCCAGGGTCGTCGGTTCGACGTCGAGGTGGCCGGCGACCAACCCGGCCAGGTACGCCTCGACGCGACCGAGAAGGTCGTCCGCCGGCCCCTCCGGCGCGGCGACGGGCACGGCCAGCCCCTCCGGCGCGGCGACGGGCACGGCCAGCCCCTCCGGCGCGGCGGCGGTGAACAGCTGGGTGTCGCGGACGTGGCGGAAGGTGAAGCCGTCGACGGCGAGCAGCGGCCGGCCCGACTCGTCGGCCAGCACCAGGTCCATGGTGAGGGCGTGGGCGTCGGCCCGGCGTACCCGAGCCCGGCAGTAGCAGACCTCGGGTAGCGGCCCGGACCCGTGTACGGCGGCGATCGCGACCGGAATCCACATGCCCGGGGTGCCGGGCGGCAGCAGGATCGCCTCGTCCACGGCGGCGGCGCCGGTCACGAACCCACCGTCGAGCAGGACGGGGTGCACGGCGAGCCCGGACAGGGCGGCCCGCGCGTCGGCGGTGAGCCGGAGCCGGCCGAGGCTCTCGCCGTCGCCGACCCAGACCTGCTCGACGCAGCGCAGCGCGGGCTCCCGGGCCAGCAACGGGTTGGCGGCGAGCTGGCCGCCGTCGCGGCTGTGCCCCGTCCGGAGCCCGTCGAGGTCCAGCGTGGGCAGCTCGGCGAGCCGGTCCCCGTCGCGCAGCTCGGCGGTGACGCTGAGCCGGGACGCCGCGGCTGCCCGGTACCGGCTCTCGACCACCCGCCGCCCGTCGCGCTCCGCGACGGCGACGGTCACCTCGGTGGCCTCGCCCGGGTCGAGCACGACCGGTTCGTGGAACGTCAGACCGCGCAGGTGCCGGGAGGTGTCGCCGGCACGGGTCAGCTCCACCGCGAGCGCGCAGTGCGTCACCCCGAGCAGGACCTGCCGCCCGAAGACCTGGTGGGCGCGGAGGTACGGCTCGTCGTACCGGAAGGAGCGGACGACGGTGGCCGGCGTGGACTCCAGCAGCGCCCTCACCTCGTCCCGGGAGAGCCGACCGGCCCGGAACTCGGCGAGTACGGCACGGATGTCGGTGGTCATGCCCGCTCCTTGCTCAGCCGGACGACAGTGGCCGCCGCGGAGTCCAGGTCGACGTGCCCCTCCTGGAGCAGGTCGAGGAGGTCGTCGAGGTTGTCCGGTGGAGTCGGGTCGGGTTCGCCGAGCCGGTACCGGCGGCGGGTGAAGCGGGGCGGCGGCAGCGCCGGGCGAAAACCGGTCTGGCCGGCGTACTGCTCGACGACCACGTGCGCGTTGGTCCCGCCGAAGCCGAACGCCGACACCCCGGCCCGTCGTGGCGTCCCGGCCTGTCCGGGCGTCCCGGCCCAGGGCTGCGTCTCGGTCACCGGGAAGAACGGCGACTCCGCGAACCGGAACCGCGGATGCGGGCGTACGCAGTGCAGCGTCGCCGGCAGCACACCCGTCTGGACCGCCAGCACCGCCTTGACGAAGCCCACCACCCCGGCGGCCCGCATGAGGTGGCCCACGTTGGACTTCACCGACCCGATCCCGCACCTGCCGTCGAAGACCCGCGCCGCCGCCCGTACCTCGATCGGGTCACCCAGCAACGTCCCGGTGCCGTGCGCCTCCAGATAGCCGATCGAACCCGCGGGTACGCCCGCGTCGGCCAGCGCGGCCCGCAGCACCGCCTCCTGACCGTCGATGCTGGGCACCGTCAGGCCCATGGTGCGGCCGTCGTTGTTCACCGCGCCGCCGCGCACCACCGCCGCGACGCGGTCGCCACCGGCGACCGCGTCCGGCAGCCGGCGCAGCAGCACCAGACCGCCGCCCTCACCGAGCACCAGCCCGCGCGCGCTCTCGTCGAAGACCGCGCACACCCCGTCGGGCGCCAACGCACCCGCCTCGCTGAACCCGACGTGCAGATCCGACCCGATGATCAGCTCCACCCCGCCGGCGATCGCGATGTCGCACTCCCCGGACCGCAGGGCGCGACAGGCCGCGTGGATGGCGACCAGCGCGGACGAGCACGCGGTGTCGATGGTCTGCGCCGGCCCGCGCAGGTCGAAGAAGTCGGACACCCGGGCGGCCATCATGTTCGGGATGGCACCCACCAGGGCGTTGCGCCGGCTCCGCATCGGCAGGTCGGCGATCCGTCCGCGCAGGTACGGGCTCTCACCACCGCCGATGAACACGCCGGTCCGGGATCCGGCGACCTCGTCCGGTCGGTACCCCGCGTCGGCGAACAGCTCGGCGGCCAACTCCAGCACCAGCCGGTGATGCGGATCCATCACCAGGGCGTCCGCCTCGGCGACAGCGAAGTAGCCCGCGTCGAAGTCGAACGCCCCGTCGGTGAACCCGGCCCACTTCGAGTACGACGAGTTCGGCCGCTTCCGGGTCGGATCGAAGACCGTCGCGACGTCCCACCGGTCGGCCGGCACCTCCGACACCAGACACCGCTCGGCCACCAGGTTGTCCCACAACGCCGAGACCGAGGCGGAGCCGGGGAAGCGCCCCGCCATCCCGACCACCGCCACCGCGTGGTCCGGCTGCCCGGCTTCGGCGGCCAGCGCGGCCGGCGGCGCCGCTGCTCCGGTGGCCGTCCTGGCGGAGGCTGGTTCAGCCGTGGTCGGCGACGCCGGTGCGGGGTGGGTTGACGACGCCGAGGAAGCGGGAAGCTCCGCCACCGGCGACGGCGGTGTCACGCTGCGCGCCAGATACGCCGCCAGGGCGGCGATGGTCGGATGCTCGCTGACCGCGCTCGGCTCGACGACCGTGTCGAAACGCGTCTCCAGCCGGTTCAGCAACGTCATCAGCAGAATCGAGTCCAGGCCGTACGCGGAGAGGTCCTCGTCCGGGTCCAGCTCGGTCACGTCCACCTTCAACACGTCGGCACAGACCCGGGTCACGTCGACGCGCAGGGCGCCGTCGTCGACTGCCGCCGGTGGTGCCGGCGCTGCCGCGCCCCGACCCAATTCGGCGACGGCCCGAGCGGTAGCGGACTCCGGGGCAGCGGTCAGGCCGAGGCCAACCCGCAGGCGCGCCGGGTCGCCGTACAGGAAGCGCACCTGGGGGTCGACGGCCTCGCCGGTCAGCACGGCGGTCAGCACGGCCAGCCCAGCGGCGGGCGGCAGCGGTCGGGTGCCGGCCGTCTCCCACAGCCGCTGCCGCAGGCTCGCGTCGACGGTCATGCCGCCGCCGTCCCACAGCGGCCAGCCGACCGACACCGTCACGCCGCGACGACGGGTCGAGCGCCACGCCGCGAACTCGTCGAGGAACCTGTTCGCGTACGCGTAGTCGGCCTGCCCCACGTTGCCCAGGGCGCCGGCCAGCGACGAGAAGAGCACGAACCGCTCGACGCCGAGATCCGCCGTGGCCTCGTCGAGCCACCGGGCGCCGGTCACCTTCGGGCCGCACACCGCCGCCACGTCCGCTGCCGACTTGCCCGCGACCAGGCCGTCGCGCAGCACCCCGGCGGCGTGCACGACGACGTCCAACCGGCCGAAGTGCTCCCGCGCCGCCGCCACCGCCGCGAACGCGTCCGTCCGCACCGACACGTCACCCGGCACGAATGTCACCGACGGGCCCAGGCCGGCGAGCCAGGCCCGGTCCGGCGCGGACCGGCCCACCGCCACCACACGTGCGCCGCCGGCCACCAGATGCTCGACCACCAGCCGGCCCAGGCCGCCCTGACCGCCGGTCACCAGACACACCTTCCCGGTCGCGGCTCGTGCCCGACCGGAGCGGTGACTTCGTGCCACCGCCAGACCGCACGTCGTGCGCCGAGGTAGCTGACCTCGGCCTCGCCGCCCTCGCCGCCGAGCCGCCGTGGCAGCCCCGGGTCCGCCGCCGCGTCGTCGTCGAGCCGCACCGTGACGAACGCCAGGTTCGGCTGCTCCTGCCGGACGGTGCGGGCGAACCCGGCCGTCGCGGCGTCCTCCGGTGACCCGGCGGGATGGGCGTGCACCAGCGGGAGCGGCGTGCGCGGCCGTGCCCACGCCTGGGTCAGCGGTAGCAGCGACCCCAGCGGGTCGGTGTGCGCACCGGGTGCCAGGGACCACAGGTGCAGCACGGCCACCGGGTCGTCGCCGCGGGCGGAGAGCGCCTCGCGCACCCTGCTGTGGTCGTCCACCGATCGCGGGTCCACCTCGTACTCCGCGCCCGCGACCACCTCCCGGTACCGGTCGCCGGGTCGGACCAGCACGATGCCGGGCTCGACCCGGCGGCGGTCGTGGTCGAGCAGCAGGATCGGCCCGGTGCGCGGCTCGGGTGCGGACGCCGTGACCCAGTCCCCGGCGAAGAAGAGCGGCCCGTCGCCGGCGGGTACGGCACGCAGGGCCAGGCCGCGCAGCTCGACGCGGACGGCACCGTGCTCGTCGGTGACCCGGACGTCGTAGCGCCGCTCGGTCCGGGTCCGGCCACGGGCTATCACGTGGGCGTACCCGGTCTGCGGCGTCGGACCGGCCAGCACCACCTCGGCGACGGCGAACGGCACGTACACCGGCGTGCCGCCGGCTGCCGGTGGCTCGTCCCACGCCCCGGCCACGGCCTGCAGGGCGCCGTCCAGGAGCGACGGGTGCAGGTGGTACCCGGTGTCCGCGCGACGGGGCTCGGGCAGTTCCAGCCGGGCCAGCACCTCACCGGGTCCGCAGCGCAGCTCCCGCAGGGTGCGGAACGACGGCCCGTAGCGCAGCCCGGCCGCGTCGAACGCCGCGTAGTAGGAGGCGCTGTCGCGGCGATCGGCGCAGCGCGCGCGGACCTCGTCCAGGTCGACCCGGCCCGGCTCGGGCGCGACGCCGGTCTCGGCGTCGAGCCGGCCGCAGGGCGCCCCGTCGGTCTCCCACTGGACCCGGAACCCGCCGTCGGTGGCGCGCACTGTGGTGTGCACCGACACCGGGGCGCTGTCGACCTGGACCGGGCGGGCGAGGACGACGTCCCGAAGCCGCCGCACCGGAGCGTCACCGGCGACCTCGGCGGCCCGGCGGGCGATCTCCAGCAGCGCCACCGCGGGCACCGTGGGTCGTCCGGCCACGACGTGGTCGGTGAGGACGAACTCCCGCCCGGTCAACTCGATCGGGGCGTCGACCTCCTCGAACCAGCACCGGGTCTCGGCGAACGGGTACGTGGGAAGACTGATCAGGCGACCGGTCGGGGCCGGCCACTCGACGTCCTGCCCGGCCACCCAGGCGTGGGCCAGACGACCCGGCTCGTCACCGGGCACAGCGGTGTCCCGGCCGCTGCGGAGGACCCCGGTGTCGTCGCCGGTGGCGAACCCGGCCAGCGTCTCGACGAGCGCGGCCAGGTCGCCCGCGACGACCGCGAGGCGTTCGGCCATCGGCTCCCGGCCGGTACGCACTGTGTACGCGACGTCGGCGAGCCGGATCGGGGGTGCGCCACCGCCCGGCAGCCGGTCGGTCACCGCGCGGACGGTGTCAGCGGGTCGGACGGCGCCGGTCCAGCCGTACCGGCTGCGCAGCCGTCCGGTGATCTCCGCGGCGGTCACCGGGTCGGCCCCGAGCTCGTCGAGCGGTTCGTCGTCCGGCAGCTCGTCCGTCGGCAGGCCCAGCACGTCGGCGACGACCGAGCGCACCTCGTCCACCGGCACCGGCTGCGCGGTGCCGGCGTCGCGCAGGTGGTCGGCGAGCCGACCGGCGTACGCCCGCAGCCGCTCCTCGGTCCGGGCGGACAGCACCACGACCTGCGGCCCGGGTGCCGGTGGCGGCGCGGTGGCCGCCGGCGCCCATTCCTCGACGACGACGTGGGCGTTGGCGCCACCGGCGCCGAAGGAGGAGATGCGGCCCGGCGGGGCAGGCCCGGCGGCGGCGTCCAGGGGGCGAGCGACCGTTGCAGGACGAACGGCGTGCCGGCCAGGTCGAAGCCCGGGTTCGGTGGGTCGCAGTGCAGCGTGGGGGCGAGTTGCCGGTGTCGCATCTGGAGGATCACCTTGGTCAGCCCGGCGATCCCGGCGGCGGCCTCGAGGTGCCCGATCAGCGACTTGGCGGAGCCGAGCCCGCAGTAGCCCCGGGCATCCGTGGTGCGGCGGAAGGCGTTGGTCAGGCCAGCCACCTCCAGTGGGTCGCCCAGCTCGGTGCCGGTGCCGTGCGCCTCGACGAAGGTGACAGTGGCGGGGTCGACGTCGGCCTCGCGCAGCGCGGCGTCGATCACCTCGGCCTGCGCGTTCGGGTCCGGCACGGTGAAGCCACGGGTGGCGCCCGCGTGGTTGACGGCGCTGCCGCGGATGACGGCGTGCACGCGGTCACCGTCGCGCAGGGCCGCGGAGAGCGGTTTGAGCAGCACCGCACCGACGCCCTCGCCGGGCACGAACCCGTCGGCGCCCGCGCCGAAGCTGCGGCACCGCTCGGTGGGCGAGAGCATCCGGGCCTGGCTGAGGGTGCTGAACCGGCTGGGGTGCAGGTACAGGTTGACGCCGCCGGCCAGGGCCATCTCGCACTCACCGCGCCGGATGCTGGCGCAGGCCAGATGAACGGCGGTCAGCGAGGACGAGCACGCGGTGTCGACAGGCATGCTGGGGCCGTGCAGCCCGAGCACGTACGAGACCCGGTTGGCGATCGACCAGGGCGCGGTCTGCGGGTGCACCGCGACGCCGCTGGCCCACCGCTCCGGCCCCCACAGCAGGTACGTGTAGGTGGTGACGCCGGCGAACACGCCGACGCGTCCGCCGCGCTCGCGCAGCCGCTGCCGGGGGTAGCCGGCATCCTCGAAGGTGGCCCACGCCGTCTGGAGGAAGACCCGCTCCTGCGGGTCGATGGTCTCCGCCTCCCGCGGGGAGATGCCGAAGAAGAGCGGGTCGAACCGGTCGACCCCGTCGAGGAACGCCCCGGAGCGGCAGTAGGTCTTCCCGTCGGTGGCCCGCAGCGGGTCCGGGTCGTAGTACCTGTCGACGTCCCAGCGGTCGGCCGGTACCTCGGTGACGCAGTCGCGGCCCTCGGCCAGGTTGCGCCAGAACTCGTCCAGGTCGGCGGCCTGCGGATAGCGACCGCTCAGGCCGATCACGGCGATCGGCTCCGCCGCCGGATTCCCCGCCGGCACGGCGACCTCGGCGGCCGTCGGGGGCCCGGCGGTCCGTGGGCCGTGGGTGGTCTCGAGGTGGGCGGCCAGCGCGGCGGGCGTGCGGTGCTCGTACAGCAGGGTGGTGGGCACCGTGCCGAGCCGGCGGGTCAGCTCGTCGCTGAACCGGCGTACCAGGAGCGAGTCGATGCCCAGGTCGTTGAGGTCGGCGTCGACGGCGAGGTCGCCCGGGTCGACGCGGAGCAACCCACCGAGCACCTCCCGCACCACCGTCAGCATCCGGCCCACCGGCGGCGTCGGCTCGCTGCTCGGGACGGGCTCGCTCGGCGGGGCCGCCGGGACGGCTGGCTCGTGGAGCTGCTGGACGGCGACGGCCACGCCGGGACTGTCGTACATCAGCTCGGCGTGCCACCGCAGCGGCCGGGTGCCGTAGAGCACCGCCGCCTCGTCGTGCCCGCCGGCCAGCACCTCGTCCCACAGGCGCAGGCCCTCGGCGGTGGGCAGCGGATAATTGCCGAGCCGTTCCCGGGCTCGCCGGGCGGCCTCCCCCGGGGCCGACATGCCGCCGGACTCCCAGAGCGGCCAGTGCAGCGCCACGGCGCGCCCGGGGCCCTGCCGGCCCGCCAGGTACGCGGCCTGGTAGGCGTTCGCGTACGCGTAGTCGGCCTGTCCGGCGTTGCCCAGCACACCGGCCAGCGAGGAGAACACCGCGAAGAAGTCCAGGGGCTGGTCGGCGGTGATCCGGTCCAGCAGGACCGTGCCGGGCACCTTGGCCGCCGTCACCGCGCGGATCTCGGTGTCGTCCTTGTCGCCGAGCAGGCGGTCCCGGTGGAGTCCGGCGGCGTGCACGACGCCGCGGAGCGGGCCGAACAGTTCACGGCCGGTCGCCACGGCCCCCCGCAGCCCGGCCTCGTCGGTGACGTCGGCCCGCAGGTACGTCGCGTCGGGCCGGGCGTCGAGCCACCCGCGCAGGTCCACGTCGGCGGGAGAGCGGCCAACGAGCACCACGCGGGCGGCCTGGGACAGCAGGTGGTCGGCGATGATCCGGCCGAGTCCGCCGGCGCCGCCGGTGACGAGGTACGCCGCTCCGGCGCGCACCGGCAGGGCGGGTGCGGACCCGGCCTTGGCGGGTACGAGCCGGCGGCGGTGCCGGACGCCGTCGGCGTACCGGATCTCCACGGTGTCCGGCGCAGCGAACTCGTCGCGGCAGATGGCGGCCAACCGGCCGTCGACACCGGCCACTTCGAGACCCGCCACTTCGAGTCGCCGGCCGGTGAACCGGCTGTCCTCCTGGGAAACACTGCGCAGCACGGCCGTGACCGCGGTGTCGGCGGGGGCGGCGGGGGCGCTGTGGACGTAGAGCAGGCGTAGTCGTTCCAACGCGCTGCTGGCCAACAGGGCGCGGAGCAGCCCGGCCAGCGGCAGCAGCAGCTCGTCGACCACCCGGTCGGCGTCGGCCGCGCCCCGGGCAGGTGGATCACGTCGAGCCGGCCGCCCAGCTCGGTGAGGAGCCGGTCGAGGTGCGCCGGGTCGCGCGGGTCGGCGGTGACGTGTCGGCCGGCGCGGCGGTACCGGGAGCCGGGCGTCACGACCACGGCGGACGGGTCGGCGGCCCGGTAGTCCTCGGCGAACCGCTCGTCGGCGGCGAG
>NZ_JAEVHL010000260.1 GCF_016803395.1 Micromonospora tarensis | reverse complement strand
TGCGCCTGGGTGGCCAACGCCCCCACCTGGGCGGCAGCGGCCGGCACCAGCGCCCCGGCGGCGAGGAACTTGCTGGCGACGACCACGCCGTGCAGGCGGGCCATCATCGGAACGGGCGACGAGCGAGAAAGTCACCCGCCGAGACTAACCCTCCGCGCCGGCGGGACAGTGAGGCCCTGCGGACGGTAGGCCAGGTTGGCGTGCGCCTGGGTGGCCAACGCCCCCACCTGGGCGGCAGCGGCCGGCACCAGCGCCCCGGCGGCGAGGAACTTGCTGGCGACGACCACGCCGTGCAGGCGGCCATCATCGGAACGGGCGACGAGCGAGAAAGTCACCCGCCGAGACTAACCCTCCGCGCCGGCGGGACATCGTCGCGCGGCGTTGGCTCAGAAGGGCGGCGCGGCGGCCTCCGGTGGGGCGCCACGGGCCCGACGGGCGTCCACCACCACGACCGCGGCCAGCACCACCGCCCCGACCGCGGTCGCGGCCACGCCCGGCAGGAACCGCAGCGGTACCGCCGCCGCGGCCAGCACCAGCAGGGTGATCCACCGGGACGGGGAGACCCGGGCGAAGACCTCGTACTCCAGGCGGGCCCGCCCGGCCAGGAACAGGGCCGGACCACCGAGCACCATGGCCAGCCACGGCCCGGAGATCCGCCCCAGCGGGTCCTCGATGATCAGCTCGTATCCGATCGCGGTGGCGGCGAGACCGATCACCATCACCAGGTGGGTGTCGGCCGCGGAACGGCCGATGTCGGCGGGGTGCCGGGCCTTCAGCACCGCCTCGCCCAGGATCCGTCCGGCCCGCTGCACGTAGATCCGCCAGAGCATGATCGAGGTGGCCAGTGCGAGCGCGAACGCCCAGGCGTGCCCCACCTCGTACGGTCCCTTGCTGTAGGCGAAGCCCGCCACCAGGATCGTCTCGCCCAACGCGACGAGGAAGAACTGCTGGTACCGCTCGGCCAGGTGCTCCCCGGCGATCTCCCACTTGGAGATCGTCGAGCGGCCCAGGCCGGGCACCGGCCAGCCGCAGCGGGCCGCCAGGTACTCGACGACAAGCGCCGTCGACCAGAGCACCACCTGCGCGTTCGTCGACAACAGCGCACCGCTGATCCAGAGCACCCCGCTGACGGCGTACACCACCGCCATCCGCACCTTCAGTCGGCGGTACGGGTGCGCGCCCAGCGCGATCGACAGGATCACCGGCCGGGTCAGCTGCGCGACCACGTACGCCACCGCGAACATCAGCGCGGTCTGGGTGAACGCCCGGGGGATCGCGACCCCCATCAGCATGCTGCACACCAACGCGGTGATCACCACGGTCTGCAGCGGCACCCGGTACGGGTCGTACCGGCTGGTCGTCCACGCGGTGCCCTGCCAGACCGCCCAGAGCGCGAGCAGCAACAGCAGCGACTTGCCGCCGCCGGTGACCGCACCCCAGGCGTGGTCGCGACCCGGCTCCTGGGTCAGGTCCTCGAACGCGCGGGCCGAGATCCGGGTGAGCGCGAAGACGTACACCAGGTCGAAGAAGAGTTCGAGGAAGGTGGCCCGGCCGGGCGTGGCCACCCCGGGGACCGGCTCCAGGTTCCCTGCCGCCCTGGAACCCATGGTCAGCGACCTGCGCCGTCGGTCCGGTCCACCTCGCAGTCGTAGCACCCCGGCCTCAACGCACGGCCCGAAACCGGCGATTCTGCCCAGTCCGGGGATCTTGCTCGGGTGCCCCGTCAACGGGCACGATCGATCGGTGACGAATCGATGGGGCATGACCGTGCCGCTGGGCGGGATCGCACTGGCGGACCACGACGCGGCCTACGCGGCCCTCGACCGGGCCGGGTTCACCGACGTCTGGTCGTCCGAGGTCGCCGGGGCCGACGCGTTCACCCCGCTGGCGCTCGCCGCGGCCTGGCAGCCCCGGCTGCGACTCGGCACCGCGATCACGCCGGTCTTCACCCGGGGCCCCGGGCTGCTGGCGATGAGCGCGGCGGCGTTGGCCGAGGCCGCGCCGGGGCGGTTCTCGCTCGGCATCGGCGCGTCCTCGCCGGTGCTCGTCCGGGACTGGAACGCGGTGCCGTTCGAGGAGCCGTACCGTCGCACCCGCGACGTGCTGCGCTTTCTGCGCGCCGCGCTGCGCGGTGACACCATCGACGAGGACTACGACACCTTCACCGTCCGCCGGTTCACGCTGGAACGGCCGCCGGCGGTGCCGCCGCCGATCCTGCTCGCCGCGCTGCGCCCGGGAATGCTGCGGCTGGCCGGCGCGGAGGCCGACGGGGTCATCCTCAACTGGCTCAGCGCCGACGACGTGCCGCGGGCCCTCGCCGAGCTGGGCGAGCGGCGGGCCGGCTTCGAGGTCGCCGCCCGGATCTTCGTCTGTCCCACCGAGGACGCCGGGTACGCCCGTGCGCTGGGTCGCCGCCTCATCACCAGCTATCTCACCGTCCCGGCGTACGCCGAGTTCCACCGCTGGCTCGGCCGCGACGAGGCGCTGGCGCCGATGTGGCGGGCCTGGGCCGCCGGTGACCGGCGCGGTGCCAGCGCGGCGGTGCCGGACGACGTGGTCGACGCGCTGGTGCTGCACGGCTCACCGCAGCGGTGCCGGGCCGAGGTGCGCCGCTACGCCGACGCCGGGGTCGACGTGCCGGTGCTCGCGCTGCTGCCGACCCCCGAGGTCACCGCCGGCGGCGCAGCCGCGCTGCTCGACCTCATCGCCCGGTTGGGCACCAACCTGGTGGAGGCGTCCGCGTGAACCTCACCGACCGGATCGTGGTGGTCACCGGCGGGGCCGGCGGCATCGGCGCGGCGCTGTCGCGCCGGTTCGCCGCCGAGGGGGCCGCCGCCGTGGTGGTCGCCGATCTGCACGGCGACTCGGCCCGCGCGGTGGCCGAGGGCATCGGTCCGGTCGCGCACCCAGCCGCCCTCGACGTCACCGACGAGGAGCAGGTCCGCGCGCTGGTCGCCGACACCGAGCGACGGTACGGCCGGATCGACCTGTTCTGCGCCAACGCGGGGGTGACCACCGGCGGGGGAGTGGAGGTCGACGACGCCGGCTGGGACCGGGCGTGGCGGGTGAACGTGCTCGCCCACGTCTACTCGGCCCGTGCGGTGCTGCCCGGCATGCTCGCCCGGGGCGGCGGGCACCTGCTGCACACCTGCTCGGCGGCCGGGGTGCTGACCGCTGTCGGTGACGCCGCGTACACCGCCACGAAGCACGCCTCGGTGGGGTTCGCGGAGTGGCTGGCCATCACCTACCGGGACCGGGGCATCCGGGTCAGTGCCCTCTGCCCGCAGGGGGTGGACACTCCGTTGCTCGCCGACGGGATCGTCCAGGGTCATCTCGGCGCCCGGGTGGTCGCCGCGTCCGGTGCGGTGCTCACCCCGGACCAGGTCGCCGACGCCGCCGTCGCCGGGCTGGCCGAGGAGCGGTTCCTGATCCTGCCGCACCCCGAGGTCGCCGACTTCGCGCGCCGCCGCGCCGAGGACCCGGACGGCTGGCAGGCGGGCATGCGCAAGCTCATCCGCCGGCTGACCGCCTGACCTGAGGCGGCTCGCCCGGCCTGGCGTTCTGGCCCGGCCCGGCCGCTCGGCCCGGCCGCTCGGCTTGGCCGCTCGGCTTGGCCCGGCCCGGCCGCTCGGCCCGGGGCTCGGCCAACCGTTCCAGCCGGGCCAGACCGGCCCAGCCGCGTTCCCGCATCAGGTCCAGCAGCCGCTGCAACCGCGGGTCGGCCTCGACGGCGAGCGCGTCCAGCAGGTCGAACGGCAGGTCGTCCTGCGCCACCTCGCCCAGGTCGATCTGGCCCGAGGCGTACGCCTGTTCGGCCAGGTCGCGATCAGGTCGGCGCTCCTCCAGCCGCGCGGCGTCGGCGGCGTCGTCGGCCACGTCGTCGTCGAAGATCCCGGACAGGATCCGGTAGAGCCGCACCGCCTGCGGGTTGTCGAGCTGCGCGATCTTGCTGGGCATCCACTCCCGGGTGTGGTCCGGCCAGCGCGCCGCCATCAGGATCCAGCCGTCCCGCTCGCCCTCCACTATTCGTTCCGAGGCCCCGATCGCCCGGAGCCGATCGAGGTAGGTGACCACCTCCGGTGGCAGCGCCAGCCGGTCCCCGGCGGCGAGCTGGGCGATCTGCTGACGGCTGGCCTCCAGCCGGGCGATCTCGTCGCGCAGCTGCCGGTCGATCTGCCGGACCGCGTCGGCGAACGTCGGCGGATCGGCGTCGAGCAGCCGGCCGATCTGGGACAGCGGAACCCCCGCGCTGGCCAGGATGCGGATCCTGATCAGGGAGACGGCCGCTGTCGCGCCGTAGCGGCGGTAGCCCGACGCGTCCCGCTCCGGCTCGGGCAGGAGCCCGACCTGGTGGTAGTGGCGTACCGCCCGCACCGTGACGCCCGCGTACGCGGCCAGTTGACCGATCGTCAGCATGCTCTGATCCTGCCCTCACCCCACCCGGCCAACGCTGACGGTGGCTCAGGAGATCCGGCGGCGATAGGAGGCGATGGCGAACCCGTAGGCGATGACGAGGATGCCGACGCACCAGGCGAGGGCGGTCCAGATGTCGGTGCCCACCGGTTGCTCGGTGAACAGGGCCCGGATCGCGTTGACGATGGCGGTCACCGGCTGGTGCTCGGCGAAGGCGCGGACCGGACCGGGCATGCTGTCGGTGGGCACGAAGGCCGAGCTGACGAACGGCAGGAAGACCAGCGGGTAGGAGAACGCGCTCGCGCCGTCCACCGACTTCGCGCTGAGCCCGGGGATCACGGCGATCCAGGTCAACGCCAGGGTGAACAGCAGGAGGATGCCGGCGACCGCGAGCCAGGCCAGCACCCCGGCGCCGGAGCGGAAGCCCATCACCAGGGCAACGCCGACGACCACCACGAGCGAGATCACATTGGCGACCAGGGAGGTCAGCACGTGCGCCCAGAGCACGCCCGACCGGGCGATCGGCATGGACTGGAAGCGCTCGAAGATGCCGCCCTGCATGTCCAGGAAGAGCCGGAACGCGGTGTACGAGATGCCGGAGGCGATGGTGATGAGCAGGATGCCGGGCAGCAGGTAGTTCACGTACGAGTCGGTGCCGGTCTCGATCGCGCCGCCGAACACGTAGACGAACAGCAGCATGAACGCGATCGGCATGACCGCTGTGGTGATGATGGTGTCCGGGCTGCGGCTGATGTGCCGCAGCGAGCGTCCCAGCAGGACAGCGGTGTCGCCGAGGAAGTGCCTTCTCATCGTTGTTCCTGTTCTTTTGGGGCACCGACGAGACTGAGGAAGACGTCCTCCAGGGTCGGCTGCTTCTCGACGTACTCGACCTCGGCGGCTGGCAGGAGCTTCTTGAGCTCGTCGAGGGTGCCGTCGACGATGATCCGACCCTCGTGCAGGATCGCGATCCGGTCGGCCAGTTGCTCCGCCTCGTCGAGGTACTGGGTGGTGAGCAGCACCGTGGTGCCGCCCCGGGCGAGTTCCTTGACGGCCTGCCACACCTCGATGCGTGCCTGCGGGTCCAGCCCGGTCGTCGGCTCGTCGAGGAAGATGACCGGCGGGTTCCCGATGAGGCTCATCGCGATGTCCAGGCGGCGGCGCATGCCGCCGGAGTAGGTCGCCACCCGCCGGCCGCCCGCCTCGGTCAGCGAGAAGCGTCGCAGCAGCTCGTCCGCGATCGCGCCCGGTTGCCTGAGGTGCCGCAGTCGGGCGACCAGGACCAGGTTCTCCCTGCCGGTGAGGATCTCGTCGACCGCCGCGAACTGCCCGGTGAGACTGATCGACTCGCGTACCTCGGCGGCCTGGGTGGCGACGTCGAAGCCGTTGACCCGGGCGGTGCCCGTGTCGGCTCGCAGCAGCGTGGCGAGGATCCTCACCACCGTGGTCTTGCCCGCCCCGTTCGAGCCGAGCAGGGCGACGATGCTGCCCCGTGGCACCGCGAGGTCCACGCCGCGCAGCACCGTCACCTGTTTGAACGACTTCTCCAGCCCCTGCACCTGGATCGCAGGTCCGTGGACCTGACTGGTTGTTGCCGGGATGCTCATGGCGGTCAGCATGCGGGGTTGACGCAGCGTCAGGGTCAAGCCGCCGGAGCAACCGCATGCCGGCGTGCTCGCGCGGCGGGCAGCAGTAGCGGGGTGGCGAGAAGCAGGACGCCGGCGATGGTGATCGCGGTGAGCGGGCCGGTGCGGGTGGCCAGCACACCCCAGATCGTCATGAGCGTGGCCTGGACGAGTTTGCTGCTGACGCTCCAGGCGGTGAGCACCTGCGCGGTGTGACAGTCGGGGGTGCGGCGGAGGCGTTCGGTAGCGCTGAGCGGATTGAAGACGCCCATGCAGGTGATCAGCAGGCCCTCGACGATGATCACCGTGACGAGCCCGGGGATGCCCGGTTGGGTGAACGCGAGACCGAGCGGGAAGATCGCGCGCAGCCAGCCGAAGACGACAAGCGTGCGGTGCCGCCCGTAGCGGTCGGCGAGCGGGGCGGAGAGACGGGCGCCCACGAGGCCGCCGACTGCCGGTACGCCGAAGGCGAGACCGTACTGCCAGGCGGGGAGCTGGTATTGACCGAGCAGGAGTACGGCCAGGAGCGGACCGGTGGCCATGATCAGACCCTGCACCGTCACCGCGTTCAGGAACAGCTGTCGTAGCAGCTGGTCGTGCAGGATGGACCGCCAGCCGTTGAGCAGGTCCGCGGCGCGCATCCGGGTCGCCGGGTCGCGGGGCGTCGCCACGTCGCCGCCCCGGATGCGCAGGACCGCGAGCGCGGACAGCAGGTAGCTGACGGCGTCGGCGGCGACGGTGGCGACCGGGCCGAACAGCCCGACCAGCGCGCCGCCGACCGGCGGGCCCACCGCGGTCGCCACCCAGAGCGTGCCCTCGAGTCGTCCGTTCGCGACGAGCAGGCGCTCCGACGGGACGAGGTGTTTCAGGTACGCGCCCGAGGCGGCGGTGCAGGCGATGCCCGCCGCGCCGCAGATCACCGAGACGACCAGCAGGTGACCGTAGGACAGCAGGCCGAGCAGGTACCCGACCGGGACGCTCGCCGTGGCGAGGAACCGGACCAGGTCCATCCCGACCAGCACCTGACGCTTGGCCCGGTGCTCCACCCACGGCCCGAACGGGACCGCGACGATCGCGGCGACGGCCAGCCCGACGGCCGCCAGCAGCGAGACGGCGAACGCCGACGTGTGCAGCACCCGAACCGCGATGAGCGGAAACGCCCCGAAGGCGACCCACGTGCCGTACGTGCTGACCGCGTAGGCCGACCACAACCATCCGAAGCTGGACTCCAACCGCGCACCCATGCCACTCCCTCGCGACAACAGTTCGTTCGGTGCCGGAGCACACCAGCCGCGCCGCAGCGTGATCAAACAACCGGCCGCCGGGCGAGCCACAACCATCGGTTGTGCCGCTCTACGATCACCGGATGGACACCGAGGCGTTGCGATCATTCGTCCGCGCGGCCGAACTCGGCCAGCTGCAACAGGCCGCCGACGAGCTGGGCGTGACGCAACAGGCGGTCTCCAAGCGGATCGCGGTCCTGGAACGCGAGCTGGAGATCCGGCTGTTCACCCGTACCGCCCGAGGGGTCGAGCTGACCCTCGACGGTCAGGCGTTCCTCCCGCACGCCCGCAGCGTCGTCGCGGGCGTCGAGCGGGCCATCAGCGCGGTCCGGCCGGGCTCCCGGGCCCTGCGGATCGACGTCCTCGGCCTGCGCAGCGCGCAGGCGGTGATCCTGCACGACTACTGGCGGTCGCACCCCGGCACCAACCTCGACGTGGTGACGCTCAAGGTCAACGACCCACGCGTCGTGGTCGCCGCCGTCGAAGCCGGCGACATCGACGCGTCGTTCCGCACCGTCACCGACCCGGCCACCCTCCCGCGCGACGTGCGGATGATCCCCGCCTTCGACTCCGCGCTGGAACTCCTCGTCGGCCCGCGCCACCCGCTCGCCTCCGCGCGAACGCTGACCCCCGCCCAGCTACGCAGGCACCGGATCTGGGTGCCGGGCATCGCGCCGGGCAGCGAATGGGCGGACTTCTACGACCAGCTCGCCACCGACTTCGACCTGCGCATCGACGCGGCGGGCCCGCATTTCGGCGACGAGGTCCTGCTGGACACCCTGGCCGAGTCCGCGAACGTGGCCACCCTCGTCGGGGCCCGCGACCGGTACCTCTGGCCGACGAACCACGACCTGCGCCGCATCCCGATCGTCGCGCCGACGCTCGCCTACCCGATCTCCCTCATCCTGCCCCGGACGAACCCACACCCCGGGCTCCGCCCGATCATCAACCACCTCGCGAACCTGACGCCCCTGCCGGCGGCGACCTGGCGTCCATCCTGGGCGACGACGCCACGCCGTGGCGACAGGTAGTCCGATCCCGCCGCCCAGGGTTGGTTCAGCGGCGGCGCAGCGGGCCGGGGTGGATCGACCAGAGCAACCGTCGCCACCACGGGCGGGCGGCGCGCAGAACCCGCACGTAGCTGGTGGCCACCGCACCGGCGCGGTCCGCCTGGGCCGCCGTCGCGGTACCGGGCGCGAAGGCCACCTGGTTGAGCAGACCCGCCAGCTCGTCGACCATGGTGACTGGCCCGCCGGCACCGGACCCGAGCGCACCGCCCGACGCCTGACGATCGTCGCCACCGGCGGCGTCCGCCGGGTCGACCGACGTGCGCCGCAGGCCAGCGGCCAGCAGGGTCTGCCGAGCCTGCTCGGCCACCTCGGTGGCCGCCAGATCCTCGCCGACCGGCCTCCCCGCCAGGCGCAGCGCGTCGGTGACCTCGCGCCAGGCGCCGGCGATACGTTGACCAGGATCGCCTCGGCCCAGCCGGGCGCGGGTCAGCGAGCGGCGCATCGCCACCAGGGCGAACAGCGCCGCCCCCACCAGCAGCAACAGGCCACCGCCGGCACCGGCGACCAACACCGGCGTGGCGA
>NZ_JAEVHL010000259.1 GCF_016803395.1 Micromonospora tarensis | reverse complement strand
CCTGTTCGACGATCCGGCCGTCCTCCATCATCAGGATCAGGTCGGCGTCGCGGATGGTGGACAGCCGGTGCGCGATGACGAAGCTGGTCCGGTCCGAGCCGGTGGTACGCGCCCTGGGCGGCGAGCAACTGCTCGTGGGTGCCCTGTTCGACGATCCGGCCGTCCTCCATCATCAGGATCAGGTCGGCGTCGCGGATGGTGGACAGCCGGTGCGCGATGACGAAGCTGGTCCGGTCCGAGCGCAGCGCGGCCATCGCGCGTTGCAGCAGCACCTCGGTACGGGTGTCCACCGAGCTGGTGGCCTCGTCCAGGATCAGCAGCGACGGCTCGGCGAGGAACGCCCGGGCGATGGTGATCAGCTGCTTCTCGCCGGCGCTGACGTTGCTGCCCTCCTCGTCGATGACAGTGTCGTAGCCGTCCGGCAGGCTGCGCACGAACCGGTCCACGAAGGTGGCCCGCGCCGCGGCGACGATCTCCTCCTCGGTCGCGTCGGGCCGGCCGTAGGCGATGTTGTCGCGGATGGTGCCACCGAACAGCCAGGTGTCCTGGAGCACCATGCCGATCCGACCGCGCAGGTCGTCGCGGCGCATCGTGGTGATGTCCACCCCGTCGAGGGTGATCCGGCCGGCGTCCAGCTCGTAGAAGCGCATGACCAGGTTGACCAAGGTGGTCTTGCCAGCGCCGGTCGGGCCGACGATGGCCACCGTGTGCCCCGGCTCGGCGACCAGCGACAGGTCGTCGATCAGCGGCTTGTCCGGCTCGTAGCGGAACGAGACGTGTTCGAACTCGACCCGGCCGTGCGGGTCGGTGACCCGGGCGGGCTCGACCGGGTCGGGGGTCTGCTCGTCGGCGTCGAGCACCGCGAAGACCCGCTCGGCCGACGCCACCCCGGACTGGAGCAGGTTGGCCATCGACGCGAGCTGGGTGAGCGGCTGGGTGAACTGCCGGGAGTACTGGATGAACGCCTGCACGTCGCCGAGGCTCATCGTGCCGGAGGCGACCCGCAGGCCACCGACCACGGCGATCGCCACGTAGCTCAGGTTTCCGATGAACATCATCGACGGCATGATGATCCCGGAGATGAACTGCGCGCCGAAGCTGGCCCGGAACAGCTCCTCGTTCTTCGCGTGGAACGCGGCCTCCACCTCGCGCTGCCGGCCGAAGACCTTCACCAGCTCGTGACCGGTGTACGCCTCCTCGATCTGGCCGTTCAACTCGCCGGTGTGCGTCCACTGGGCGACGAACTGCTTCTGCGAGCGCTTGGCGATGCGCTGGGTGACCAGCACCGAGAGCGGCACCGCGACCAGCGCCACCAGGGCCAGCAGCGGCGAGATCCAGAACATCACGGCCAGTACGCCGACGACGGTCAGCAGCGAGGTGAGCAGTTGGCTGAGGGTCTGCTGGAGGCTGGTGGAGATGTTGTCGATGTCGTTGGTGACCCGGCTGAGCAACTCGCCCCGGGGCTGCCGGTCGAAGTAGGGCAGCGGCAGCCGGTTGAGCTTCTCCTCCACCTCGGCGCGCAGCCGCAGCACGGTGCGCTGGACCACCCCGTTGAGCAGCCAGCCCTGCCACCAGGACAGCAGGCTCGCCGCCAGGTAGAGCCCGAGCGCCAACAGCAGCACCCGGCTCAGGGCGTCGAAGTCGATGCCCGTCCCGGGCACCACGTCCATCCGGGCCAGCATGTCGGCGAAGCTGCCGTTGCCGCTGGCCCGGGCCGCCGCGACGGCCTGCTCGGTGGTGGTGCCCGGCTCCAGTTGCCGACTGATCACCCCACTGAAGATCAGGTCGGTGGCGTGGCCGAGGATCTTCGGCCCGGCCACGCTGAAGCCGACGCTCACCACGGCGAGGGTGATGATCGCGGCCAGGTGCAGTCGGTGCGGGCGCAGCCGGCCGAGCAACCGTCGGGCCGACGGCCCGAAGTTCATCGACTTCTCGGCGGGCATCCCCGCGCTCATCCATCCCGGGCCGCCGCCCGGGCGGCCCGGTGGCAGCCGCTTCGGCGTCCGCGCGTCGCCGCCGGCCGGCTTCTGACTGGGTACGGCCGGGGTACGCGGCCTGTCCGGCTGGCTCATGCCGGCACCTCCGTCGTCTGCTGCGAGGCCACGATCTCGGCGTACGTCGGGCAGGTCTCCAACAACTCCGCGTGCCGTCCCACTCCGACGACCCCTCCGTTCTCGATTACGACGATCTGATCGGCGTCGATGATCGTGGAGACCCGCTGGGCCACGATCACCACCGCGGACTGCGCGGTGATCGGGCGCAGTGCCGCCCGCAGCCGCGCGTCGGTGCCGAGGTCCAGCGCGGAGAACGAGTCGTCGAACAGGTAGATCTCCGGCTGCCGGACCAGGGCGCGGGCGATGGCCAGGCGCTGTCGCTGCCCACCGGAGACGGTGGTGCCGCCCTGCGCGATCGGCGCGTCCAGCCCACCGGGCATCTGGGCCACGAAGTCCCGGGCCTGGGCGATCTCCAGCGCCGCCCACAGCTCCTCGTCGGTGGCGTCCGGGTTGCCGTAGCGCAGGTTGCTCGCGATCGTCCCGGTGAACAGGTACGGCCGCTGCGGCACCAACCCGATGCGTCGCCACAGCTCGTCGGGTTCCACCTCGCGGACGTCCACCCCGTCGACGAGCACCGCGCCCGCTGTGACGTCGACCAGGCGGGGTATGAGCGACAGCAGGGTGGTCTTGCCGGCGCCGGTGCTGCCGATGATCGCCGTGGTGGTGCCCGGGGTGACCCGGAAGGAGATGTCGCGCAGCACCGGCTCGACCGCGCCCGGGTACTGGAAACGCACCCCGCGCAGCTCCAACTCGGCCCGGGTGGCAGCTCGGTGACCGGCGCGGGGGCGGGGACCACCGAGGAGTCGGTGTCCAGCACCTCGGTGATCCGCTCGGCGCAGACCGCCGCCCGGGGCACCATCATCAGCATGAAGGTGGCCATCATGACCGCCATCAGGATCTGCATCAGGTACGCCAGGAACGCGGTGAGCGCGCCGATCTGGATCGCGCCGGAGTCGACCCGCTGCGCGCCGAACCAGAGCACCGCCACGCTGGACACGTTCAGCACCAGCAGGACCACCGGGAAGATCAGCGCCAGCAACCGTCCGGTCCGCAGCGCGGTGGCGGTCAGGTCGGCGTTGGCGACGCCGAACCGGTCCGTCTCGTACGGCTCACGGACGAACGCGCGGACCACCCGGATGCCGGTGATCTGCTCGCGCAGCACCCGGTTGACAGTGTCGATGCGGGTCTGCATCAGCCGGAAGCCCGGCACCATCCGACGGATGATCGCGCCGAGCGCGATGGCCAGCACCGGCACGCTCACCAGCATCAGCCAGGAGAGCCCGATGTCCTCGCGCAGCGCCATGAACACGCCGCCGACGCTCATGATCGGTGCGGCTACCAGCATCGTGCAGCTCATCAGCACGAGCATCTGCACCTGCTGCACGTCGTTGGTGTTGCGAGTGATCAGCGACGGTGCTCCGAACCGGGCCACCTCCCGGGCGGAGAACTTGTTGACGTGCCCGAACAGCGTGGCACGGACGTCGCGGCCGAAGCCCATCGCGACCCGGGCGCCCAGGTAGACCGCGGCGATGGAACAGGCGATCTGGACCAGGCTGACCAGCAGCATCCAGCCGCCGGTGTGCACGATGTAGTCGGTGTCGCCCCGGGCCACACCCTTGTCGATGATGTCCGCGTTGAGGCTGGGCAGGTAGAGCGAGGCCATGGTGCCCACGAACTGGAGCAGCACCACCGCCAGCAACGGTCTCTGATAGGTGCGCAGTTGGCCGCGCAGCAGTCGGATCAGCACGCCGGGTCCTTCGTTTCGGTAGGGCGTCCGGTCATCCGCGGGTCGTCCCCGCTGCCGATGACCTCGAGCAGGAACTCGCGAATCACCCGTGCCTTCTCCGGGTCGGCGTCGACCGAGGTGAGCGGGCGTCCGGAGTGCATGAGTGCGCCGAGCGCGGCGACCCGCTCCCGGCCGGCGGGGGTGAGGGCGAGTCGGATGCTGCGCCGGTCGCTGTCGTCGCGCTGCCGCTCGACCAGACCGTCGCGTTCGAGGGTGTCGACGATGCCGGTCAGGGTGGCCGGGCGGACGAAGCCCTTCTCGGCGACCTGGCGGTGGGGCAGCTCGCCGTGCCGGGCGAGCGTCATCAGGGTGATCATGCCGGCCTGGGTGAGGCCGTGCTCCTCGGCGAGGTAGCGGTTCCATCGCTGCCCGACGAGGTGCCCGGCCACCACCAGCAGCCGACCGAGCGGCACATCCTGGAGGGTGACGAGTTCCACGGATGTAGATTAGCGCCCTGATAGTCAGGGACCAAACGAAATAACGACAGCCGTGGCGACGAACACGAGTTGCAGCGCGGTGCGCTGCCCGAGTGGGGTGACCGGCCGCCCGGCGAGGGTCAGCCTTCGGCGGGCGGCCGAGACGTTGGCCGGGAACATCGCGAGCATGAGCAGGGCGAGCCCGGCTGCCGCGACCCGGGCGGTCGCCGGCACCAGCAGGCCGATCGCGCCGGCCGACTCCAGCACGGCGGTGAGGGTGACCAGCAGGTCCGGTCGGGGCAGTCGGGGCGGAACCATCGCGATCAGGTCGGCGCGGCGGTGGCCGGCGAAGTGCGCGACGGCGGTCAGCGTGAACATCACGGCCAGCCCGACCCGCAGCGCCGGGTGCCAGGCGTCGGCGCGCGTCGGCGACGACCACCGCGAGGCCCCCCGCGCCGTGCTGGGCCGGCTGACCGGGTGAGAACGGGCCAGGCCGCAGCGGCCGGTGATCGACTCGGTCTTCACGATCTCGGGTGTCCCGTTGCCGGGAAGCGCCGGTTTCCGGAAAACCGAGTCGATCACACCCGGCGGCTCACCAGCTCGTGGGCAGGGGCATTCCCTCGGTGAAGCCGGCGGCGCTCTGCACGCCGACGATCGCCCGCTCGTGGAACTGCGTCAGGTCGCGTGCCCCGGCGTAGGTGAAGGAACTGCGTACCCCGGCAATGATCTCGTCGATCAGGTCCTCGACGCCCGGCCGGGCCGGGTCCAGGTACATCCGGGCCGAGGAGATGCCCTCCTCGAACACCGCCTTGCGGGCCCGGTCGTACGGGCTGTCGTCGGCGGTACGGGCGCTGACCGCCCGAGCCGAGGCCATCCCGAAGCTCTCCTTGTACCGCCGGCCGTCCGCGTCGGTGTACAGGTCGCCGGGGGACTCGTAGGTGCCGGCGAACCAGGAACCGATCATCACGTTCGACGCGCCGGCGGCGAGCGCGAGCGCCACGTCGCGCGGGTGCCGCACCCCGCCGTCGGCCCACACGTGCCGGCCCAGCTCACGGGCCGCGGCCGCGCAGTCGAGCACGGCGGAGAACTGCGGACGACCCACCCCGGTCATCATCCGGGTGGTGCACATCGCGCCCGGGCCGACGCCGACCTTGATGATGTCCGCCCCCGCCTCGACCAGGTCGCGTACGCCCTCGGCGGTGACCACGTTGCCGGCCGCCACCGGCACCCCGGGGTCCAGCTTGCGCACCGCCTGGAGCGCGGAGATCATCCGCGCCTGGTGGCCGTGGGCGTGTCCACGAC
Source organism: Micromonospora tarensis (assembly GCF_016803395.1). GTDB lineage: Bacteria > Actinomycetota > Actinomycetes > Mycobacteriales > Micromonosporaceae > Micromonospora > Micromonospora tarensis. Next base: position 3,418 of record NZ_JAEVHL010000259.1, on the reverse strand, counting down.
AAGCGTGTCCACCCCGGCCTCCAGCAGCGCGGCGGTCTTCCCGGTCACGTCACCGTTGATCCCGACGGCCGCCGCGATCCGCAGTCGGCCCCGGTCGTCCACCGCCGGCGTGTAGAGGGTGGCCCGCAGCGCGCCCTGCCGGGTCAGCACCCCGACCAGCCGACCGTCGCGTCCACCACCGGTGCCAGCCGGCGCCGGCCCGCCGAGAGCCTGTCGAACCCGGTACGCGGATCCGCGTCCGCCGGCACGGTGTGCAGCTCGGTGGACATCACGTGCCGTAGCTGCGCGAACCGGTCCACACCCGTGGTGTCCGCCTCGGTGACCACGCCCATCGGCCGGCCCGCGTCGTCGACCACGATCACCGCGCCGTGCGAGCGCTTGGGCAGCAGATGGATGGCGTCGCCGACGGTCTCGGTCGGGCCGAGCGTGATCGGGGTGTCGTAGACCAGGTGCCGCCGCTTGACCCAGGCGACGACGTTCGCCACCACCTCGATCGGGATGTCCTGCGGGATCACCGCGATCGCGCCCCGACGGGCGACCGTCTCGGCCATCCGCCGGCCGGCGACCGCGGTCATGTTCGACACCACGAGCGGGATGGTGGTGCCGGTGCCGTCGCCGGTGGAGAGGTCGACGTCGAGCCGGGAACCCAGGTCGGAACGGGCCGGCGCCATGAAGACGTCGGTATAGGTCAGGTCGTGCGCGGGAGCCGCGCCGTGAAGGAACCGCACCCGGCCATCATTCCCGCTCGCGGTCCGTCCCGCGGCCGGTGGTTGTGGAAAACACCTCCACCGCCGCTGCCCGCCGACGGAGGTGGTCAGCCCAACAGGAGCGCCACCGCCAGCCCGGCCATCAGGACGGCGATGGCCGCGTCCAGCACCCGCCAGGCCCCGGCACGGGCGAGCAGTGGCGCGAGACGCCGCGCACCGACGCCGAGCGCGGTGAACCAGACCACACTGGCCAGGGCGGCGCTGGCGCCGAAGACCCAGCGGTACGCGTGCTGTTGGGCCACCCCGCCGAGCAGCAGCACGGTGTCCAGGTAGACGTGCGGATTCAGGTAGGTGAACGCGGCGCAGGCGAGCAGGGTCGCCCCCAAGGTGGCCGGCGGCCGTTCGGTCGGCACCAGCGTCCCGGGACGCAGCGCGCGGCGGGCGGCGAACGCCGCGTAGCAGAGCAGGAACGCCGCACCGCCCCAGCGGATCGCCGCCAGGAGGCCCGGCCGGCCGGTCACCACCGTTCCGACCCCGGCCACGCCCGCCATGATCAGTAGAGCGTCGGACGCGGCGCAGGTGAGCACCACGGGCACCACGTGCTCGCGACGGAGGCCCTGGCGCAGGACGAAGGCGTTCTGCGCGCCGATGGCGACGATGAGCGCGATGGAGACCGAGAAGCCGGCGACGGCGGAGCTGAACACCAGGCCACGCTAGGACGGTGGGCAGACAGCAGTCCAACTAAAGATTCTGACGGAACATAAGCTCTGCTGATGGAAGGTCTCGACTCGGCGCAGCTCCGCACGCTCGCCGCGGTGGTGGCGGAGGGCAGCTTCGACGCGGCGGCGCGGCTGCTGCACCTCACGCCGTCGGCGGTCAGCCAACGCATCAAGGCCCTGGAGGAGGCCGTCGGCCAGGTGCTGGTCCGCCGCGTTCGACCCTGCGTGGCTACCGAGGCGGGCCGACCGCTGCTGCGCCTGGCCGGCCAGTTGGCGCTGCTCGAGCGGGAGGCGCTGGCCGATGCCCGTGGCCCGCTGGCCGGCGGCGGCCTGGTCCGGGTCGCGGTGGTGGTCAACGCGGACTCACTGGCCACCTGGTTCCCCGCCGCGCTGGCTCGACTGCCGCGGCGCGCCGGGCTCTCCTTCGACCTGCGCCAGGACGACCAGGACCACACCGCGGAGCTGCTCCGGGACGGTTCGGTGACGGCTGCGGTGACCGCCCAGCGGGAGGCCGTGCAGGGCTGCCGGGTGCAGCGGCTCGGGGCCATGCGCTATCGCGCGCTGTCCACACCGGAGTTCGCCGCCGATCACTTCGCGGCGGGGTTCACCGCCGAGGCGGTGGCCGACGCACCGCTTCTCGTCTTCGACCGCAAGGACCGGGTGCAGCACCGCTTCATCCGGGCGGTGACCGGCCGGTCGCTCGACCCGCCGGTGCACTACGCGCCGTCGGTGCCGGGCCTCAGCGAGCTGATCCGGCTCGGACTGGGCTGGAGCATGGTGCCGGAACAGATAGCCGAGGCCGACCTGTCCGCCGGCCGCTGTGTGGACCTCGCACCGGGTCGTCACCTGGACGTGCCGCTCTACTGGCAGCACTGGCGGTTGGCGTCGAAGGTGCTGACCGCCCTGACCGCCGCCGTCCGGGCGGTCACCACCGAAACCCTGCGCTGACCGCCGGCCGGTCGGCCAACCGCTCAGGCGATGGTGCAGATCGGAGCGCCAGCGGTGATCACGGCACCGACCTCGGCGGTCAGGCCGCTGACCGTGCCCGCCTTGTGTGCGTGCAACGGCTGCTCCATCTTCATCGCCTCCAGCACCACGACCAGGTCGCCCTCGGCCACCGTGTCGCCGTCCGACACCGCGATCTTGACGATGGTGCCCTGCATCGGCGAGGTCAACGCGTCGCCGCCGACCGGTGCGCCGGCCTTTGCCGCGCCGCCACGTCGAGCCGGCCTACGCGAGGCGGGTGCCGCGGTGGTCGTACTCCCGCCGAAGCCGGCGGGGAGGCTGACCTCGAGGCGCTTGCCGCCGACCTCGACCACGACGGTGTCGCGTTCGGCCGGCGCCTCGGCGGCGCCGGCGGTGGCGACGAACGGCGCGACGGTGTTGTGGAACTCGGTCTCGATCCACCGGGTGTGCACCGTGAACGGTTCGGCGGTGAAGGCCTCGTCCCGCACCACCAGCCGGTGGAACGGCAGCGCGGTGGCCATCCCGTCGACCACCATCTCGTCGAGCGCGCGGCGGGCCCGCTGCAACGCCTCGGTCCGGGTCTCACCAACGATGATCACCTTGGCGAGCAGCGAGTCGAAGTTGCCGCCGATCACATCGCCGGCCGAGATGCCGGTGTCGACCCGAACCCCCGGGCCGGTGGGCAGCCTCAGCGCGGTGACAGTGCCCGGGGCGGGCAGGAAGTTGCGGCCCGGGTCCTCGCCGTTGATCCGGAACTCGATCGCGTGCCCGCGTGGCGTCGGATCCTCGGTGATCCGCAGCTTCTCGCCGTCGGCGATCCGGAACTGCTCGCGCACCAGGTCGATGCCGGCGGTCTCCTCGGTGACCGGGTGCTCGACCTGCAGTCGGGTGTTGACCTCCAGGAAGGAGATGGTGCCGTCCCTGCCGACTAGGTGTAGCGCCCAGCACCGTTGTTGACGCGGGTGATGGGTGGTTGTCCGGCGAGGGCGGTGTGTCCGCGGTGGTGGTTGTAGGTGTGGAGCCAGG
>NZ_JAEVHL010000258.1 GCF_016803395.1 Micromonospora tarensis | reverse complement strand
GGCGAGCCTGCGCGCGGCGGCGGCCGACGCGGCGGCCGAGGCGACCCGGCTGGCCGCCCTGGTGGACCGGGTCCGGGCGCGGGTCGCGGCGGAGGTGCCCGATGTCGAGGTGGTGGGCGACCCGGTGCTCCGCCTCCCCCACCTGGTCACCTTCTCCTGCCTGTACGTCGACGGTGAGGCGCTGCTGCACGCGCTGGACCGGCGGGGCTTCGCCGTCTCGTCCGGTTCGTCCTGCACCTCGTCGACGCTGCGCCCGTCGCACGTGCTGGAGGCGATGGGGGTGCTCTCGCACGGCAACGTGCGGATCAGCCTGCATCGGGAGACCACCGAGGCGGACGTCGAACGGTTCCTCGCCGAGCTGCCCGGGATCGTCGCCGAGCTGCGCGCCGAGGCCGGGGTGGTGGGGCTGTGACGATGCCGGACGAGGTGATCGACTGCCGGGGGCAGCGCTGCCCGTTGCCGGTGATCGCGGCGGCCCGACGGATGCCCGAGGTGCCGGTCGGCACGGTGGTCCGGGTGCTGGCCGACGATCCGGCGGCGGCGGTGGACATCCCCGCCTGGTGCCGGATGCGCGGCCAGGAGTTCCTCGGGTCGGTCAACGGCCCCGACGGCCCCGCCTACGACGTCCGCCGCTCGCACTGACGTCCGCGGCCTCAGTCGTGGGCGCGAGCAGCACGTCACATCGGTGCTGCTCGGCGCTGAGCAGATTACGGCCGGAGGTGGGGGCGGATCTCGTCCGCCGCGGCGTCGCCGTAGGACTCGGCCAGCCGCTTGACGAACAGGTCGGGGCGGACCTCGTACTCCTGGGTTCCGACGGTCTCCAGGACCAGCGTGGCCAGCAGTGAGCCGACCTGGGCGGCCCGTTCCAGGCCGGCCCCCCAGGAGAGCGCGGTGAAGAACCCGGCCCGGAAGCCGTCGCCGACACCGGTCGGGTCGACCGCCCGGATCTCCCGCGCGATCGGCACGTGGATCGGGTCGATGCCCCGCCCGGCGATCTCCACACCGTGCTTGCCCAGCGTGGTGACCCGTACCTTGACCAGGTCGAGCAGTTGGTCGTCGGTCAGCTGCGCCTTGCTCTGTAGCAGCGACTTCTCGTAGTCGTTGGTCATCAGGTACTCGGCGCCCTCGATCAGCGCCACCACGTCCTCGCCGCCCATCCGGGCGAGCTGCTGGGACGGGTCGGCCGCGAAGGCGTACCCCCGGGTGCGGCACTCGGCCGAGTGCCGCAGCATCGCTTCGGGGTCGTTGGCGCTGACCAGCACCAGGTCCAGACCACCGACCCGGTCGGCGACCGGGGCCAGCTCGATGTTGCGGGCCTCGCTCATCGCACCGGCGTAGAACGACGCGATCTGGCACATGTCGGTGTCGGTGGTGCAGACGAACCGAGCGGTGTGCGCCACCTCGCTGATGTGCACCGACTCGCAGTCCACGCCGTGGCGCTCCAGCCAGGAGCGGTAGTCGGCGAAGTCCGCACCCACCGCGCCGAGCAGCACCGGGCGCAGCCCGAGCTGACCCATCCCGAAGGCGATGTTCGCCGCCACCCCGCCACGACGGAGTACGAGGTCGTCGACCAGGAAGGAGAGGGACACCTTGTGCAGCTGATCGGCGATGAGCTGGTCGGCGAAGCGACCGGGGAAGCTCATCAGGTGATCGGTGGCGATCGAGCCGGTGACGGCGATCTTCATGTCAACCCTCGGGGTCGGAGGCAGGGCGCGGTCAGCCTACCGGCACGGCAACCCACCGGTCACCCGTCGGCCCAAGGACCGAAACCATCCCGCCACGCCAGCGTTCGGGAGCGCTCCCCCACAATCACGACGATGGGGCCGTCCCGGAGGACGGCCCCATCTGTCGCTGCTGTGGGTGCGACTCAGTTGAACGAGTCACCGCAGGCGCAGGAGTTGCCCGCGTTGGGGTTGTCGATGGTGAAACCCTGGGCGTCGATCCGGTCGGCGAAGTCGATCGTCGCGCCGGAGAGGTACGGGGCGCTCATCCGGTCGACGACAACCTCGACACCGTCGAAGTCGGTGACGACATCACCGTCGAGCGAACGCTCGTCGAAGAAGAGCTGGTACCGCAGGCCGGAGCAGCCGCCCGGCTGCACGGCGACGCGGAGCCGCAGGTCGTCGCGGCCCTCCTGCTCGATCAGGGCCTTGACCTTCTGCGCCGCGACGTCGGTGAGGACGACGGAAGTAGGGGCCTGGGCCTCGGTCGACTCGGTCTGCGCTGGCGTGGTCACGTGGAAGTCTCCCTGCGCGGTTTGGGTCCGGACGCACTGGCCAACGCCGCGCGCCGTCCAGTCATTCCCGGTTGTGGTCCTCAACCATGGTACGCCGCCTCGGCCGGGCGCACCCGCGTGGCGTGACCCCCGCCGCAGGTCGGCCCGGCCCTGAGCAGCCGGTCGAGCGGTCCGGACGCTCAACGGCTCCACTGCCGGGCCAGGCGGGCGCCCAGCTCGCGCAGCCCCTCCGCCGGTCGGCTCAGCGCGGCGTCGAGCCCGCCACTCTCCTCGCCGCCGAAGTGCTCGACCAGGCTGTACGCGTCGGTGACCCCGGCCGAGGCGGCCTCCCGGCGGCCGGTGCTCACCTGCCCGGCCACCACCACGCACGGAACCCCCCGGTCGCGGGCGGCGCCGGCCACCCCGGCGACGACCTTGCCGCGCAGCGACTGGTGGTCGAACGACCCCTCCCCGGTGATCACCAGGTCGGCGGTGTCCAGCGCGGCGTCGAGTCGGGTGGCCCGGGTGACCAGGCCGATCCCCGACTCGCAGCCGCCACCCAGGGCGATCAGCGCCGCGCCGATACCGCCGGCGGCCCCGCCGCCGGGCAGCGTGCCCAGCCCCGCCGGGCAGCCGACCAGGTCCCGTTCCAGCACCGCCGCGAAGCGCTCCAGCGCGGCGTCGAGCAGCAGCACGTCAGCGCGGTCGGCGCCCTTCTGCGGGCCGAACACGTTGCTCGCGCCGTGCAGGCCGAGCAGCGGGTTGTCCACGTCGTGGCCGCTACCAGCCGGACCTCGCGCAGCCGGGGCGCACCGTCCAGCGCGTCCACCGCGGCGAGTGCCGCCCCGCCGTACGGCAGCGCGGCGCCGCCCGAGTCGAGCGGGGTCACACCCAGCGCGGCGAGCATGCCGGCGCCGGCGTCGTTGGTGCCGGAGCCACCCAGCCCGATGACCACCGTCCGGGCACCGCTCTCCACGGCGGCGGCCACCAACAGACCCAACCCGTACGAGGTGGTGGTCTTCGGGTCGCGTTCGGCCGCGGAGAGCAGGTGCAGGCCGCACGCCTGCGCGCTCTCCAGGTAGGCGGTGCCGTCGGCGGTGAGCAGGATCTCACCCGCCGCCGGCCGGCCCAGCGGGTCGACCGTCGACACCGGCACCCGCCGGCCGCCGAGGGCCTCGGCGAGCACCGCCACGAAGCCCGGGCCCCCGTCGGCGAGCGGCCGGATCAGCAGGTCGTCGCCGTGGGTGACGGTGCGCCAACCGGTGGCAACCGCGGCGGCCACCTCCGGTGCGGACAGGGTGCCGGCGAACTTGTCCGGGCAGAGCAGCACGCGCATGCCGAGCAGTGTGGCAGCCCACACCGAGCGAAGCCGCGTCGCGTTCGCGCTGTGGGACCATGGGCTACGTGACTTCGACCTGGGTGGAACCCTCCAACACGGCGACGGCTCTGCTATTGCTCGGCCGGGGCAGCGACCCCGACACCGAGCGTGGCGTCGAGTGTCCGGGCGACCTGCCGGCGCCCAGCGACCCGGATCTGGTGGCTCGCGCCACGGCCGCGAAGGCGGCGCTGGGCAGTCGCGTCTTCGTGCTGGGGCACCACTACCAGCGCGACGAGGTGATCCAGTTCGCCGACGTGACCGGCGACTCGTTCAAGCTGGCCCGGGAGGCCGCGGCCCGCCCGGACGCGGAGTACATCATCTTCTGCGGTGTGCACTTCATGGCCGAGAGCGCCGACATCCTCACCACCGACGCCCAGCGGGTGATCCTGCCCGACCTCGCGGCGGGCTGCTCGATGGCGGACATGGCGGTGCTGGGCCAGGTCGAGGCCGCCTGGGACACCCTGACCGAGCTGGGCATCGCCGCCGACACCGTGCCGGTGACGTACATGAACTCGTCGGCCGACATCAAGGGCTTCGTCGGCCGTAACGGCGGCGTGGTCTGCACCTCCTCCAACGCCAAGCGCGCCCTGGACTGGGCGTTCGCGCAGGGGTCGAAGGTGCTCTTCCTGCCCGACCAGCACCTGGGCCGCAACACCGCGGTGCTGGAGATGGGCCTGTCGCTGGACGACTGCGTGCTCTACGACCCGCACAAGCCCGGTGGTGGTCTCACCCCGGAGCAGCTGCGCGACGCCAAGATGATCCTCTGGCGGGGGCACTGCTCGGTGCACGGCCGGTTCACGCTGGACAGCGTCAACGACGTACGGGAGCGGGTGCCGGGGGTCAACGTCCTGGTCCACCCGGAGTGCCGGCACGAGGTGGTCACCGCCGCCGACCACGTCGGCTCCACCGAATACATCATCAAGACGATCGAGGCGGCTCCGGCCGGCTCGGCGTGGGCGCTCGGCACCGAGCTGAACCTGGTCCGCCGCCTCGCGCTGGCGCACCCGGACAAGCAGATCATGTTCCTGGACAAGGCCGTCTGCTACTGCTCGACGATGAACCGGATCGATCTGCCGCACCTGGTCTGGGCGCTGGAGGAGCTGGTCGCGGGTCGGGTCGCCAACCAGATCACGGTGGACGCCGACACCGCGCACCACGCCCGGGTCGCGCTGGACCAGATGCTCGCCCTGCCCGGCGCGGACACTCCAGCACCGACGGCGCCCTGATCACGATCCGTAGCGCTCTTGGTACGCAAAAGTGCCGGATCACCGATTAATGCCACACACGCCGATGTGACCGAGTCCTTTTTCGTCACCGAGGGCTATGCTGCCGGAGCGACGACACACCCGCGGGCCGTTTTGACATGGCCGCATCCGGGGTAGCGACAACGTTCAGGCTCCCCACCAACAACACGGCAGCACCGACGCGCTGGAGGTTGCGTTGACCGACGACGTCCTGGTTGTGCACGGAGGTACTCCGCTCGAAGGGCGGATCCGCGTGCGCGGCGCGAAGAACCTGGTATCGAAGGCGATGGTCGCCGCGCTGCTCGGCGACAGCCCAAGCCGACTGTTCGACGTGCCGAAGATCCGCGACGTCGAGGTGGTCCGAGGTCTGCTCGGCCTGCACGGCGTCAAGGTCACCGATGGCACCGAGGACGGCGAGCTCGTCTTCGACCCGGCGAACGTGGAGAGCGCCAGCACCGACCAGATCAACGTGCACGCCGGTTCCAGCCGGATCCCGATCCTGTTCTGCGGCCCGCTGCTGCACCGGCTCGGGCACGCGTTCATCCCGGACCTGGGCGGCTGCCACATCGGCCCGCGCCCGATCGACTTCCACCTGCAGGCGCTGCGAGAGTTCGGCGCCACTGTCGAGAAGCGGCCTGAGGGTCTGCACCTGTCCGCGCCGAACGGGCTGCACGGCACCAAGTTCGCCCTGCCGTACCCGAGCGTCGGCGCCACCGAGCAGGTGCTGTTGACCGCGGTCATGGCCGAGGGCGTCACCGAGCTGCGCAACGCCGCGGTGGAGCCGGAGATCATCGACCTGATCTGCATCCTGCAGAAGATGGGCGCGATCATCAAGGTCCACACCGACCGGGTGATCGAGATCCAGGGTGTGCCGAAGCTGCACGGGTACACCCACCGGCCGATCCCGGACCGGATCGAGGCGGCGAGCTGGGCGGCCGCCGCGCTGGCCACCCGTGGCCACGTCGAGGTGCTCGGCGCGCAGCAGGCCGACATGATGACCTTCCTGAACGTCTTCCGGTCGGTCGGTGGCGAGTACGAGGTCACCGACGCCCGCGCGCCGAAGCTGGGCGACCCGGGTCAGGAGGGCGGGATCCGCTTCTGGCACCCCGGCGGCGAGCTGAACGCGGTGGCGCTGGAGACCGACGTGCACCCCGGTTTCATGACCGACTGGCAGCAGCCCCTGGTCGTGGCGCTCACCCAGGCCCGGGGCCTGTCGATCGTGCACGAGACGGTCTACGAGCAGCGACTGGGCTACACCGAGGCGCTCAACTCGATGGGCGCGAACATCCAGGTCTACCGGGACTGCCTCGGCGGCACCCCGTGCCGCTTCGGCCGGCGCAACTTCAAGCACTCCGCGGTGATCGCCGGGCCGAGCAAGCTACACGCCGCCGACCTGGTCATCCCGGACCTGCGGGCCGGGTTCAGCCACCTGATCGCGGCGCTCGCGGCCGAGGGCACCTCCCGGGTCTACGGCGTCGACCTGATCAACCGGGGCTACGAGGACTTCGAGGCGAAGCTCGCCGACCTGGGCGCGCACGCCGAGCGGCCGTAATCTCGACGTACCCCTTCGTTGCGCCCGGTGCACCGCGATGTGCACCGGGCGCGGCCCGTTGGCTACCCTTGCCGCGTGCCGTCGCTCTTTCGCCGCAAGTCCACCGACCTCGTCGACGAGGCCGTCACCTCGGTGACCCCCGAGGAGACCGCCGAGCGGCCCCGGGCCTACACCCCGACCAAGGGTCGGGAGACGCCGAAGCGGCCGACCGTCGGTCGCCGTCCGGCCGGCCCCAGCCGCCCCCTCACCAAGGAGGAGGAGCGGGAGCGTCGCCGCCAACTGCGCACCGAGGCCGCCGCGGAGTTCCGCCGGGAGGGCGGTCCCCGCGACCGGGGTCCGGAGCGGCTGCTGGCCCGCAACGTGGTCGACTCCCGGCGTACGGTCGGCACCTGGTTCTTCGGTGGCGCGCTGATCGTGCTGATCGGGTCGAACGCCGCCATGCCGCCGCTGGTCCGCCTGATCTCCAACCTGCTCTGGGGCGCGTTGGCGCTGGGTGTGGTCGTCGACTCGGTGCTGATCTGCCGCAAGATCGGCAAGCTGGTCCGGGAGCGGTTCCCGAAGACCGACCAGCGGATGGGCTCGCTCTACCTCTACGCGGTCATGCGGTCGATCACCTTCCGGCGGATGCGGGCTCCGGCCCCCCAGGTCAAGCTGGGCGACAAGGTCTGACCCGACCGCCCCGGGGGCCCGGTCGGGCCGAGGGTCACGCATCGCGCGAAGCGTCCGAACGCCGGCCGTTCGTTGTACCGTACGCATGGTTCACCATGCTGAACGTCTTCGTCGGCCCGAACGCTTGACCCCATGGAGCCACAGATGTCTCCGGAACCGGCTGCCCCGCTGGCCACCATCGCCGCCGCCCTGCGCCGGGAGCGGGAACGGGTCGGTATCTCCCTGACCGAGCTGGCCCGCCGGGCCGGCGTGGCCAAATCCACCCTCTCCCAACTGGAGGCGGGCACCGGCAACCCGAGTGTGGAGACGCTCTGGGCGCTGGGCGTGGCACTCGGCGTGCCGTTCAGCCGGCTGGTGGAGCCCGTCGACCACGGCGTGCGGGTGATCCGAGCGGGGGACGGGCCCCAGGTCCGCTCCGAGCAGGCCGACTTCTCCGGCACGCTGCTCAGCGCCGGCGCCGCGCACCTGCGCCGGGACGTCTACCTGATCAGGCTGGAACCGGGTGCGGTCCGAACCGGAGCAGGGCACACCCCCCGCAGCGTCGAGCACGTGGTGGTCGCCGCCGGCCGACTGCGGGTCGGGCCCGACACGGCGCCGGTCGAACTCGACCCCGGTGACTACGCGACGTTTCCCGGCGACGCGCCGCACCGCTACGAGGCGCTCGCGCCCGGCACCTTCGCCGTTCTCATCATGGAACATCCCTGACGGGTGCGGGGATCCCGCCCGAGCCGGACGGCCGTGAGGTGCGGTATGGTCCGGGGATCAGATTCGGTTATAGGACCAAATGTCCGAAACCAATGGGATAACGTTTGCGCCGGTGGGCTGCGCCATAGTGGCGGTGAGCGAGCCCACGCCGTTACCCTCCATCCGCAGCCACAGCCTGCCGGAGCGGCGACCTGACCGGCACGTGAGGGCCCCAGCGCGACAATTTGCAACGAGGTGACAACGCGTGAGCGAGCGGACGCGAGCCGGCCACCGGGGCGTGGCAGGCGGCGACCGGACGCCCGGCGATCACCCAACGACGGCTGCGGACAGCTCACTCCCGGCGACAATCGGCCCAGCGGCCGGGTGTGGCGACGGGCTCGACGGATGAACGGCCGCTACGCCGACCCGTGGCCAGACCCGAACGAACCATCCTGGGTGGGCGAGCCGACCACCGAGTGGCACCCCCAGTTCCCCGGCCAGCGGTACCCAGGCGACATCGGCATGCCCCACCAGCCGCCACCGCGCGGCCGGGCGACGGTTACCGGCCGGGCCGAGGTGCCGCCGCTCGCGCCGACCCGCCCCGATGGCACCTACCTCGGCCGGTCGTGGGCCGACGAGCCGGCGGCGGAGACGGCCCCACACGGCCGCTCCTGGGTGGACGACGAGCCGGTCGAGACGCCTGCCTACGGCCGGCCCGACAGCGCCGACTCCCGCCACTACGACCACGAGCCGTACCGCCGGCCCCTACCCGAGCCACCACGGCGCGACGAACGTCGCTCCCCCGAGTCGGACCGGCGTACCGCCTGGTCCGACCGTCGTCCCAGCGACGAGCGGGGACCCGCGCGGGAGGCCGCCTGGCACCGGGACCAGGTCAGCTCTGATCGGTACGACGGCCGCCGCCCACGGCCGGAACCCACCGAGCGGGACCGCGGTTACCGGGCCACGCCGCCGGTCTCCCCCGCCCCCACCTCGGAGCCCGGCTGGATGCCGGAACCGGATGACGCGCCACGTCGGCGCGGCGCGCAGGAGCGACCGGCCGCCGGCTACGAGCGGCACCCTGGCGACGGGTACGGCGTACGACCCACCCGCGACCACGATCCCCGGGTCGCCGACGGGGTCGACCAGTGGGCACCCGTGGACGGCCGCCCGCGGTACCGCGCCGACGGGTACCCGGGCCCGGCCGCCGACGAACCCCGCCGTCCAGAGCCGCGCTACCGCGCGGACGAGGGGGGTGGCGCGGCACAGTCGCCCAACGGTGGACGACGCCGCCGGCCCGGCCGG
>NZ_JAEVHL010000257.1 GCF_016803395.1 Micromonospora tarensis | reverse complement strand
GTGGGTTGGTGGGCGGGTGTTGCTGCGGGGTTGGCTGGCGGCACGCTGGGCGGCGGGCCTGGGCGCTGCGCGGGGTGGACCTGCGGGTCGAGGCCGGGAGCGGGTGCTGCTGCTCGGGCCGTCGGGCGCCGGCAAGAGCACCCTGCTCAGCGCGCTCGCCGGGCTGCTGCCCGAAGACTCCGGCGAGCAGGAGGGCACCGTCGAGATCGACGGCCTCGACCGCGCAAGGGGCGGGAACGGGTCGGCATCGTCTTCCAGGACCCGGAAACCCAACTGGTGATGGCGCGCTGCGGCGACGACGTCGCGTTCGGGTTGGAGAACCGGGGCGTGCCGGCCGACGAGATCTGGTCCCGGGTGGACGAGGCGCTGGGCCGGGTCGGTTTCCCGTACTCCCGGGACCGCAACACCGCCGCGCTCTCCGGCGGCGAGCAGCAACGCCTCGCCCTGGCCGGCGCGCTGGCCCTGCGTCCCGCCCTGCTGCTGCTCGACGAACCGACCGCCAACCTCGACCCGGCCGGAGCCGACCTGGTCCGGCGGGCGGTGACCGGCGCACTGGACGCCGACACCACAGTGATCCTGGTCGAGCACCGGGTCGCCGAGGCACTGCCGCTTGTCGACCGGGTGGTCGTCCTGGAACCCGGCGGCGGCGTCCGCGCGGACGGCACGCCCGAGGCGGTCTTCGCCGCGCACGGCGCCGCCCTGGCCGCCGAGGGGGTCTGGGTGCCCGGTCACCCCATCGCGCCCCGGCCGGCCGCCGCCGGGCCCGGGGAGTTGCTGCTCACCGCCGACCGGCTCGGCCTGCCGCCCCGCCTGGGCTCCACCGACCTGGCGGTACGCGCCGGCGAGGCGCTCGCCGTACGCGGACCCAACGGCGCCGGGAAGTCCACCCTGGCGTTGCTGCTCGGCGGGCTGCTCCGGCCTGGCACCGGGCGGGTCACCGCGTCCGTCGAGCTGGCCGGCGTGGACCACCGCACTCCCCCGCACCGCTGGCGGGCCCCCGCACTGGCCCGACGGATCGGGTCGGTCTTCCAGGACCCGGAGCACCAGTTCGTCACCAGCACCGTCTTCGACGAGCTGGCGCTCGGCCCGCGCCGGACCGGTCAGCCCGAGGCGGTCATCAGCCAGACCGTGGCCGGGCTGCTGGAACGGCTGCGGCTGGACCGGCTCGCCGCCGCCAACCCGTACACCCTCTCGGGTGGTGAGGCGCGGCGGCTGAGCGTGGCGACCGCCCTGGCCACCGCGCCCCGCCTGCTGATCTGCGACGAACCCACCTTCGGCCAGGACCGGCGGACCTGGCGGGAGCTGGTCGACCTCTTCGCCGACCTGCGCGACGCCGGGCACGGCCTCGTGGCGGTCACCCACGACGCGGATTTCGTCGCCGCGCTCGCCGACCGCACGGTCACCCTGCGGCGGGCGTCGAACGGCGACCGATGATCAGCATCGAGCCGGTCGCCGCGCCCGACGCGCCGCTGGCCCGCCGCAACCCGGTGGCGAAGGTCGCCGCCGCCCTGGTCTTCTCGTTCACGCTGCTGGCGACCCTGGACCCGGTGGCACCGGCGATCGCCATCGCCATCGAGCTCGCCGTGCTGCCGCTGTTCGGCATCCGCTACCGGGTGCTGGCCCGACGGGCCTGGCCGCTGCTGCTCAGCGCCGCCGGCATCCTGGTCACCCTGGTGCTCTTCGCCGCCGACCGGTCCGGCCGGGTGCTGCTGGACGCCGGACCGGTACTGGTCAGCACCGGCGTGCTGCTCACCGCGCTCGGCCTGGTGCTGCGGGTGTTCGCGGTGGCGCTCCCCGGGGTGATCGTCTTCGCGACCACCGACCCCACCGACCTGGCCGACGCGTTGATCCAGAACGTCCGGGCGCCGGCCCGGTTCGCCATCGGGGCGCTGGCCGCGTTCCGGCTGGTGCCGCTGCTCGGCCAGGAGTGGCAGATGATCAGCATGGCGCGCCGGGCGCGGGGGGTCGACGCGGGACGCAACCCGGCGGCGAAGCTACGACTGTTCGCCTCCACCGCGTTCGCGCTGCTGGTCGGGGCGATCCGTCGGGGCACCCGGCTGGCGGTGGCGATGGACGCCCGCGGCTTCGACGCCGGCATCCCCCGTACCGTGGCCCGCCGGCAGCGCTTCACCCGCGCCGACACCCTCCTCGTCGTCGGCGCGCTGGTGCTGGCCGCGGCGGCACTGACCACCAGCGTCCTGGCCGGCACCTTCCGCCCGTTGCTCGGCTGACTCCCACCGCCCTCGCCGATCTCGCAGTTCCTGGCGCCGACAAAGGATGTCGGGTGGCAGCGGGATATGCAAGATCGACGAGGGCTGGGGGGTGGGGTTCAGCTGCGGCGGAAGGCGTAGCGGCGGGGTTGGCCTGTTCGCTGACTCTTGCCGCCCGCCGAGCGGGCAGCCCCGGCCTGGGGCGGGCCAGCTTTCGGTGCCGCCTGCTGTGGGTTGACCCTCGCGGGTGGCGACTGCACCACCGCGCGCACGTCGACCACCACCAGCTCGTCGGGCGCCGGCGCGGCGAGCGGCTCGACCGGCGGGACCGAGTCGACCGGCTGGGTTGGCGGGGCGGAAAGCGGGCCGTGACCGGCCGCCGGGGTGGTGCCCAGGGGCGTCACTTTCGGGGTACGGGACTTCTTCGGGTTACGCCTGGCAGGCATCCGGGCCTCCTTCGGTGCCGACCGGCACGGCCGGTCCCGCGCTGCGGCGGTCGGTCGGATCGGCTGGTGACCGTCGCGGCGCGACGATCGAGGGGGGAGGGACTGCTCACCGGGTCGGGCAGGGCCGACGCCGCCGCACGGCGGGACGGGAGATGCGGGACGCCCGGGAGCGCACGGACCGCGACGCGGGACGGCGGGCCGGCTCGGAAGATGGGGCGTCAGTTGCGCATGCCGGCACTGTAACCACCGCCCGCTCGGACGCGCAGCCGATTTACTGGCACGATCGGCACATGCTTGTCGCGTTCTCCATCACCCCGCTCGGCGGGGACGACTCGGTGGGCGACCTGGTCGCCGAAGCGGTACGGGTGGTCCGCGAGTCCGGCCTGCCCAACCGCACCGACGCCATGTTCACCACTGTCGAGGGCGAGTGGGACGAGGTGATGGCGGTGGTAAAGCGGGCGGTCGACGTGGTCGCCGCGCAGGCGCCCCGGGTGAGTGTGGTGCTCAAGGCCGACGTCCGGCCCGGGGTCACCGACGCGCTCAACGGCAAGGTCGCCCGGATCGAAGCACGTCTCGCCGAGGGCTGAACCAGTACTTCTGGTCGCTCCCGTCCCACTCCTTGTAACGGGAGCACGATCACTGGTCCGCATCGGCGCGCATGACGGTAAGTTTCCAAACGCCAATAGTGGTGACGAGAGGTGGCGGCACGGATGGCTGAACAGGCGAGGGCACAAATCGGTGTGACCGGGCTGGCGGTGATGGGTCGCAACGTGGCCCGCAACCTGGCCCGCAACGGCTTCACGGTGGCGGTGCACAACCGCTCGCCGGAGCGCACCCGCAGCCTGGTGGCCGAGCACGGCGACGAGGGCACGTTCATTCCGGGCGAGACGATGGCCGATTTCGTGGCGTCCCTGGAACGACCCCGCGCGGTCATCGTCATGGTCAAGGCCGGCGCGCCCACCGACGCGGTGATCGACGAGTTGGTGCCGCTGCTGGACGAGGGCGACATCATCGTCGACTGTGGCAACGCCCACTTCGCCGACACCCGCCGCCGCGAGGAGGCGCTGCGCGCGCAGGGGCTGCACTTCAGCGGCACCGGCGTCTCCGGCGGTGAGGAGGGAGCCCTGCTCGGGCCGAGCATCATGCCGGGCGGCTCCACCGAGTCGTACGCCAAGCTCGGGCCGATGTTCGAGAAGATCGCCGCCCAGGTGGACGGTGTGCCGTGCTGCCGGCACATCGGGCCGGACGGCGCCGGGCACTTCGTCAAGATGGTGCACAACGGCATCGAGTACGCCGACATGCAGCTCATCGCCGAGGCGTACGACCTGCTGCGGGCCGGCCTGGACGCGACGCCGGCGGAGATCGCGGAGATCTTCCGGGAGTGGAACAACGGCGAGCTGGAGTCGTTCCTCATCGAGATCACCGCCGATGTGCTCGCGCACACCGACGCGGCGACCGGTCGGGCGTTCGTGGACATCGTGCAGGACCGGGCCGAGCAGAAGGGCACCGGCCGGTGGACCGTGCAGAGCGCCCTGGACCTGGGCATCCCGATCACCGGGATCGCCGAGGCGACCTTCGCCCGCTCGCTCTCCGGGCACGTCGACCAGCGCGAGGCGGCCCGCCGGGCGTTCCCCGACGCGGGTGAGAAGTGGCAGGTCACCGACCGGGAGGCGTTCGTCGAGGACGTCCGCCGGGCACTGCTCGCCTCCAAGATCGTTGCGTACGCGCAGGGCTTCGACCACGTCCGCGCCGGCAGCCAGGAGTACAACTGGGACATCGACCTCGGCGGCACCGCGACGATCTGGCGGGGCGGCTGCATCATCCGGGCCCGGTTCCTGGACCGCATCCGGGAGGCGTACGACGAGCAGCCGGACCTGCCGACGCTGCTGGTGGCACCGTACTTCGCCGAGGCGGTCAGCGCCGGGGTGCCGAGCTGGCGGCGGGTGGTGGGCGACGCGACCCGGGCCGGCGTGCCGACGCCCGCGTTCTCGTCGTCGCTCGCGTACTTCGACGCGTTGCGCGCGGAGCGGTTGCCCGCCGCGCTGATCCAGGGCCTGCGCGACAACTTCGGCGCGCACACCTACCAGCGGGTGGACCGGGAGGGCTCGTTCCACACCACCTGGGCGGGCGAGCGCACCGAGTCGCCGGCGTAACAAACCCGGACGCCTCGCCGAGCGCCGCCGCCCGGCGCGCCCGGCGAGATCGTGCTTGATCCATGATGTGGTGGCCTCCCGTCTCGGGGAGGCCACCACATCCGTGTTCGAGCGCGATCAATGGAGCCCGCCGGGTGCTTTCTCGACGAGCAGCGGTCAGGCGACCGTCGCGTGCATCTCCCAGACGAGGATCTCGGCCGGTTCGTCGGCGGTGACCCGCCGACCGCCGGTCATGGTGAGTCGGGCCGCGTCGCCGCTGCCGAGCGGGCCACTGCCTTCGAGGGTCACCGTGCCGTTTGGCACGTAGAGGTGCACGTAGGGCGCGTCCGGGATGGTGACCTCGTCACCGGGGGCGAGCCGGGCGGCGTGCAGGGTCGCGTACCGGTTGCGGATCCGGATCGCGCAGGCGCCGTCGTACCTGTCCATTCCGGAGGCGACCGGCACCAGGCCACCGCGTAACAGCTCGTCCTCGATCTCCAGCTGCTCGTAGCCGGGATCGACGCCCTGCTCGTCGGGGAGCACCCACATCTGCACGAAGTGCACCGGGTCGCTGTGCGGCTCCTGGTTGTTGAGCCGCCAGGCGTCGTTCTTCTCCGAGTGCAGGATGCCGGTGCCGGCGCTCATCCGCTGCGCCAGGCCGGGGTAGATCACCCCGGAGTGCCCGGTGGAGTCCTGGTGCACCAGGGAACCGCGCAGCACCCAGGTGACGATCTCCATGTCCTGGTGGGGGTGGGTCTCGAAACCGGCACCCGGGCGCACCACGTCGTCGTTGTTGACCAGCAGCAGGCCGTGGTGGGTATTGGCCGGGTCGTAGTGCCGGGAGAACGAGAACGAGTGCTTGGAGTCCAGCCAGGAGATCCGGGTGGCGAACCGGTCCTCGGCGCGACGGATGTCGACCGCGGGGGCGGTCACCAGGCACGCTGCCCGGCGTCGGGGGTCGACGGCGCCCAGGTCAGCGCCGGCTCGCCGGTGGCCAGTTCGGCGATCTCGCCGGTCCGCAGCTGCGGCGTGTGGCCGAATTCGGCGCAGTGCTGTTCGGCGATCTCGGCGCAGATCTCGGCCACCTGCTCACAGATCGGGTCGCCCAGGTCGGCCGCGTTCAACGCCATGATCATCTTGAACCGGAGATCCCGCATCCGCACCCCAACCGCCGTCGGCCCGCCACCTCCGGACCCTACCCGCCGCCGGTTGCCCCCCGCCTGGGAACAACGGCAGACCGCCACCTACCGCCCACCCCTCGGCGCCGTCGACTCCCCCGGACCGGCGGTCAGCGAGTCCGGTCACGGCGTGGGCGTGGGCGCGGGCTGGGAAGAAAGCCGCGCGCACGGGTGCGGGGGCGGCCGGGGGGTCGGAGGGTCGAGAAGAAGCGGCGGCGCTTGGCCTTCTGCGGGCGGAGCAGGTCCGCGCCCCTGGTCAGCAGTCGGGTGGCCCCGGAGGGACCACGCCGGGTCTCCAGGGTGTGGCTGAGCCGACGGGCGCCGGCAGCCGCCAGTGGCACCGCGACCGCCATCACCGCCCACTGGGCAATGCGCTTCTGGATCATGTGGGTTCACCTCCGTCAGTGGCTTCTGACGTCTCTGATACCCAGAGTGACGTGCGGATAAGCGCCCCGGTTCAGAGCACCGGCGCGACCGGGTTGGGCAGCGCGCCACCGAAGCGCCGGTCCCGCTGCGCGTACAGCTCGCAGGCGTACCAGAGGTGGCGGCGGTCGAAGTCCGGCCAGAGCGTGTCCAGGAAGACCAACTCGGCGTACGCGGTCTGCCAGAGCAGGAAGTTCGAGATCCGCTCCTCCCCGGAGGGGCGCAGGAAAAGGTCCACCTCCGGGATCTCCGGGTGGTAGAGGTACTTCGCCACGGTCTTCTCGGTGACCTTCGCCGGGTCGAGCCGGCCGGCCGCCACGTCTCTGGCGATCGCCGCGGCGGCGTCACCGATCTCGGCCTGCCCGCCGTAGTTGACGCAGAACTGCAGGGTCAACGTCGAGTTGTCGCGGGACATCTCCTCGGCGGTCTGCAACTCCGAGATGACGCTCTTCCACAACCGCCCGGGCCGACCCGACCAGACCACCCGTACGCCCAGGTCGACCAGCTGGTCGCGGCGGCGACGGATCACGTCCCGGTTGAACCCCATCAGGAACCGGACCTCGTCCGGCGAACGCCGCCAGTTCTCGGTGGAGAACGCGTAGGCCGACAGGTACGGGATGCCCATCTCGATCGCGCCCTCGATGGTGTCGAAGAGGCTGTGCTCCCCCGCCTCGTGCCCCTTGGTGCGGGGCAGGCCGCGGTCCTTGGCCCAGCGGCCGTTGCCGTCCATCACCACTGCCACGTGCCTCGGCACCGCCTCGGCCGGCAGCGCCGGCGGCCGGGCCCCGGACGGGTGTGGCACCGGCGGGCTCGGCTCCCGCCGGCCAGCCTTCTTCGATCGGATCACTCGGTCACTCCCTGTTCGCACCGTCCGCCCCGGCCTCGACG
Organism: Micromonospora tarensis; assembly: GCF_016803395.1. Lineage (GTDB taxonomy): Bacteria > Actinomycetota > Actinomycetes > Mycobacteriales > Micromonosporaceae > Micromonospora > Micromonospora tarensis. The sequence continues at coordinate 1,862 of NZ_JAEVHL010000257.1, read as the reverse complement.
TCGCCGCGTGGCCGGAGCACCACGGCCCCGGTGCCCTCCGGCGGCGAGGCCGTGCCGGCCGCCGAGGCACCCCGGTCGACCAGCGGCAGCGAGCGTAGCGCGCGCTCCAGGTGCCACTGCAGGTGAGCCGCGACCAGCCCACTGCACTCGCGGCGTACGGCGGAATCGGTGGCGTCGGCGAGCACCCAGTCGCCGGTGGTCAGCGCGGACATCAGATCGATGGTGGCCGGCGCGGGATGAGCGGCTCCGGGTGGCCGACAATCCGGACAGACCGCGCCGCCTGCCGGCACCGAGAACGCCCGGTGCCGCCCCGGAGTGCCACAGACCGCGCAGGCGACCAGCGCCGGTGCCCAGCCCGCCAGCGACATCCCGCGCAGCAGGTACGCGTCGAGCACCAGGGTGGTGGCGTGCTCGCCCCGGGACAGCGCCTTCAGCGCCCCCACGGTGAGCTGGAACAGCCGCAGCGACGGCTCCCGCTCCACCGGGGTGAGCCGCTCGGCTGTCTCGGCGATCGCACTCGCCGCGGTGTAGCGCGGATAGTCCCCGAGAAACCGTTTGCCGTACAGGTCGATGCCCTCGACCTGGCTGACGGTGTGCAGGGCGCTGCCCTGGTTGCCCTTCGGGTCACCGGCGAGCTGGAGGTCGACATGGCCGAACGGCTCCAACCGGGCACCGAACTTGCTGGTGGTGCGCCGGATCCCCCGGGCCACCGCGCGCAGCCGGCCGTGCCGGCGGGTGAGCAGGGTGATGATCCGGTCGGACTCGCCGAGCTTCTGCACACGCAGCACCACCGCGTCGTCGCGGTAGAGCTGTCGGCGGTACCCGGCCATCGGGCCATTCTCCCTCGGGGTGTGAAATCAGGGTCGGCTCGGGGTGGATGCTCGGATGAACCCCGATGCGCCGGCCTCGTCGCCGGCCGTAGCGTGCTGGCCATGGCACTGCACCGCACCACCACCCCGCGCTCTCGGCGCGTCGGCACCCCCGTCGCGCTGGGGCTCGCCACCACCCTCATCGTCCTCGCCGGGTGCGACAACCTGGCGATGCGTCGGCTCGACTACGACGACACCGAGCCGGTGACGATCACCACGATCCGGGTGTTGCCGGGTGCGGGTGACGTGATCGTCCGGGGCAGCGGCACGGCGGGCGAGGCGCGGATCAAGCGCGTGGTGCGCTACCAGGGCGGCGAGCCCCAGGCCCGATACGAGATCAAGGGCGCCGAACTGGTGTTGGACACCGACTGCGGCGACCGGTGCTCCGTCTCCTACGAGGTGACAGTCCCGGAGGGCGTGACGCTCCAGGGCGAGTCCGGCTCCGGTGACCTCGAGCTGAGCAAGATCGGCGCGGTGGACTTTCGACTGGGCTCGGGCGATGCGCGGGTCATCGGCGCCACCGGCGCGGTCAAGCTGGAGACCGGCTCCGGCGACATCGAGGTCAGCGAGGTCAACGGGGCCGTCCGCCTGCGCGCCGGGTCGGGTGACATCACCGCGCGTCGGCTCGGTGGCACGACGGACGCCGAGGCCGGTTCCGGCAATGTCACAGTCGAGCTGGACAAGCCTGCCGCCGCGCGGGCGCACGCGTCCAGCGGCGATGTGACGCTGCTGGTGCCGGCGGGCAGCTACCAGGTACGGTCCCACACCGGTTCCGGTGACGCGCAGGTCACCGTCGCCGACGACCCGGCCGCGTCAGTGGTGCTCGACGGTTCGACAGGTAGCGGCGACGTGACGATCAGCCAGCGTTGATCTCGACGCCGACCGGCTCCCCGGCCACCCGCTGGGCCGGCACCACGGCCCGGTCGGTGACGCCGCCCGCCCGGTCCGGCACTCGACCGGGCAGGCGGCGACGCCGCGTCGGACCCGACGACG
>NZ_JAEVHL010000256.1 GCF_016803395.1 Micromonospora tarensis | reverse complement strand
ACCAGCAGGCCGGCCGCCCGCAGGGTGTCGAGCAGGCTACGCGCGTCGTCGGCGTCGACCCGGGTGGCCACCGCCTGGGCCAGCACGGCGCGCTCGCTGCGGGTGCCGTCGAGCAGGTCGAGCAGGTGGGCGGCGCGGGGGTTGGCCAACTCCAGGAGCACGGCGGGCCCGGGACCGACGCCGAGCTGGAGGGTGTGCCGATCCCGCCAGAGCCGGCTGAGGCCGGGGAGCAACGTGGGGCGGGGCAGTGCGGTGCGGCTCATGGTCACTAATCGTGACCGCTTCTTCGCGTTCGGTCGATCGTTGTCCACAGGTCGACCAGGCCGCTGTCCAGCGCTATCCACAGGATTTCGTGGGTTTTCCACAGCCTGACGGTGCGAGTGTCGGCCACCCGACAGAGCGCTGCGGCCCAGGTGCCGCCCGTTGGACGGCAACGGGGGCGGGGTGGCCACCGGCCACCCCGCCCCCGCCGCCCGGCTGGGTCAGACCTTGGCCTTGCCCAGGATGCGGTTCACTGTTGTGCCGCAAACCGGGCACTTGCCCTTGGCCATGTTCATACCGGTCTTCGAGACCTCGACGTGCCCCTCGAAGTCCCGCTTCTCCTTGCACTTCACGCAGTAACCGTTGTAGGTCGTCTGGGCCTGGTCGGCCACGGTGCCCTCCTCGTCTCGTCCGCCGGTCAATGCCGTCCCGGCGGGGTGCCCGGCGGCGGGCCACACGGCGCCGGCGCTGGGTCTCACTCCGCGGCCACCTTCGTGACCGCTGGTCCGCGGACCCTACCCAGGTCTGGGCAGTTCCATGTCAGCTGTGCATCGGCCTGTGAGCAAGTCGACGTCGAGAGTGTGCATGGCGAAATAGGTCGGATAAGTCAGTTTGGCGGGGACACGCCGACCAAACCCTCACAGCCACCCGTGCGAGTGCCCCTGCGGCAGCATTCGGAACGGTGATCACCTACGGTGGGGGGTGACACGTGTCGGGGCCGCCGGTGTTCACCAAGGGTGACGAGATAGCCCGCCGACGCCGCAGTCAAGAAATTTTCCGGACGCCGGGCGACCAATCGCCATTTTCTGGGCGCGTGTCGTGCGGTTGACTCTTGCGGACCCCTGGTCAGTACGCATTAGCTTGCCTTCGTGACACGTAGCCGAGGCTGCGCGGGCCAGTGATGGCGGGGACGCGTAAGCCGGTCGTCGAGGTGCGGCGCAGCCAGCGCCGACGACGCACGGTGTCCGCGTACCGTGACGGTGAGCGAGTCGTCGTGCTCATCCCGGACCAGTTCTCCCGCGCCGAGGAGAGCGAGTGGGTCGACCGGATGCTCGCCCGGCTCGCCGCCCGGGAGGGGCGCCTCGCCCGCTCCGACGCCGAGCTGCTGGCCCGCGCCAACCGGCTCATCGACCTCTACCTCACCGGGTACGCCGCGAAGGCGGTGCCGGCCAGCGTCCGCTGGGTCACCAACCAGAACGGCCGGTGGGGCTCCTGCACCCCGGCCGACCGGAGCATCCGGATCTCGCACCGCGTCCAGGAGATGCCCGATTGGGTGATCGACTACGTGTTGCTGCACGAACTGGCGCACCTCATCGTGCCCAGCCACAATGCCCGGTTCTGGGCGTTGGTCGGTCGCTACCCCAAGTCGGAACGCGCCCGCGGCTACCTCGAAGGGGTGGCCGCCGCCTCCTGCGCCCCGCTCCCAACCTGAGCGCCCCCCAGCAGTAGGCAAACATCCAGCGAGATCGACTCGGTTTCTTGGGAAGCGTGGTGTCCGCGCGGTGGGGATGCCGCGATTTCCGGGAAATCGAGTGGATCATGCCGCGGGTCGCCGCTGGACGGCTCGGGCCGACTCGCGGGGCGGGTTGGCTGGGTGGACTTGGCGGTGAGCTGAGGTGGTTCGTCGGGTGGCGGTTGGGCTGAGCGAGTTGCCGGCCGGGCGGTCTGGGTGGGCGGGGCGCTAGGGTCGGGGCATGGCACGACGGGTGGTGGTGGCGTTGCTCGGGCCGGTTCACTGGTCGCCGCCCGGCGTCGACCGGGCCGAGTGGCGAGCCGCTCTCGCGGAAGACGTCATCGACCTGCTCGCCACGCTCAACGAGGTGGAGGTCGCCGTCGCGGTGACGCCGGCCGACCGTGCCCTGGCCGATGCGCTGGTGTGGCCCGGGACCGCCGTCTACGAGGTGGACGAGGCGACGCCGAACGCGGTGTTCGCCGCGCTGGAGGGCTACGACCAGGCGGCGGTGCTGGTGGCTGACGTGCCTGACCTGCCCGCACTGACCGTCGGCAAGCTGCTACGCCCGCTCACCACCCGGCCGGTAGCGGTGGCCCCGGTAGAGGGCGGCGGTGCGGGGCTGCTCGGGGTGGCGGTGCGACTGCCCACGCCGGGGTGGCTACCAGTGCTGGAGTTGGACACGGCGACACCGGCGCAGGCGCGGTCCGGTGCGCCCCGACCCGGGGACGTGGCGGTCACCGCCGGCTGGCGACGGCTGCGCGGCCCGGCTGACCTGGCCACCCTGGACCCGGCTTTCGAGGGCTGGGAAGCGACCCGCGCGCTCCTCTCGGGCGCAGGACGACCCTGACCAGCTCGCGGCCGGCCTCCCGGTGCCAGCAGGCTTCGGATGCGAGCGACCTCGCGGACGCCCCGACCAGCTTTCGACACCGGCGGGCCGACGGGCGTGTGACCGGCGGTGTCCCGACGGCCAGTAACCGCCGACGGGCTCGAAAGGCTGGCGGGTCGACCAGCCCGTGGACCAGCCAACCACGGCGGCCGTGCCCGGGCGCTCGCTGTTGATCGTGCAGGCGCCCGGGGCTCGGACGTCAGGACTTGGCGTCGTCGTCGCCGTCGGCCTCGTCGGGCTTGCCGGGAGCCTTCTCCTCCACCCCACCGGGAGCGCTGAAGTCGAAGCTGTCCAGCTCGCTGAGGTCCATGTCGTTCATCGCGAACGCGACCGGGTCGGCGAAGTCGTCGTCGGAGGGCAGCAGGTCCGGGTGGCCCCAGACGGCGTCGCGGCCTTCGATGCCGCGGTGCTGGCTGAGCGCCGCCCAGAGCGCCGCGGCCTCACGCAGTCGGCGCGGTCGCAGCTCCAGACCGACCAGCGCGGCGAAGGTCTGCTCGGCCGGACCGCCGGCGGCCCGACGGCGGCGGAACGCCTCGCCCAGCCGGACGACGTTGGGCAGCCGGTCACTGGCGGCGCTGTCCACCACGTGGCACACCCAGCCCTCGACCAGGGCGAGCGCGGTCTCCAGTCGGGCCAGCGAGGCCTTCTGCGCCGGGGTGTCCTCCGGGGTGAAGATGCCCTCCAGCGCGATCGCCTGCATCGACTCCGGGTCGGTGGGGTCGACCCGACCCATCGCCTCCTCGATCGCCTCCCGGTTGACCCGGATGCCCGAGGCGTACATCTCGACCGCGCTGAGCACGTGCCCACGCAGCCACGGGACGTGCTGGAACAGCCGCTGGTGGGCGGCCTCGCGCAGCGCCACGTAGAGGCGGACCTCGTCCTCGGGCAGCTCCAGGCCCTCGCCGTACGCCCGGATGTTTGCCGGGATGAGCGCGGCCGTGCCGGCCGGGCCGAGCGGCAGCCCGATGTCGCCGGCGGAGAGCACCTCCGCGGCGAGCGAACCGAGGGCCTGCCCCAGCTGGCCACCGAAGAGCGCGCCGCCGAGGGTCGCCACCATCGACTGCATCGGGCCGAGCTGGGCGCGCGCCTCCGGTGGCACCAGGTCACCCATCGCGCCGACCATCCGGCTGGCGACCGGGTCGCAGAGCTTGCGCCACACGTCCAGGGTCTTGAAGATCCACTCGTTGCGGTTCCAGGCGACCGGGGACTGGATGCCGGACGGCCACGCCGTGGCGGGCTCCAACCACAGGTCGGCGAGGCGCAGCGCCTCCTCGACCGCGTGACGCTCATACGGTGACACCGCCGGGTCGCCGGCGGCGGCGAGCTGGCTGGCTGCTACCTGCCGGGCCAGGTCCCAGTTGACCGGCCCGCTGCCCGGCGCGGAGAGCAGGTGCTGCAACTGCGACATGAACTGCTGCATCTGCGCGGGATCGTTGGGGTCTGGTGGTTGCCCACCCGGGAGCGCGAAACCGAACGGAATATCAGGCACGACGTCTACGGTACGCGGACCGCGCCCCAGGTAGTCGCCGCTGGCGTTGCGCTGAGGGCGAAGTCGCGCGGCGCATCCGGCGGGTGCCCGGTGCCCGGTCGGTACGCTCTGCGGCATGAGACGTCGTGGCCTGACGGTCCTGCTCGGTGCCCTGTTCACCGCCCTGCTGAGCATCGGGGTGCTCCGGGTGCCGATCCCGTACGTGGTGTTGGGCCCGGGGCCGACGGTCAACACCCTCGGTACGGCCGACGGTAAGGAGGTCATCCAGGTCTCCGGGCGGGAGACCTCGACCTCGGCCGGGCAGTTGCGGCTGACCACGGTGGGGGTGCAGCCCACTGTGCGGCTGCGCGGGGCGATCGCGGGCTGGTTCTCCGACGACGAGGCGGTGGTGCCGCGCGAGCTGGTCTACCCGCCGGGGGAGTCGACCGAGCAGGTCGAGCAGCGTAATGCCGAGGACTTCAAGGCGTCGCAGACCAGCGCGGAGACCGCCGCGCTGCGGGAGCTGGGCTTCCCGGTGCAGGTGGTGATCAAGACGGTGGCCGGGGACGGCCCGGCCGCCGGGGCGCTGAAGGCCGGCGATCTGATCACCTCGGTCGACGGCCAGCCGGTGCCGGTGGCCGCGAAGGTCACCGAGCTGGTCCGGGCCAAGCCGGCCGGTACGGCGTTGACCATCGGCTACACCCGGGACGGCGTGCCGGCCACCGCGACGGTGACCAGCCGGGAGCAGGACGGCCGACCGCGGATCGGCGTCGAGATCGATCAGCAGCAGCCGCACCCGTTCACGCTCGGCATCGACCTGGGGGACATCGGCGGGCCGAGCGCGGGTCTGATGTTCGCGCTGGGGATCGTGGACAAGCTGACCCTGGCCGACCTCACCGGCGGTCAGATCATCGCCGGCACCGGCACCATCGACGACGAGGGTGCCGTCGGTCCGATCGGCGGGATCGCGCAGAAGTTGGTCGGCGCGAAGCACGCCGGGGCCAGGGTGTTCCTGGTGCCGGCGGACAACTGCGCCGAGGCGGTGCGCAATCCCCAGCCCGACCTGCCGCTGCTGCGGGTGGGTTCGTTGGACGAGGCGATGACCGCTCTGGAGACGTTGCGCGCGGGTGGTCAGCCGACCCGTTGCTGACCGGTGTGACCGTGCCCTTACCCGCTCAGGAACACCCCGTACTCTGGGTGCCTGGTCGGAGCCGATCACATCGAGCGTGCGGAGCCAACAGTGGTCATGCGTAGCAGCAGCCCCCTTCCGAGGATGAGCCGGCGCGGGCGCGTCACCATCGCTGTCCTGGTCGGGGTGTTCGTGCTCTTCACCCTGCTCGGCTGGGGTGTCCAGGCGTGGACCGACTGGCTCTGGTTCGACGAGGTCCGCTACACCGAGGTCTTCACAGGCGTCCTGCTGACCCGACTGCTGCTCTTCCTCGCCATCGGCCTCGGCATGGCGGTGATCGTCGGTGGCAACCTCTGGCTGGCCTACCGGTTGCGCCCGCGACTGCGTCCGCACTCGGTGGAGCAGGCGACCCTGGAGCGCTACCGGATGGCGCTCAGCCCGCGGCTGGGCACCTGGATCTCGCTGACCGCCGCGCTGGTCGGGCTCTTCGCCGGCCTCTCCGCGCAGAACCGGTGGAACCAGTGGCTGCTCTTCCGCAACGGCGGTGACTTCGGGATCAAGGACCCGGAGTTCGGGGTGGACATCGGCTTCTACGTCTTCCAGCTGCCGTTCTGGCGTTACCTGCTCGGGGTCGCCTTCACGGCTGTGGTGCTGGCCGTGATCGGCGCGTTGGCCGTGCACTACCTCTTCGGCGGGGTCCGCCTGCAGGGCGTCGGGGACCGGATGAGCAACGCGGCCCGCGCGCACCTGAGCAGCCTGGTCGCGGTCTTCGTGCTGTTGAAGGCCATCGCGTACGTGCTGGACCGGCGGGCGATGTTGCTGGAGTACAACGAGGGCGCCAAGTTGTACGGCGCCGGCTACGCCGACGTCAACGCGTTGCTGCCGGCGAAGGAGATCCTGGCCTACATCTCGATCGTGGTGGCGATCGCGATCATCGTGTTCTCCAACGCCTGGATGCGGAACCTGGTCTGGCCGGGCATCTCGCTGGCGCTGCTCGGTGTGTCCGCGGTGGCCATCGGCGGCATCTATCCCTGGGCGGTGCAGACCTTCGAGGTCAAGCCGAGCGCCAAGGACAAGGAGGCGCCGTACATCCAGCGCAGCATCGACGCGACGCGGGCGGCGTTCGGGTTGGGGGCGACCGAGACGACCCCGTACGCGGCGAGCAACCTCACCCCACCGGCGAACCTGGCCACCGACACCTCGGTGGTGTCGAACGTGCGACTGCTCGACCCGCAGCTGGTCAGCGAGACGTACACCCAGCTCCAGCAGGTGCGTGGCTTCTACGACTTCGGCCCCAAGCTGGACATCGACAGGTACGGGGTGAACGGCAAGACCTCCGACTACGTGGTCGGGGTCCGGGAGATCAACTACGGCGAGCTGACCGACCAGCAGAACACCTGGATCAACCGGCACACCGTCTACACCCACGGGTACGGACTGGTGGCCGCCCCGGCCAACCAGGTGGTCTGCGGTGGACAGCCGTTCTTCGTCTCCGGCTTCCTGGGGGAGAAGACCCAGGAGGCGTGCTCCTCGCAGACCGAGCAGATCCCCGCCAAGCAGCCGCGCATCTACTACGGCGAGCGGATGGCGGCCGACGACTACGCGATCGTCGGGCAGTCCGACCCGAACAAGAAGGCCGAGTTCGACAGGCCGGTCGGTGAGGGCGGCGGCGAGTCCTACACCTACACCGGTGAGGGCGGCGTGGAGATCGGCTCCTTCACCCGCCGGCTGCTCTACGCCATCAAGGAGCAGGAGTCGAACTTCCTGCTCTCCGAGGCGGTCAACAAGGACTCCAAGCTGCTCTACGTGCGTAACCCGCGCGACCGGGTGGAGAAGGTCGCGCCGTTCCTCACCCTGGACGGCGACCCGTACCCGGCGGTGGTCGACGGTCGGGTGCAGTGGATCGTCGACGGTTACACCACGGCGGCCACCTACCCGTACGCCGAGCGGGTCAACCTGCAGACCGAGACCACCGACGAGTTGACCAACCGGGGCACCTTCAGCTGGCCCGGGAGAACGTCAACTACATGCGCAACTCGGTGAAGGCCACCGTCGACGCGTACGACGGCACCGTGAAGCTCTACGAGTACGACGACACCGACCCGGTGCTCAAGGCGTGGAACAAGGCGTTCGGCGGTGACCTGGTGCTGCCGAAGGCGGAGATCCCGGTCGAGCTGACCGAGCACCTGCGCTACCCGGCGGACATGTTCAAGGTGCAGCGCAACCTGCTCACCAAGTTCCACGTGACCAACCCGGGTGACTTCTACTCGGCGCAGGACTTCTGGCAGGTACCCAACGTGCCGGACGCTCCGGACAGCGGCCAGAAGCAGCCCCCGTACTACCTCTTCACCCAGTTCCCGGGGCAGGAGAGCCCCCGGTTCCAGCTCACCTCGGCGGTCACCCCGAACGGCCGGCAGAACCTCGCCGCGCTGATCTCCGGGTCGTACGTCGAGGGGAAGCCCCGGCTGGAGGTGCTGGAGCTGCCGGATCAGACCCGGATCTCCGGCCCGGTGCAGGTGCACCAGCAGATGACCAACAACGCGAACATCCGTCAGCAGCTCAACCTGCTCTCCAGCAACCAGGCGCAGGTGCAGTACGGCAACCTGCTCTCGCTGCCCTTCGCCGACGGGATGCTCTACGTGGAGCCGGTCTACGTGAAGAGCAACCAGCAGGACGCGTACCCGCTGTTGCAGAAGGTGCTGCTCTCGTACGGTGACGGTGGCTCCTTCGTGGCGCTCGCCGACAACATCAACGACGGCATCAAGCAGCTCGTCGAGCAGGGTAAGAAGGCTGGGCAGGGCACGTCGCCGCCGCCGAGCACCGGGGGTAACCCGACGACCCCGACGCCGACCCCCACGCCGTCGTCGCCGACGCCGCCGCCGAGCGCCGGCACCCCGCCGCCGACCGGCGAGCTGGCCACCGCGGCGGACCGGGTGCAGAGCGCGATCACCGAGGTCCGGGCCGCGCAGACGTCCGGTGACTTCGAGCGGTACGGTCGCGCACTCAAGGCGCTGGACGAGGCGCTCACCGCGTTCCAGCAGGCGCAGCAGGCCGCCAACCCGGGCGGTTCGCCCAGCGGCGGCCCGTCGCCGAGCCCGAGCGCCGGCGGCTGACCGCACACCGAGGGCAGTTCCGCGCGGAGCCCCCGTCGCCGGACCAGATCAGGTCCGCACGGCGGGGGCTTCGCTGTGTCCCGATCTATCCGCATCTGTCGTCTCGCCGACACGTCCGGCCAGCCCCGCAACCTGTGCCGCCGGTCCGCCGTCCTCCTTGCAACGGGGTCGGAACGAGGGGGGTCGGCGGTGCGGGACGCGCAGAGCTTTGATGACTTCTACCGCAGCACCGCTCGGCGGATGGTGCGGTACGGCTACGCGGTCGCTGGCGACCACAGCGAGGCGCAGGATCTGGTGCAGGAGGCGTACACCAGGGCCTGGCGGCAGTGGGGGCGACTGTCGGCGCATCCCGCGCCGGAGGCGTGGCTGCGGCTCGTGGTGGCCCGGCTGGCGACCGACCGCTGGCGGCGGCTGCACCGCTGGCGGGCGGTGCAGAGCCGCACCGGGCCGCCGGCGGTCGCACCCCCGCCGAGCGAGGACGGGGTGCTCCTGGTCGGGGCGCTCCGTCAGTTGCCCGCCGCCCACCGGCAGGCGTTGGCCCTGCACTACCTCTTCGACATGTCGGTCGAGGAGATCGCCCGGGAGACCGACGTCCCGGTCGGCACTGTGAAGTCCTGGCTCTCCCGGGGCCGGGCCCGCCTCGCCGCGCTGCTGCCCGAACTCGCCACGGTGCAACTGGAGGCCAACGATGTCGCGTGAACTGTCCGAGATGTATCGGTCGCTCAGCGATGCCGCCGACGGCCAAGAGCTGACGCACCCCGAGGCGCTCCGGCGGTTCGCCGACCGACGGGCGCGGCTCCGGGTCACCGGCTCGGCGCTCGCGGTGGCGCTGCTGGTCGGCGGGGTGGCCGTCGTGGCCGGCTGGCGTACCCGGCGGACGGCTCCGCGCC
>NZ_JAEVHL010000255.1 GCF_016803395.1 Micromonospora tarensis | reverse complement strand
GTGAAGGTGCCGAAGCAGCGTCGGAGCAAGCGCTCCGCACCGCCGGCGCCGCCGCCCGGGCCGCCGCCGGGCTGGCCGGCCCCCAAGGGGTACGTACCGGTTCGGCGGCGACGCCGCTGGCCGTGGCTGCTGCTGCTCACCCTGGCCTGCTGCTGCGGTTGCCCCGCGTACTACGGGTTTCCGATCTCGGCCCAGTACCCGGCCCGCTCGGCGCTGCCCGAGCAGGTGGAGGACCTCAGCCTGCGGCAGGACGACCGCAGCGCGGAGACGGCCCGACAGCTGCAGGGCGAGGTACGCAAGGAGCACTGGCTGGTCGAGGAGACCTTCGCCGGCGTCTACGCCACGACCAATGGCAAGCGGGTGACGGTCTTCGGCGGCACCGGCTTCCGGCTGACCCCGGAGTCGGACGCGGAGGCCGAGATGAGTCGGCTCACCGACCGGTACGCGCTGGCCACCCCGGAGAGCGTGGACACCGGTGTGCGCGGCAGGTACGAACGGTGCGCGGTGGGCCAGGCGGACGGCAGCGACGTGGTGGTCTGCACGTCGGTCGACCACGGCAGCATCGCCACCGGCGTGTTCACCAGGCTCTCCGTCGCGGACAGCGCCGACCTGCTGGCCACCCTGCGCGCCCAGATCGTCCAGCCGGAACGAGGCTGACCACTACGGACGACCTGGCCACGTCACGGCTGCGGTAACCCTGTGTCACGTCGCCCAGGTCGGCAGAGGTGCAGACGGGTATACCTGTGAGTCATATTTATGACTCACAGGTATACCCGTTAAAGGGAGAGGTGCCGTCGCGGCAGCGGCCAGCAGCCATCGGTCAGTCACGGCCAAGGGCCGGGCCGCGTCGCGGCCAGGGGCGGGCCCTGTCACGGCCAAGGCTCCGGCCCGGCCAGCGCACCAAGCTCCAGCGCGGCCAACGGCCCGGTGCCGGTTCGACGTGCCGCCCGCGCGGTGGTCAGGCGTCGCGGGTCGGGTCCGGGTGGGCGCGCGGCGGGGCGTAGCGGGGCACGTACTCCTGGCCGGTGAGCTTCTGGATCTCACTCATCAGCTCGTCGGTCATCTGCCGCAGCGACGTGCGGTCGTCCGGCCGGCCGCTGAAGTCCAGCGGCTTGCCGAACCGAACCGTGATCTTGGCAGCGCCGGGGCGGGGCACCCGGGCGCCGATCGGCTGCGCCTTGTCCGTACCGATCATGCCCACCGGGATGATCGGCACACCGGCGGAGATGGCCAGCCGGGCCGCGCCGGTGCGCCCCCGGTAGAGCTTGCCGTCCGGGGAGCGGGTGCCCTCCGGGTAGACCACCACCAGGTCACCGCCCTTGAGCGCCGGGATCGCCGCGTCGAACGCGGACAGCGCCGCGCGCCCACCGGCCCGCTCGACCGGAATCGCGCCCAGTCCGGTGAGGACGAACTTGGAGATGGCGCCCTTCACACCGGTGCCCTTGAAGTACTCCGACTTGGCCCAGAACGCCAGGTGCCGGGGCACCACAGTGCCGAGGAACAGTTCGTCGGCCACCGAGAGGTGGTTGCCGGCGAAGATCGCGCCGCCGGTCTCCGGCACGTGTTCCAGACCCTCCACGGTCGGGCGGAACGCCACCCGCAGCGTGGGCGCCACGGTCAGCTTGCCGATGGTGTAGAGCAGGGGCACTGGTCCTCCGGCAGATGAGGTGCGAGCAGGCGGTGTCACGGTAGCGGACGCGCCACACCCCGCAGACGGAGGTGCGGCGGCGTCCGCCCCGCGTGCTACGACCGGCGGACGGTGACCGTCACCCGTTCGCCCTCGCCGACCTCACCGGCGAAGCCATCCAGGCCCTCGGCGAAGTCCACCGAGTCGGCCAGCACCTCACCGGAGACGAAGTCGGCGAACGCGGCAACCGCCGCCCGCACCTCCTCGGAGGCCGACACCGACACCACGATCCGGTCCGAGACGTCCAGGTCGGCGTCCCGGCGGGCCTGCTGCACCACCCGCACCACGTCGCGGGCCAGCCCCTCGGCCGCCAGCTCCGGGGTGACGTCGGTGTCCAGCACCACGACGCCCTCGCCCCCGGGCAGCGGCGCGGAGTGCTCGGCGTCGGCGGCGACCAGGCGCAGCTCGTACTCCCCCTCGGCGAGGGTGACGCCGGCGGCCACCGGGGCACCGTCGACCAGCTCCCAGTCGCCGGCCTTGACCGCCTTGATCACCTGCTGCACCTGCTTGCCGACCCGTGGGCCGAGCGCCCGGGGCACCACCGTCAACACCTGCTCGCAGTACGCGGACAGCTCCGCGCTGAACTCCACCGCCTTCACGTTGACCTCGTCGGCGACCAGGTCGGCGAACGGCCGCAGCTGCTCCGCCGCCGGCGAGGCCACGGTCAGCCTGGCCAGCGGCAGCCGTACCCGCAGCCCCTTGGCCTTGCGCAGCGACAGCGCCGCCGAGGCCACCGCCCGCACGTTGTCCATCGCGGCGACCAGGTCGTGGTCGGCCGGGAACTCCTCCGCCGAGGGCCAGTCGGTCAGGTGCACCGACCGCTCGCCGGTCAGGCCGCGCCAGATCTCCTCGGCGGTCAGCGGCGCCAGCGGCGCCACCACCCGGCAGAGCGTCTCCAGCACGGTCGACAGGGTGTCGAAGGCGTCGACGTCACCAGACCAGAACCGATCCCGGGACCGACGGACGTACCAGTTGGTCAGCGCGTCCAGGTAGGAACGGACGGTGGCGCAGGCACCGGAGATGTCGTACGCGTCCAGCTGCGCGCCGACCGTCGACACCAGCTCGTTCGTCTTGGCCAGCACGTACCGGTCGAGCAGGTGCGTCGAGTCGGTGCGCCGCCGCGCCTGGTAACCGTCGGCGTTGGCGTAGAGCGTGAAGAAGTACCAGACGTTCCAGAGCGGCAGCAGCACCTGCCGGACCGCGTCGCGGATCAGCGTCTCGGTGACCGCCATGTCGCCGCCGCGCAGCACCGGCGAGGACATCAGCATCCAGCGCATCGCGTCCGACCCGTACGAGTCGAAGACGTGATAGACGTCCGGGTAGTTGCGCAGGCTCTTGGACATCTTGCGCCCGTCCGAGCCGAGCAGGATGCCGTGGCTCAGGCAGTTGCGGAACGCCGGCCTGTCGAACAGCGCGGTGGCCAGCACGTGCATGGTGTAGAACCAGCCCCGGGTCTGCCCGATGTACTCGACGATGAAGTCACCCGGGTAGTGGTGCTCGAACCAGTCCGCGTTCTCGAACGGGTAGTGCACCTGGGCGAACGGCATCGACCCGGACTCGAACCAGCAGTCCAGCACCTCCGGCACCCGACGCATCATGACTGACCGGTCGGGTCGTCCGGATTGGGGCGGACCAGCTCGTCCACCGCCGGCCGGTGCAGGTCGCCCAGGCGTACGCCGAAGTCCCGCTCGATGTCGGCGAGCGAGCCGTAGACGTCCAGGCGCGGGTAGTTCGGGTCGTCGGACTTCCACACCGGGATGGGCGAGCCCCAGAACCGGTTCCGGCTGATCGACCAGTCCCGGGCGTTCGCCAGCCACTTGCCGAACGAGCCGTCCTTGATGTGCGCCGGCGTCCAGTTGATCTCCTGGTTCAGCTCGACCATCCGGTCCCGGAACGTCGTCACGGCGACGAACCACGACGACACCGCCTTGTAGACCAGCGGGGTGTCGCAGCGCCAGCAGTGTGGGTACGAGTGGGTGTAGGTGTCCTGCTTGAGCACCACCCCCCGCTCCTTCAGCTCCCGGATCACCGGCTTGTTGACGTCGAAGACCTGCTCGCCCTGGTACGGCGGGACCAGCGCGGTGAACCGGGTGTGGTCGTCGACGGTGACGATGGTGGGGATGCCGGCCGCGTTGCAGACGTTCTGGTCGTCCTCACCGAAGGCCGGGGCGAGGTGCACGATCCCGGTGCCGTCCTCGGTGGTGACGAAGTCCGCGCCGAGCACCTGGTAGGCGTTCTCGCCGGCCTGCTCGACGAGGAAGTCGAACAGCGGCGTGTAGCGGCGTCCGGCCAGGTCCCGGCCGTACACCGTGCCGACCTGCTGGTAGCCCTCCAGCTCCTTGGCGTACGCGGCCAGCCGCGCCGCGCCCACCACGAAGCGCTCCCCGTCGCGTTCCAGCACCGCGTACTCGATGTCCGGGCCGACGGCGAGCGCCAGGTTCGACGGCAGGGTCCACGGCGTGGTGGTCCAGACGCCCAGCTTGACCGGCCCCCGCACCAGCTCCGGGGCGGACTCGTCGGCGGTCAGCTCGAACCACACCGACAGGGTGGGGTCGTGCCGGTCCCGGTAGACGTCGTCCATCCGGGTCTCGGTGTTCGACAGCGGCGTCTCGCACCGCCAGCAGTACGCCAGCACCCGGAAGCCCTCGTAGATCAGACCCTTGTCGTGCAGGGTCTTGAAGGCCCACATGACGCTTTCCATGTAGTCCAGGTCGAGGGTCTTGTAGTCGTTGGCGAAGTCGACCCAGCGGGCCTGCCGGTTGATGTACCGCTCCCAGTCCTGGGTGAACTCCAGCACCGAGGTGCGGCAGGCGTCGTTGAACCGGGCCACGCCCAGGTCGATGATCTCCGCCTTGCTGGTGATGCCGAGCTGCTTCTCGGCCACCACCTCGGCGGGCAGGCCGTGACAGTCCCAGCCGAAGCGCCGCTCGACGTGCCGCCCGCGCATGGTCTGGTAGCGCGGCACCACGTCCTTGACGTACCCGGTGAACAGGTGGCCGTAGTGCGGCAGGCCGTTGGCGAACGGCGGGCCGTCGTAGAAGACGTACTCGTTCTTGCCGTCGGTTCCGGCGGGACGGGCCTCGATGCTGGCCTCGAAGGTCTTGTCGGCCGTCCAGTGCTCCAGCACCCGGCGCTCGACCGCGGGCAGGTCCGGGCTCGCCGGCACACCGGCGGCGGTCGGGTCGTGCAACGGATAGGCCATCGGGTGTCGCTCTCCTCGCAGCTCACTCAACGTGGGTCTGCGAGGACGAACCTCCCCGGGGTACGCCTCGACGGCGTTCCCGGATGGCCCGCGGTACCACCCCGCTTGGCGGTCAGGATCGACCGCCCGCTCATTTGCCGGCTGTGACGGGCCGCACCCGTCCGGTTCTACTGGGCCGGTTGCCCGGCTGTTCTTCCGGAGGCTCACCGGTGATGGCCGGGTCATCGCCTTACGGCTATCCACGATACAAGACCCGCCCACCACCGCGCCGCCGACTAATCCCTGCACCCGGCCGGGTCCTTGGCTTGACCCCGGTGGCGCGCTCGCGCAAACTTCGCCGGTGCGTTCGCTTCGGTACGACGATTTCCAGGCCATGCGTCGATTCCCCGCCCTGGACGGGCTGCGGGCACTGGCCGCTGTCATGGTCATCGCCTTCCACTACGGCGGGCCGTCCTGGACATGGCTGACCGGCTGGATCGGCGTACACCTGTTCTTCGTGCTCTCGGGATTCCTGATCACCACGCTGCTGCTGCGCGAGGAGCACCGCTACGGCCGGGTCTCGCTGCGTGCCTTCTATCTGCGGCGGTTCTTCCGGATCCTGCCGGTCTATCTCTTGGTGCTCTTCCTGTACTGGGGGCTGGCCCGGATCAACGGCACCGCGGATTCGATCGAGCGGGGCATGAAGTACTACCTGCTCTTCCTCAACGAACTCCTGGCGCCGAACGCACCGTTCCTGCACTCCTGGACGATCGGCATCGAGCAGAAGTTCTACCTGTTCTGGCCGGCCATCGCCTTCGTGGCGGTCGCCGGCGTGTTCCGCCGTCGGCTGCTGGTGACGCTCTGCCTGCTGGTGCTCTTCATCGCGATGATCCCGCCGGACATCGCCTGGTTGAGCTGGCCGATCCACTACGTGGCGATCCTGCTCGGCTGCCTGACCGCGATCGTCGTGCACAACCCCCGGGGCTTCGCAGTGCTCCGGCCCCTGACCCACCCGGTGGTCGCCACCGTCGTCATCCTGGGCTTCGTCGGGGTCCAGGTGTGCGTGCAGTTCTGGCCCACCCGCCTCGGCCAGGAGGCGTTGATCGGTAGCTACGCCGCCGCGACGGCGGTGCTGCTGCCGGCCCTGCTCTCCCGCAGCCCACTCGCCCGTGGCCTGGGGGTGCGGCCACTGGTCTTCGTCGGCGAACGCTCGTACTCGCTGTACCTGGTGCAGGCCATCGCGGCCCGGGCGGCGGCCGGGCTGGTGCCGGCGATCGCCCACCGGAGCACCGCCTTCTTCCTCGCGACGACGGTGGTGGGGCTGGTCATCGCCGACGTGCTCTACCGCTGGATCGAGCTGCCCATGATCGAGGTGGGTCGCCGGCTGGCCGCCCGGGTGAGCCGACCCGGCCCGCGCGACGGCGCCGGGACGACGGCGGCCCCGGCGGAGGCACCCGTCGAGAACGTCCAGATCCCCCGCCCGCGCGAGGTGCTGCCCGACACCGTCCCGGCCACCCGCGGTTGACCGCACCGCTCGGCCGGCCCCCGCTCCCGCCCCTGGCGGCATGAGCGGGATCACAGCCACGACTGTCACGGCGCACCCGGCCGAACCGTCGTGACGGTGTCGGACCGATCAGGGAGGTTGTCGTGCAGAGGATGAACCCGGCCGAGGTCGCACCGCAGGCGTACCAGGCCGTCATGGGCATGGAGAAGTACGTTCGGGCGAACGTCGACCACACCGTGCTGGAACTGGTGAAGCTGCGGGCTTCGATGATCAACGGGTGCGCGTACTGCGTGGACATGCACAGCCGGGACGCGCTCGCCGGCGGCGAGTCGAGCCGGCGGCTGTTCGCGGTCGCCGCCTGGCGGGAAGCGCGGTTCTTCGACGAGCGGGAGCGGGCCGCGCTGGCCCTCACCGACGCGGTCACCCGGCTGGGTGAGCACGGCGTGCCGGACGAGGTGTGGGATGACGCCGCCAAGGTCTGGTCGGAGAAGGAGCTGGCCGACCTCGTCATGGCGATCGCCACAATCAACGTGTGGAATCGGATCGGCGTGACGATGCGGCTGGAGCCCCCGGCACAGGCGTGACCACCGGGGCGGCAGAGGCGGCCGGTGCGCTCCAGGCGCACCGGCCGATGCTGCTTGGGCTCGCCTACCGCCTGCTCGGCAGCCGACACGACGCGGAGGACGTGCTCCAGGAGGCGTACCTGCGCTGGCTGGGGGTGGATCGCTCGACGGTCGACGAACCCCGTCGGTACCTGTCCCGGGTGGTCACCCGGCTGGCGCTGGACCGGTTGCGCGCCCGGCAGGCGGCCCGCGAGACGTACGTCGGGACGTGGCTGCCCGAGCCGGTGCCGACCGCGCCCTCCCCGTTCGGGCCGTTGGACCGCGTGGAGCTACGCGACTCGCTCTCCACCGCGCTGTTGCACGTGCTGGAGCGGCTGACCCCACCGGAGCGGGCGGTGTACGTCCTGCACACCGCCTTCGAGCTGCCGTACGCGGAGATCGCCGAGATCCTGGGCCGGTCCGTCGACGACTGCCGGCAGCTGCACCACCGGGCCACCGAGCGGGTGCGGCGGGAGCAGCGCCGGTTCACCGCCAGCCGGTCGGAGCAGGAGCGGTTGCTGGACGCCTTCCTCGCCGCCGCCCGCGACGGCGACCTGGCGACGCTCACCGGCCTGGTCGCTGCCGACGCCACCGCCTGGAACGACGGCGGCGGCCGGGTACGGGCCGCGATCAACCCCGTCACCGGCGCGGACCGGATCGCCCGGTTCTTCGTGGGGATCTACGGCCCGCGCCACTCGATGACTGTGCACCCGATCGAACTCAACACCGAGCCCGGCGTGCTGGTCACCCGCGCGGACGGCACTCGGTACACGTTGACCATCGCCGCGGCCGCCGGGCGGATCACCGGGATCTACGTGGTCGGCAACCCGTCGAAGGTGCCACCGACCGCCTGAACCCCGGGGCCGCCGGTCGGCCCGAGGGACGCGTCAGCCCAGCTCGGGAAACCAGAGCGCGATCTCGCGCTTGGCGCTGTCCGTCGAGTCGGAGGCGTGCACCAGGTTCTCCCGGTTGGACAGCGACAGGTCGCCCCGGATGGTGCCGGCGGCGGCCCGGCGGCCGTCGGTCGCGCCGACCAGCCCACGCACCACGTCGATGACCTGGTCGCCGGAGAGCACCAGGGCGACCAGCGGGCCGCCGGTCATGAAGTCCTTCAGCGGCGGATAGAACGCCTTGTCGACGTGCTCGGCGTAGTGCTCGTCGGCGAGCGCGGCGTCCATTGTCCGGTGCACCATCGCGTCGATCCGCAGCCCCTTGCGCTCGAAGCGGGAGAGGACCTCGCCGACCAGGCCGCGGCGGACCGCGTCGGGCTTGATCAGAACGAGGCTGCGCTCATCCGGGCTGTTGCTGGACACGCTGGGTTCCTCCTGTACGCGCTGGACGCTCGGGCTCGGTACCGTCAGCCTAGCGACCCGGTCCCGGCGCCGGCGCGGCGGCCGGTCTTTCCCCCGGTGGCCGATCCGGCCTAGCCTGGCCCTGACCCCGGGAGGTCCACTGTGGCGAATGGCGGGAACCGGCCCATCGCGCCGGTACGCAAGCTGATCGGCACGGTGCTGGGCACCGTTGCCACGTTCGTCGTCCTGTTCGGCCTGGGCATGACCAGCTGGGCCATCGTGGCCCTCGGGGTCGCCCTGCTGGTGCTGGCGATCGCGCTGGCGACCGTGCGCGGCGGCGGTCGTACCTGGGTCGTCGGCGTCGGGCACGTGCACAGCGCCTCCGAACCACCCACCCAGTACGCTTTCGGCCGCTGTGAACTGCAACTGGTGATCGACGCGCCCGGCCTGCCACCGCGGTCCAAGAAGATCATCGAGCCCCGGGTGCCGGTCTCCAAGTGGCCGTCGCTGGGCCAGACCCTGCCGATCCGGGTCGCGTTGGACGACCAGCGGCACGTCAAGGTCCTCTGGGAGGAGGTGCCGACCCACGCCGAGACCGCCGCCGCCGTCGCCGACCTCCCGCCGGAGTTCGCCGACGCCGACGCGATGGACGAGCTGCTGATCCAGCAGGACGCACCCCCGTGGGCCGACCGCGCGCCCGACGACGAATTCCGGGACGACTTCCGGGAGCCGGTCGGCGACTCGTTCCGCGACCCACTCGGCCCCGAGCCCTCGCGCGCCGACTCGCCGCGCGCCGATTTTCCCCGCGACGACTCCCGACGCGACGACCCGGGCCTGCTGCCCGAGGAGCGCGAGCCGGTGGTGATGCACCAGAGCCCGGGTGGTCCGGTCGTGTTGGAGGGCGTCGTCGTCGAGCAACAGTCCGGTGCCGGACTGCCCAGGCGGGCCACCCCAGCACCGCGTCCGCCCGCCGAGGAGCGCTTCGACGAGCCCACCGCCGACCCGCTCGACCGGGCGGAGGATCCGCTCCGCGCCGACGCGAC
>NZ_JAEVHL010000254.1 GCF_016803395.1 Micromonospora tarensis | reverse complement strand
CGGGCAGGTGGCACCGGGCGCGACGCGGACCGCCTCGGCCACCTCGTCGCGACGCGGCAGTGCGCGACCAGCGCGGGCGCGCGGCGCACCGCGCCGTTCCAGAGCCGGATGGTGGCGGCGAAGCCGGGGTCGCCCGGCTCGTGGAGCCGGTCGCCGAGCAGGGCGCGTAGCCGGGCGGCGGCCGTGCTGACATCGGGGGTGGCGGCGGAGACCATGGCGACTCCTCGACCGGGGCCTGGCGCCGGGTACGCCCCGGCGGCGGCCCTCGCTGGGCGCGACCGTAGCACCGGCACGCCGCCGAGCGCCGTCGCCATCACGACAGCGGCCGGTCGACCGGCGACTCAGCTCTCGGCCTTGACCAGCGGAAACTCCAACGAGCCGGCCGGGCAGAGGAAGGTCAGCACGTCGATCCGATAGAGCCCGGCCTGCACCGCCGGGTCGGCCTCCAGCACGCTGCGGACGTCCTCCACGCTGCCGGTGCGGGCCAGTCCGAAGCCGATCGGCGGCTCCGGGTTGTTTGTCGTCCCGTCGATCGAGCCGGCGACCAGGACGATGCCGCGGCGCTGCAACGCCTGCATGTGCTCGGCGTGCTCGGCCTGCAACCGCTGCACGGTCTCCGGGGGCAGGGCCCGGCCGGCCGCGCCGGGATAGATCACGATGCACTCGTACGTGTCGAGCGCGAAGTTGACCTGCGGCACTCCCGCCATGGGTGCTCCCTCCGCCGTCGCGCCGGATCGCACCGGCTCCGGCCAGCGTCGCACGCGGTCCGCGGTCCCACCGGGCGCTTCGCGGCAACTGGTCGCGGCGCCTGCCCGGCGGGTGTCCACCCGCACAGTCGGCCGGCGAGCGGTGTGCGGGGCCGATTCCGGGGGATGATCTACCGGTGACGGGTGGGTGCGGCGTTCCCGCGCGTTCCGCGCCCGTCACGACGAGACGATTGGGGATCGGGCAATGGCAACAAACATCAGCGAGCAGCCCGCGAAGGCGTCCGGCACGTACCGCATCGGTGGCGACGTCACCGTCAACCGGCTCGGCTACGGGGCGATGCAGCTCACCGGCCCGGGTGTCTGGGGTGATCCGAAGGACCCGGCCGAGGCGGTCCGGGTGCTGCGCCGGGCGATCGAGCTCGGCGTGACGTTCATCGACACCGCCGACTCGTACGGGCCGTTCGTGTCGGAGCTGCTGATCCGTGAGGCCCTGCACCCGTACGCCGACGACCTGGTCATCGCCACCAAGGGTGGGTTCACCCGGTCCGGGCCGGGCGACTGGCGCGTGGTGGGTCGCCCGGAGTACCTGCGGCAGCAGTGTGAGCTGAGCCTGCGCCACCTCGGCCTGGACAGCATCCCGCTGTACCAGCTGCACCGGATCGATCCGCAGGTGCCGCTCGCCGATCAGCTGGGTGAGCTGGCGTTGCTGCGCCAGGAGGGCAAGATCCAGCACATCGGGCTCTCCGAGGTGAGCGTCGCGCAGATCGAGGAGTCCCGGGCGATCACCGACATCGTCTCGGTGCAGAACCTGTACAACCTCGCCAACCGCAGCGCCGAGGACGTGCTGGAGTACTGCGAGCGCAACGACCTCGCGTTCATCCCGTGGTTCCCGATCGCCACCGGTGAGCTGGCCCGTCCGGGCGGCCCGCTGGACGCGATCTCCACCGGGCACGGCGCCTCGCCCGCGCAGCTCGCGCTGGCCTGGCTGCTGCGCCGCTCGCCGGTGATGCTGCCGATCCCGGGTACCTCCTCGGTGGCGCACCTGGAGGAGAACGTGGGCGCGGCCGACGTGCGGCTCACCGACGACGAGTTCGAGGCGCTCGCCAAGGCCAGCTGAGCCGCCGGCCGGACGCCGCCGGCCAGGACGCCACCGGACGGACGCCATCGGCCCGGACGCCGTCGGTTCAGTCGGCGGCGTCGGGCGGGCTCCCGGGCGGCGCGCAGCGCCTCGGTCGCCTGGGTCAGCAGGCGAGCCGAATCGGTGCGGCCGTTCACCTGGATCTCCACCTCGGTGTCGCCGGCCTGGATCCGGACGCTGGCCTCGGTGCGCTGCTGGTCGACCCAGGACTGCAACAGGTTGAACAGCCCTGGCAGCAGCCCCTGCGCCAGCACCGCGATGAGCACAGCGTCGCTGAAGCCGGGGCGTCCCCCGCCGCCGCCGGCCTGGCGGACCACCGGCCGGTACTCGGGGCGGCGGTGGATCCAGGTCAGCAGGTCGACAGCGGAGGGCTGGCGCTGACGGGGGTTGATGGTCAGCCGGACGGGTAGCCGGGCTGCGACGTCACTGTCGGTCACGGTGTGTCTTTCGGTCAGTCGGAGGCGGGTTGGAACGCGACGGCGTCCCCGTCGGCGGTGGCGACGCCCGCGACGGTCAACGTGTCGTCGTCGGTGAACGGCGAGCTGGTGCCGAAGTACGTGGTGGTGCCGCTGACCTGCACCCGACCCTGGGTCTCCACCGGGGTGAAGACCCGGGCGCTGCTCGGGCCGGTCAGCTCGACGGCGATCTTCGGGTACTCCAGGATCTTCCAGGTGACCTTTCGGGTGCTCTCGCCGCCGTAGTACCGGAACGGGCAGCCCGGCGGCGCGGCGACGGTCTGCTTGGCGCACTCGTCCAACCAGGCGCGGACCCGGGCCTCGACCGCCTCGACCGCCGTGGGCTTGAGCACCGGGGTCAGTTCGAGGTTCGCCGCGCTCTGCCCCGGGCCGACCGTCACGGCCGTGGTGGGCGTCTCGCTGAGCGCGCTGGACGGACCGGTCGCGGTGTAGACCCCGGGCAACAGCACCAGCGGTGCCCCCTCGGTGGCGACCGGCAGCTCCACCCCGTTGAGGCGTACCCCGGGGTCGGCGATCGACGAGTTGAGCGGGATCGGCCCGCCAGTCAACCGCCAGCCGTGGAACAGCCCGGCGGTGGCCTCCTGCTCGCGGCTCAGCGTGAGGGTGGCGGTCTGCGGCGCGTCGGCCAGCCGGTACGTCACCGTGGCGGTGGCGCTGTCACCGTCGCGCTCCAGTTCGCTGATCTCGACGTCGGTCGGCGGTTGGTAGCCCTTGCCGCGCAGCAGCTTGGCGAGCAGGTCCCGGTCGGTGCCGTCGCCCTGGTCGGTGAGGACGTCGAGCGCGGCCGCGCTGTCCCGGTCGGCGAGCGCGGAGAAGTACCCGCCGACCGCCGCCTGGGGGCGGAAGAACGCCCACTGCACCACGCCGAGACCGCTGGTGCCGAGGCAGGCGGCGAGGGTGAGGGCGCCGACCAGCAGCCAGGTGCGGCGGGTGCCGACCGGGCCGGTGTGGCCGAACAGCCGCTCGACGGTGACGGGCTCGGCCGCGTCCGCCGGTACGCCGGCCACCGACGCCCGCTCCAGCGCGTCGAGCCGGAGTTCGTGCGGCGGGTGGGTGGCGCAGACCGCCTCGTCCCAGCCGCTACGGCCGCTCTCGAAGGAGAGCCGCCGTTCCAGGACGCGCCGTAGCCCGTCGAGGTGCCCGGTCAGCACCGCGCCCAGGTCGGCCCGGTACTCCGCGGCCCGCACGTCGCGGGCGTGCAGCGGCAGCACCACGTACCGCATGGTGAGCAGCACCGGCCAGAAGAACAGGAAGACCACGAAGTTGGTGGCCGGGTGCGGGAAGGTCCGCATCAACCAGGTGGGCAGGGCGTGCGCGAGGGTCAGCGGCAGGCCGACACCACGGACGAAGGCGCTGGTGATCTCGTCGCCGGTGCGCCAGTGCACCAGCTCGTGACTGAGCAGCGCGGCCACCTCGTCGTCCGGCTCGGTCAGCACGGCGGTGCTGACCACCACGTGCCGGGCGTACGTCCGGGCGTTGCTCAGGACCGGGTCGTCCTCCATCAGCAGCCGGGGCACGCTGGGCAGGCCGAGCCGGCGCGCGCACTCCTCCAGCACCGGGCGCAGGCGGGCGGTCTCGCGGCGGCTGGGCTGGCGGGCGCCGGACACCACGAGCAGTTTCGGTTCGAGCAGCACCCGGTACAGCGTGTAGAGGACCCCGATCAGCGCCGCCGCGGCGACCGTGCCGAGCAGCCCGGTGAGCAGCGCCAGCGGTTCGTCGGCCACCCCCATCCAGGGCAGCGCGAGCACGGCGAGGAAACCGGCCAAAAAGCCGGCCGCGAAGCCGGCCACGCCGCCGAGCAGGCCGCCGGAGCGGCTGAGGAACGCCTCCAGCAGAGAGCCGATCAGCGGGGCGTCGCGCAGCGCCGACGGGATCTGGTCGTCCGCGTTGAGGCCACCGGCGAAGAGGCCGACGGCGGCGAGGCTGAGCCCACCCCAGAACGCCAGGAGCAGCCCGACCGGCAGGTAGAACCAGGTGGCGACGAACGCGCCGAGCACGCCCCGCCAGTCCCGCAGGATGCCGGCGCGCAGCCAGACCAGCGCGCTGGGGTAGCCCGGCGGCCGGTCGGCGAACCCACCGCTGGGTGGCGGGTCGTCGACGGCCGGCGGTTCGGCGGCCCGGACGTCGAGCTGCGGCACGGTCGGCGGGGTGCTCTCCGGCGGCACGCTGTGCGGCTCGGTCATCCGCGCTGCTCCTTCTCCTCACGGCGAAAACTGTCGGGAATGGACAGCCGGAGCAGGTTATCGAGGACGTCTGATGTCTGCCAGAGCGTTTCGGCGCATCGTCGGCCAACCGACACTCACCGTCGCGCGCCCACGGGAGGTGGCCCCGCCGGGACCACCTCCCCCGGCCTGGTCAGAGCGCGAGGCAGTTGGGTCGCACCGGGCCGTCGACCAGGGCGCCGCGCACGATGGTGTACGCCGTGCCGTCGAGGACCAGACCGAGGTGCCCCACCACCCGCAGCGGGCAGGAGGCCTGGATCAGCACGTTCGTCGCACCGTCGTTGACGGCGGCGTTCCCGGTCGGCCGGACCAGCTCGTCCTGGAGGGTGCGGATGGTGGTGTAGCGGACCGCGCCGGGGGTGTCGTCGCCGTCGTTGAGGTCGGCCAGGAACGCCGAACCGATGGTCATCTGCTGGCAGGCGACCACGCCGGCACAACTGCCCAGGCCCAGGAACGCGACGATGTTCGCCACGTAGGTGCCGTACTGCGGGGTGCCCAGGCTGACGTAGCGACCGACGGAGGCGGTGCCGCCGAGCCGCTTGAGGTAGTAGCGGCTGACCAGACCGCCTTCGGAGTGGGCGACGACGTCGACCGCCGCCGCGCCGGTGCTGGCGCGTACCTGGTTGACGTAGCTGGCGAAGGCGCGGGCCGAGGTGGGGATGTCGCCGAGGCCCAGCCCGGGAAGCTGGTAGATGAAGGTGCGGTAGCCGTCGGCGCGCAGCCGGGCGGCGATCGGCTCGTAGGCGACGGCGATGCCGCTGAGCCCACCGACCACGATCACCGGGTTGGCCGCGGCGGCGGCCGCGAAGTCGGCGGGGGCGGCGGCGGTCGGCACGGCCACCGGGTCGGCGGGGGCGGCGGTCGCCGTGGCGGTGGACGCGAGCACGGCGGCGGCGGCGAGGGCCAGCACGAGGGCGGTCTTTCGGAGCAGCATCGCTGCACCTCCAGCGGGAGGCGCCCGGCGAACCGGGCAGGTGGGTGGGGGTGTCCGGTCGACCGTGCGACGATCATGCCCGCAACAATTCAGCAACGTCAATGACTTGTTACGGACCGGTAACCCGTTGTCCCGACGGAGGCGCAAACGGGCATACCCACCACGCTCCATATCGGACACCAGTGGTGCCTGGCATGCTGTGCTCGTGGCGGTCGAGAAACCCACCGAGCGCGAGCTGCGGGTGATGCCGTGGTGGCTGGTCCTGGTCGGCCTGCTGCTCGCCGCCGCGCTGGGCTGGCTGGTGCTGGACCTGCTGCTCGGCGAGGCGGACCGGGCCAGCCAGCCGGACACCCGGGCGACCCTGCGCATCGACGCGATCCGCACCGGCCTGACCGTGGTCGCCGGCACCGGCGGAGGGCTGGCGCTGCTGCTCGCCGCCCGTCGCCAGTGGATCGCCGAGCGCGCCCAACGGCACCAGGAGAGCGTCGCCGAGCGGGACCAGGCCCACCGGGACCGGGTGCAGGGGCACGCCGAGTCGGTGGCCGAGGCGGCGCAGCGCCAGCAGGACCGGCAGTCCACCGCCGCCGAGCACGACGCGGCGGAGCGCCGGCTGACCGAGCTGTACACCCGGGCGGTCGAGCTGCTCGGCAACGACAGCGCGGCGGTACGCCTCGGCGGCCTGCACGCGCTGGAGCGCCTCGGCCAGGACAACCCGGCGCAGCGCCCGACGATCGTGGCGGTGCTCTGCGCGTACCTGCGGATGCCGGCACCCGAGGACGAGCCGCGCGAGACGGAGGTCCGGCGCAGCGCGCAGCGGGTGCTCACCCGCCACCTGCGCGCGGACGACGCGACCCACTGGCCGGAGGCCAGGCTGGACCTGACCGGCGCCCGGCTCGTCGACTTCGACGCCGCCGGCTGCACCCTTGTCGACGCGGACTTCACCGGCGCGGTCTTCAGCGGCGCCACCAGCTTCGCGGGCGCGACCACCCGCGGGCGGCTCAGCCTCGGCGCGGCGGCCCTCGGGGACGTGGTCTTCGACGACCTCGCCACCGACGGGGAGGTCGTCCTGGACGACGCCCGCTTCGAGGGTCAGAGCAGCTTCGACCGGGCCGACTTCACCGGGCTGTCCTGCCGGCGATCCCGTTTCGCCGGCCCGACGTCATTTCACCGGGCCACGTTCCACGAGCCGACCAGCTTCGACGCGACCCACTTCCAGGACGGCGCCCGGTTCCGCGAGGCGACCTTCCTCGGCGGGCTGTCCATGGAGCACACCGAGTTCGCCGGGTACGCCGGGTTCCGCTCGGTCCGCTTCGCGGACATGGCGCTCTTCCGGTGGACCGTGTTCGCCGGCGACGCGTGCTTCGAGCAGGCGCGTTTCGACGGTGCGGCAAACTTCGGCCGGCCCGGTTCGAGGGCGGGGTCAGGTTCGACGCCGCCCGCTTCGACCGCCGCCGCAGGTCGACCAGGCCCGCGCGGCGGCCGGCGGCGAACACTGCTGGCCCGCCGACACGGCGGTCGATCGGCTCGACGACGAGTGGCTGCTGCTTGTCGACCGCTGAGCGGCCGGGGGCGTCAGCGGGGCGCGGCCGGCGGGCGTAGCCCGTCCAGGGCGACGCCGAGCACCCGGTCGCGCTGCTCCGGCGACGGGAACTGGGCCATGGTGAGGCCGCTGATCAGCCGCACCACGTCGTCGAAGCCGATGTCGTCGCGCACCGCCCGGGTGGCCTGGGCACGGCGCATGAGCGGCTCACCGGCGGCGTAGATCTCCGTCCGGCAGGTCCCGAAGATCTCCGAGTCGTGCAGCAACTGCTCGGCGAGCGCCCGCTTGGTGGCGACGTACCCGACGAAGCGGTGCAGCCACGCGACGAGGGCGTCCCACGGGGCCAGCTCGGCCAGGTCCTCGGCGGAGCGGCTCAGCGCCCGGACCTCCTCGACGTAGACCGCCTCGAAGAGGTGTCGCCGGCTGGGAAAGTTGCGGTAGAGCGTGCCGATGCCCACCCCGGCCCGGCGGGCCACGTCCTCCAGCGAGGCGGCGGCGCCGTGCTCGGCGAACGCGTCGCGCGCCGCGGCGATCAGGGCGTCGTAGTTCCGCCGCGCGTCGGCGCGCTTCGGCCGCTGAGCGAACACCTCGGGCGCCTGCCCCGCGCTGGTCATGACGTACGTCACCTCACCCTGGTTGCAACCGGAGGCACCCCTCCGCTAGCTTAGTGGAGGCACCCCTCCGGAACCCCCGGAGGCCTGCCTCCGGTTAGCTTACCTCGGGACCCGCCCGATCCGCCTGGCCACCCGATCGCCCGGACCCGACAGCCAGCCCGTCACAGACGACGGGTGACATGCCTCCTTCCGTACGTAATCAGGGAGTTTTCTCTCGTGGCAGTGACCTCCCGACGCGGCTCGCGTCGGCTCACCTTCACCGTGCTCGCGGCCGGTGCCGGATTCTTCGCGATGCTCCAGTCGCTGATCACCCCGGTGCTGCCGACCATCCAGCAAGATCTGCACACCTCCCAGAACACCGTGACCTGGGTGCTCACCGCCTACCTGCTCAGCGCGTCGATCTTCACGCCGATCCTCGGGCGGGTCGGCGACATGGTCGGCAAGGAGCGGATGCTCGTCGTCTCGCTCGCCGCCCTCGCGCTCGGCTGTCTGCTGGCCGCCATCGCGCCGAACATCGGCGTGCTCATCCTCGCCCGGGTCGTGCAGGGCATCGGCGGCGCGGTCTTCCCGCTGTCGTTCGGGATCATCCGGGACGAGTTCCCGGCCGCCCGGGTCTCCTCCGCCGTGGCCGCCATCTCGGCGATCGTCGCCGCCGGCGGTGGCCTGGGCGTCGTGCTGGCCGGTCCGATCGTCGCCGCGCTGGACTACCGGTGGTTGTTCTGGATCCCGATGGTCGTGGTGGGGCTGACCGCCGTCGCCGCCCACCTCTTCATCCCGGAGTCACCGGTGCGTACCCCCGGCCGGATCGACTGGCGGGCCACAGTGCTGCTCTCCGGTTGGCTGGTCGCGCTGCTGCTGCCGATCAGCCAGGGCGCGGCCTGGGGCTGGACCAGCACCCGGGTGCTCGGCCTGCTGGCCCTCGCCGTGCTGCTGCTGGTCGGCTGGCTGATCGCCGAACTGCGTTCGCGCAACCCGCTCATCGACATGCGGATGATGCGCCTGCCCGGCGTCTGGACCACCAACCTGGTCGCGCTGCTCTACGGCGGGTCGATGTTCTCCGTGTACGCGTTCCTGCCCCAGTTCGTGCAGACCCCGACCGCCGCCGGCTACGGCTTCGGCGCCAGCATCAGCCAGGCCGGTCTGCTCATGCTGCCGATGCTCGTCGCGATGTTCGTCGCCGGCATCGTCGCCGGCCGGCTCCAGGCCGTGTTCAGCGCCAAGGCGCAACTCGCCACCGGTGCCGCGTTCAACGTGGCCGCGTCCGCGATGCTCGCCGCCGCGCACGACACCCGCTGGGAGGTCGCCGTCGCCGGTGGCCTGGTCGGCCTCGGCATCGGTCTGGCCTTCGCGTCGATGGCCAACCTGATCGTGGCCAGCGTGCCCGCCAGCCAGACGGCGTGGCGACCGGCATGAACGCCAACATCCGCACCATCGGCGGCGCGATCGGCGCCGCCGTGGTCAGCGGCGTGATCACCGCGCACCCGCAGGCCAGCGGCCTGCCCCGGGAGGCCGGCTTCACGATGGGGTTTCTGGTCCTCACCGCGATCGCCCTGGCCGCCGCGCTCGCGGCCCTCGCCGTCCCGTCCGCCCGGCGGGCGTCGGCCGGTCGCCGGCCGTCCACCGCGACGATCGTCGAGTCGGAGCTAGCCGGCGAGTTCGCCACCGTGCCGGCGACCCGCTGAG
>NZ_JAEVHL010000253.1 GCF_016803395.1 Micromonospora tarensis | reverse complement strand
ATCGTCCGCGCCCAGCGCGCGCCGAGGGCGGCTACACCCTCGCGCGCCCGCCGCGCGAGGTGACCGTCGGCGCGGTGCTGCGCGCCGTGGAGGGCCCGCTGGCCGGGGTACGCGGGCTGCGCCCCGAGGAGACCCGGTACGAGGGCTCGGCCGAGAATTTGCCGGGTCTCTGGGTGGCGGTCCGCGCCGCCGTGCGGCGGGTGGTCGACGAGGTGAGCCTCGCCGAGATCGTCAGCGGTCGCCTGCCCGCGCACGTCCGCAGGCTGACCGCGCTGCCCGACGCGTGGGAACCCCGCTGACCCGCCTCACAGCGTCCGCACCACCTCCTCGACGGTGAGCCGGGGCAGCCGCTCCGGCCAGGCGTCCGGGCCGGGATGACCCAGGTTGAGCAGCAGCAGCGCCTCGTGCCGGCCGTCGGGGAAGAACTCCCGGGTCACCTCGGCGGCGGCGAGCACCGTCACCAGCGGCGCGCTGGCGGTCTTCGCCCGGTTGCTCGACGAGACGTACGGCAGCAGCCGGGCCCGGGCCGCCGCCGAGCGGAGCAGCAGCACCCGCAGCGGCTGACCGTTGTACGCGGTCGGTCCGTACCGGATCAGGTCGTGGATCGCCGCGACCTGGGCGTCGGTGACCGGCTCGGCGGTGAACGTGTTGGCGGTGCGGGCCGCCCGGAACAGCAGGTCCTGGGCGGCCCGGTCCAACGCGAGCAGGTCGGGCGTGCTCGGCGCCGTCACGCCGGCACCGTGGTGTAGCCACCTCGGTGGTGCACCAGCGGCGGACCGTCGGCGTGGTCGCCGAGCGCCAGCGGTTCGGCGATCACCAGCGCGTGGTCGCCGGCCGGAACCCGGTGCACCACCCGGCAGAGCAGCCGGACCAGCACCCCGGTGAGCAGCGGCACCCCGAACGGTCCGGGGGTCCAGTCCGGGTACGCGGCGAACCTGTCGATGCCGCTGGTGGCGAAGACCGTGGCGGCCTCCCGCTGCCCGGCGCTCAGCAGGTGCACCGCCACGTGCTCGGCGCGGGAGAGCACCGGCCAGCTCGACGACGCCACCCCGAGGCAGAACGAGACGAGTGGCGGGTCCAGCGACACCGAGGTGAACGAGGTCGCGGTGAACCCGGCCCGGATCGGCGCACCGATCCCGCCCAGGCAGGCCGGGTCGGTGGCCTGGGCCACCGCGGTGACCACCGTGACGCTGGTGGCCTGCCGGCGCAGCAGCGCCCGGAACAGGTCCGGGCTCACCGGTCGCAGCTCGGTGACGTCCGCCGAGGGACGCTCCACGGTGGTCACGCCGGACCAGGGCCGGCGCGGCGTACCCGCTGACCGGGCGGGGCAGACCGTAGTGCTCGCGCAGCGTCCGGCCGGTGTACTCGGTGCGGAACAGCGTCCAGGGCGGCGAACGGCTCGTCCATCAGCAGCACGTCCGGGTCGTACGCGAGGCTGCGGGCGATGGCCACCCGTTGTTTCATCCCGCCGGACAGCTCCTGCGGGTAGCGGTCGGCGAAGCCGCGCAGGCCCACCAGGTCGAGGTGGTGCTCGATCAGGGCGGCCCGGTCGCCCGGGGCACCCCCTTGGCCTCCAGGCCGAACGCGACGTTGCCGGCGGTGGTGCGCCAGGGCAGCAGCGCGTACTGCTGGAAGACGATGCCCCGGTCCAGGCCGGGGCCGGTGACCGGCCGACCGTCGACGAGCACGCGAGCGGTGAGGAAAAGCTCATCCCGCTGCGACATGACCTCATGTTGCCGGGGACCGGAATGACCGGTCAACGGTCTTCCAGAGGATGAGACTTCCATTGCTGGCGATGTTACGGAAGCCCTCGAACAGGGCTTACCGTGCCGCAACACCTATCTGATAAATAGGGATTGTGGTGAGCTGACGGCACTGTCCAGGACGGACAGCGAGGGGGTTTCAGGAGTCGCCGGTTCGGGAATGTTCGATCTCGACACGGCAGGGAACGGTGACGAGGGGAGACCTCCGATGGGCCTCATGTTTCGTAAGCGCAAGAAGTACGGACCGATCATCCTGAACTTCACCGAGAACGGTTTCTCCTCGTGGAGCATCAAGATCGGGCGCTGGTCCTGGAACTCCAAGGCGCGGGCGCACCGGGTCGACCTGCCGGGTCCGCTGTCGTGGAAGCAGGACAAGGCCCGGTCGTAGCATCCCGGGAGTCGAGCGGGGTGCCGGTGATTCACCGGCACCCCGCTCGGCGTCTGCGGGTCGCCGCCAGCACCCTCAGCGAGCCACCGTGATGATCTCGTCGCCGGCCAGCCGGCCGGACTCGCGGTCACGGCGCACGTCGCCCGCGTCGAGCAGGTCGGCGAGTGCCTGGTTGGCGTCGGCGGCCCGGTAGACGGTCGCGGTGAGGGTGTGCCGGCGCAGCTCGGTGACCGGGCACGGCCCACCCCGGCGTAGCTCGGCCAGCAGTTCCCGGGCCAACGGTTCGAGGTCGGGCACGCCAGCCACGTCGACCGGCCGGCTGGTCGCGTCGACCGGGTCGCGGTAGCGGACGTCGAGGTCCGCACCGACCGCCCAGAGCGCGTCGCGGACCGCCTCCAGGCTGCGGTCGGAACGGCTGCCGAAGGCGACCACGCCGATCGCCTCGCCGTCCGGCAGCACCGGCGCCACCTCGGCGACCAGGGGGAAGCCGGCGGCGACCAGCGCGTCGCGGGCACTGCCACCCGTGTGCAGCAGCAGTTCTCCGGCGCGACCGTTGGTCGTGGCGGCGAGCAGTTCGGGGCTCACCGCAGCGGGCAGACCCACGAAGGAGAACAGCGGCGCGCCGGCCGCCCCGGCGGCCTTCGTCGCCACCGGGAGCCGCCCCGGGTCACCAGGCAGCAGGTGCACGGTGACCTCGGCGGGCAGCACCGCCTCGACCGGGCCGAGTCGGGTCGGCAGGTCGGATGCGCCGTCGGACAGCACCACCATCGCCACCCGTCGACCCCGCAGCTGCTCGGCGTGGTCGCCGACCAGCCGCAACGCCGCCTCGACGGCCGCCGCGTCGACGCCGGCGAGGGCGACGGTGGCCCGCCGCGAGCGACGCAGCGCGGCGGGCAGCCAGGTTGTCAACTGGCGGACCAGCACCTCGCGGAGGAAATCGGTGGTCCGGTTGGTCGGCATCGGTCCGTTCTACCGTACGACCGGTCAGGCCGGGACGGAGATCCCCACGCCGCCCCGGGTCTGCCCGCCGTAGCGCCGCCGCTCGGCGTCCAGGTCGAGCCGACCGATTCGCTTGCGGGCGGCGAGCGCGGTGTCGTCGAGCAGGTCGGCCGGGACCAGCCAGACCACCTCGAACTCCAGACCGTCCGGGTCCTTGCCGTAGAGGCTCTTGGTGGTGCCGTGGTCGGAGGAGCCGCCCAGCGCCCCGGCGGCGGCGAGCCGCTCGGCGGTGGCGGCCAGCTCGTCGAGGGTGTCCACCTCCCAGGCGAGGTGGTAGAGGCCGACGTGGCGCGGCCGGCGGTCGACGCCCGGCGGCGGCACCGATCTCGAACAGACCGAGGTCGTGGTCGTTGGTGGAGTCGGGCGCCTGGAGGAAGGTGGCGCCTCGGAAACCGTCCGGGGTCATCGCCACCGGGCGGAAGCCCAGCACGTCGCGGTAGAACGCGACGCTGCGGGCGAGATCGCTGACGTACAGGACCGCGTGGTTGAGCCGGTGGATACCCATGGTCCCAGCGTAGCGCCGTTTAGTTGAGCGTTCAACAATTGACGGTATGATGGTCGTCATGACTCGCTGGTTGAACCCCGACGAGCAGCGCACCTGGCGCGCGTACCTCACCGCCTCCCGGGCCCTGATGGACACGCTCGACCGTGAGCTGCAACGCGACGCGGGCATGCCGCACGCCTACTACGAGATCCTGGTCCGGCTCTCCGAGGCCCCCGGGCGACAGCTGCGGATGAGCGATCTGGCCGAGGCGGCCGGTTCGTCGCGCAGCCGGCTCTCGCACGCCGTGGCCCGGCTGGAGAGCGCCGGCTGGGTCCGTCGCGAGGACTGCCCCACCGACCGGCGCGGACAGATCGCGGTCCTCACCGACGACGGCTTCGCCACCCTCGCGGCCGCCGCGCCCGGCCACGTCGAGGGGGTACGCCGACACCTGTTCGACGCGTTGAGCCCCGCCCAGGTCGACCAGCTGCGCCGGATCAGCGAGACATTGGCCGAGCGCCTGACCGGATCCTGACCAATCGACACCGGCGCGGGTCTTGTACTTACCGTCGTCGAATGAGCACGATGGGGCGTGTCTTCCGGCTTCGGTGAACTGACTGATCAGGCGCACCACCTCGTGTCAGCCGGTGATCTGGCCGGCGCGCAGCAACTGCTGTCCGACGCGCTCACCGACGCCGACCCGCGCCCCGCCAACGCCACCCCCGAGCTGGCCGAGGCGGCCAGCCTCCAGGCGCGGGTGTTGATCGCCCTCGGCGAGCCGCACTCCGCCCGGGGCTGGGCCGCCTTCGCGTACGCGGCCACCACCCGACTGCACGGCCGCGCCGACCCGCGCACGGTGGCCGCCGCGGCGACCCTGGCCGCGGTGCTGCACCGGGTCGGCAGCCACTCCCGGGCCGCCCGGCTCTACCAGGAAGTCATCATCGAGCTGACCGCGCAGGACGGCCCGGAGTCGCCGCGGGTGCTCGCCGCCCACGCCGACCTGGCCACCGTGGAATACGCGCGCGGCCAGTGCACAGTGGCCCGCGACCGACTCCAGGACGCCTGGGAGCTGCACCGCGAGGTGTACGGCGACGGGCACGCCAGTGGCATCAAGATGCTGGCGCGGCTCGGCGCGATGCAGCGTGACTGCGGGCAGTTCGCCGAGGCACACGACAACCTGGCGCTCGCCCGCGAGCTGTGCCGGCAACACCTGGCCGCCGACGACCCGCTGGCCGCGCAGGTGGCGGCCCTGGCCCGGGCGG
Organism: Micromonospora tarensis; assembly: GCF_016803395.1. GTDB lineage: Bacteria > Actinomycetota > Actinomycetes > Mycobacteriales > Micromonosporaceae > Micromonospora > Micromonospora tarensis. The sequence continues at coordinate 4,436 of NZ_JAEVHL010000253.1, read as the reverse complement.
CGGCCAATCCCGACCACGTCTGCGCCGACAACCCGCCGACGGCTCGCGACACGCCTGTCGTGCCGGCCGCCCGCACACCACCACACGACGACGCGCCGGCCGAATACGGCTACCACCCGTCGCGCCCCCGCCCCACCACGCCGGCGCGACGGCGGCCGGCGGGGCGGTCCCGAACCCCCGGACACCCGCCGACGAACCGGTCGGGTCGACCGGCGCCGGCTGGCCGCCCGCACCAGCGGACGAGCCCGCGCACTCCACCGTCGAACCCCCGGTGCCCCCGTCGGTGGTCGGGCTGGCCGGTGGCATCGAGGAACAGTCCGGGGTGTACCGGCTACGCCGACCCGGCGCACCCGCCGACCCGTACCCGCCGCCCGAGCCGTACACGCCCTCGCGGCTGCTGCCGGTGCCCGTGCACCGGGCACCACCGGAGCAGCGCAACCGGCTGGTGCCGGTGCTGGTGGCCGGCGTGGTCGTGGTACTGCTCGGCGCGGCAGCCGTGATCGCCGGCGTGGCCCGGGTCGCGGCGACGACGAGCCCGCCGCACCACCGGCAAGCGTCTTCCCCACCGCCGGCGCACCCGTCACCACCGCCCCCACCGCGAACGGGGCGGCACCCCCGTCGGCTGGCACCCCGCCCAGCGGGGTGACGCTGCGCGACAACCGGGACAGCATCGCGCTGAACTGGACCTACCCGACCGGCGGCGAGGGCCCGGTGATCATCGCCGGCGGTCGCACCGGCCAGGCCCACAACATCTTCGCGACCCTGCCGGCCGGCACCACCAGCTTCGTCATCTACGCGCTCAACCGCACCAACGACTTCTGCTTCACCGTCGCCGTCGCCTGGTCCACCGACACCGTGGCCCGCTCCAAGCAGGTCTGCACCCGCCGCCGCTGACCCGCCCGCGAAGGGTCGCGATCAGGCGGTTGGGGCAGCGCCGCCGTCACCGGGCGTCGACCTTCGGCGCCCCGTCCTCATCGGCCGGTGACGCCGGCAACAGCAGGCGCACCCGCAACCCCTGCTGCCCCTGCGCCCCGGTCAGCGTGATGCTGCCGCCGGCGCGTCGCACCAACTCCCGGACGATGGCCAACCCCAGGCCGGCGCCGCCGTCGTCGCGGGCCCGCCCGTCATCCAGCCGGGTGAACCGGTCGAAGACCCGCTCCCGGTCCGCCGCCGGGATCCCCGGGCCGTCGTCGGTCACGGTCACCAGGTGGGTGTCGGGTCCGACCGCCTCGGCCGCGAGCAGCACATCGCCGTACGCGTGCCGGGCCGCGTTGTCGACCAGGTTGGCCAGCACCCGACGCAGCTCGTCGACATTGCCGATCGTCCAGAGCGGGCCCGCCGGCTGCGCCACCCGCACCGGCGGCGACGGGTAGCGGTCGGCGACCTCGGTCAGCAGCGCGCCCAGCTCCACCGGCCCGGTCCCCCGGGCCGGTGGAGCCTCGTCCAGCCGGGCCAGCAGCAGAAGATCGTCGACCAGCCGGCTCAGCCGGTCGGTGTCGGCGAGCAGGTTGGCGGTCACCACCGTCCAGTCCGTGCGGTCGGCCAGACGCTGGGCCACCTCCAGCTCGGTCCGGATGTTGGTCAGCGGGCTGCGCAACTCGTGTGCGGCGTCGGAGACGAACGCCCGCTGCCGCACCCGGGCCGACTCCAGCCGGTCCAGCATGCCGTTGAGGGTGACCGCCAGGCGGTGGATCTCGTCGGCCGACGCGGGCACCGGGAGTCGGCCGGCGCCGGCCCGCCCGGTGATCTCCTCGGCGCCCCGACGCAGCGCCTCGACCGGCCGCAGGGTCGCGCCCACCACCCGCCACGCCACCCCGGCCAGCACCGCCACCAGCAGCGGAAACGCGACCAGCAGGATGGTCCGCACCACGTGCGTGCTGTGCCGCACGTCGGCCATCGAGCGGGCGACCAGCACGGTCAGCGGGTCGGCTGCGGTGCCGGCCGGTACGGCGACCACCCGGACCGGGCCGACCAGCCCGACCCGCTCCGCCGGCACCTCCAACCGCTGCCGGCCGTGGTGGCTCAGCCGCTCCGGGCGCACCATCGGCACCAGCCGGTCGGCGTCGATCGAGGCGGCCCGGATCCGGCCCTGCGCGTCGACGACCTGCACCCGCACCTGCCCCCCGGCCACCGGCAGCGGGTCGGGCAACGCGTCCTCGGCGGCGAGTAGGGCAACGGCGTCGGCGGTCCGGAACGCCTCCGTGTCGACGGTTCGTTGGAGCACGAAGCCGAGCGTGCCGAGCAGCACCAACCCGCCCAGGGCCAGCCCGACGGTGAGGCCGAACACGCCGATCGCCAGCAGCCGCCCGCGCAACCCGAGCACCGGCCGCCAGCCGGGCCAGGACCGGCGGACGGGTGCCCGGCCGGCGGTGCCGGTCACGTCGCCAACCGGTAGCCGGCACCCCGGATCGTCTCCAGCCGGTCCCGGCCGAGCTTGCGCCGCAGGTAGCCGATGTACACCTCGACGGCGTTCGGCGCGGTCTCCAGGCTCGCGTCCCAGACGTGGTCCAGCAACTCGACCTTGGAGATCACCTGGCCGGGTCGGCGCATCAGGTAGTCCAGCAGCGCGAACTCCCGCGCCGTCAACGCCACCTCCGCGTCGGCGCGGGTCACCCGTCGGCGGGCCGGGTCCAACCGCAGGTCCCCGACCGCCAACACGGTCGGGCGTTCCGGTGCGCCGCGACGCAGCAGCGCCCGCAGCCGGGCCAGCAGCACCACGTACGAGAAGGGTTTGGTCAGGTAGTCGTCGGCGCCGCAGTCGAGGCCGTCGGCCTGGTCGTACTCGCCGTCCTTGGCGGAGAGCATCAGCACCGGCAACCAGTGCTGCTCCGCGCGCAACCGCCGGACCAGCTCGTAGCCGGACAGCCCCGGCAGCATCACGTCGAGGATCATCGCGTCGTACCCGCCGTGCCGGGCCGCCTCCAGGCCGGCCGGGCCGGTCCCGGCCACGTCCACCGCGAACCCCTCCGCCTGCAGGCCACGTTGCAGGGCGGTCGCCAACCGGACCTCGTCCTCCACCACCAGCACACGCACAGCTCAAGGGTGCCACCCGGGTCAATCCGTCCTGCCGCGTCCTCAGCGCGCTCACAGCCGGATGGGGGCAGGATGGGCGCAGGAGGTGCCACCCATGTCCGTCCTGAGAAGCCGTCCCGTCCTTCGGTGGCTGGTCCCGGCCACCGCCGCCGTCGCCGTCATCGGCGGTGGCGCGGCCATCGGCACGTTCGCCGCCGAGGCCGAGCCGAGTCTGCCGCCCCGTACCGCCGCGCAACTGCTTGTCGATCTCCAGACCTCCCGGCTGGAGGGGTTGTCCGGAACCGTCGTGCAGCGCGCCGACCTCGGCCTGCCAGCACTTGTCGGGCTGGTTCCCGGCAACGAGCTGACCACCCTGCTGAGCGGCACGCACACCCTGCGGGTCTGGTATTCCGGGCCGGACAAGCAGCGGGTCGCGCTGCTGGACACGCTCGGCGAGCAGGACCTGATCCGCAACGGCCGCGACCTGTGGACCTGGGGAAGCCGCACCAACACCGCCCGCCACCACACCCTGGGTGACGGCACCGGGGCCGCGAGGCCCGCCGCGGCGGCGGTGCCGAACCTGCCGGCGACCCCGCAGCAGGCCGCCGACCTGGCGTTGGGCGCGATCGACCCGAGCACCGAGGTCAGCGTCGGTCGTTCGGCCACCGTCGCCGGCCAGGACGCGTACGAGCTGGTGCTCCAGCCGCGCGACCGGGACTCGCTGGTCCACCAGCTGCGGATCGCCATCGACGCCAAGCAGCACGTGCCGCTGCGCTTCGAGGTGCTCGCGAAGGGCAGCGACAAGCCGGCCTTCGAGGTGGCCTTCACCCAGGTCGACTACCGCCGCCCCGACGCCGACCAGTTCCGATTCAATCCGCCGCCCGGTGTCACTGTCACCGAGGAGAAGGCCGAGCGGCCGGCGCCAGGTAGCCCCGGACACGACGGATCGGCGGGTGACCCGCAGGTCCGTACGGTGGGCGAGGGTTGGACCACGGTCCTGATCGCCCGGGTCGACAAGGCCGTCGGCGGTAAGCCAGCCACCGCGAAGCCGGCCGGCGCCGCTCCCGACGTGGACGTGTCGAAGCTGCTCGGCGGGCTGCCCGCGGTAAGCGGCGACTGGGGCAGCGGTCGGCTGTTGACCGGCAAGCTGTTCAGTGTGCTGCTCACCGACGACGGCCGGGTGTTGGCCGGCGCCGTCACCCCGGAACGGCTCTACCAGGTCGCCCGCGGCTGATCCGCACGGTATCCGCGCCGGGTCGGACGGCGACGGCCACCGTCGGTCACCACCGTCGGGGCGGATGCGCTAGTGAGCGGTATACCTCACCGGTATAAATATGGGTCTTGTGACGTGTCTGTGGGTGGGTCGGCGCGTCGTTGATGGCGCACGCCGTTGTCCTGCCTAGGTTCTGGCTTGTCGAAGGTCA
>NZ_JAEVHL010000252.1 GCF_016803395.1 Micromonospora tarensis | reverse complement strand
CGCTGGTCTGCGCCGGCACCCCTGTCCCGGGAGCCCGACCTGGTCCACCGGCTGCGCGACCGGCTCGCCGGCGCGGGCCTCGCCGACCGGGTCCGGCTGGCCGGTCCGCTGACCGGCGCGGCCCTCGACGCCGCGTACGCCGCCGCCGACCTGCTCGTGCTGCCGTCCAGAGGCGAGACGTACGGCATGGTCGTCACCGAGGCGCTGGCCCGCGGCCTGCCGGTGCTGAGCACCCGGGTGGGCGGCGTGCCGGAGGCGCTCGGCCGAACCCCCGATGGTGAGCTGCCGGGAGTGCTTGTCGCACCCGACGACCCGGCCGCCCTGGCCGGCGCGCTGAGCTGGTGGTTGGGCGACGACGAGCTGCGGGCCCGGCTGCGGCGGGCCGCCCTCGCCCGGCGGGACACCCTGACCGACTGGCCGGTGACCACCGCGCTGCTGGCCGCCGTGCTGAAGGAGGTGGCGGGATGACCGTCGAGGAGACAGTGCCGTTCGCCGAGTGGCTGCGCCTGCGCGAGCCGGCCGACGCGGCGGCCCGCGCCGAGGACCTGCTGGACGTTCTCCGCCCCCGGCTGACCGGTGCCGCCCCGACGGTGATCCACGACCTGGGCAGCGGCACCGGCTCGATGGGTCGCTGGCTGGCCGCCAGGCTGCCCGGCCCGCAGCACTGGGTGCTGCACGACCGGGACGCCGACCTGCTGGCCCGCGCCGCCGAGGGCATGACCGGGGTGCGGCGCCGACGGCGCGCCGGTCACCGTGCGCACCCACCGCGGGGACCTCACCCGGCTGACCGCCGCCGACCTCGCCGACGGTGCCCTGGTCACCGCGTCGGCACTGCTGGACATGCTGACCGTGGAGGAGGTCGAACGGGTGGTGGCCGCCTGCCTCGGCCGGCCCGCCCTCTTCGCCATCTCGGTGACCGGGCGGGCCCGGCTCACCCCGGCCGACCCGCTCGACGAGGCTGTCGACGCCGCGTTCAACGACCATCAGCGCCGTACCGTCGACGGCCGGCGACTGCTCGGCCCGGACGCCGTCGCCGCCACCGCCGCCGCGTTCGCCAGGCACGGCGTCGAGGTGCGGGAGCGGCCCAGCCCGTGGCTGCTCGGCCCGGAGCAGGCCGAGCTGGCCGCGGAGTGGTTCCGCGGCTGGCTCGGGGCGCCTGCGAACAGCGCCCGGAGCTGGCCGGCCCGGCCGAGGCGTACGCCCGACGTCGGTTGGCTGACGCGACGGCCGGCCGACTCACCGTGCGGGTCGAGCACACCGACCTCCTCGCCGGCGGATGAACCGTTCCCACCCTGGGTACGTGCACTAGGGCAAATGGACGATCTTCGAGGAGGCCGGCGTCGATGTTCTGGGCCTGGGCACGAGTGGTCGGCGGGGTGGGTCTGCTCGCCGTCCTGCTGTGGCAGGTGGGCAGTGGCCCCTTCCTCGCCGGGGTACGACTGATCGACGCGCCCGCGTTGGCGGCGGCGCTGGTCATCGGGGTGCTCACCACGGTCTGCGCGGCGTGGCGGTGGAGCCTGGTCGCCGGTGGTCTGGGGGTGCGGTTGCCACTGTGGACGGCCGTGGCGCACTGCTACCGGGCCGTGTTCCTCAACGCCACGCTGCCCGGCGGGATGCTGGGCGACGTGCACCGGGCGGTCCGCCACGGCCGCGACGCCGGTGACGTCAGCCGCGGCATCCGCGCGGTGGTCTGGGAGCGGGCCGCCGGGCAGGTGGTCCTGGTCGGGGTCGCGCTGGTGGTGCTCGCGGCCTTCCCGTCCCCGGTGCGGCCGTACCTCCCGCTGGCCGCCGCGCTGCTCGTCGCGGGCGGGCTGGTCGCGGTGCTGCTGGCCCGAACCGTGCCGGACGCGGGCCGCTCGCGCTGGGCGCGCGGGCTGCGTACCGCCGTGACGGACGTGCGGTCCGGGCTGCTGGCCCGGCGCACCTGGTTCGGTGTGCTGGTCGCCTCCGCCGTGATGGTCGCCGGTCACCTGGCCACCTTCCTGGTGGCGGCCCGCACCGCCGGATCGGACGCCCCACTGTCGCGGCTGCTGCCGTTGACCCTGCTCGCCCTGCTCGCCATGGGCCTGCCGCTGAACGTCGCCGGCTTCGGGCCCCGGGAGGGGGTGGCGGCGTGGGTGTTCGGCGCGGCCGGTCTCAGCGCGGCCGAGGGCGTCGCCACCGCCACTGTCTACGGTGCACTGGTGTTGGTGGCCAGCCTGCCCGGCGCGGCAGTGCTGCTGGCCCGGCGGCGTCGCATCCCGGTCGCCGCTCGGGAAGCCGCCTCCGGCGGCGGCTGTTGAGTCGGTAGTGAGACGGTACGCGCCACCGGACGTCGGTGGCGCCGGACGAAGGAGTCCCATGCCCGAAGCATTGCCGATTGCCACGATCCGCACGCAGGTCACCGTGCCGCTGAGATTTCCCGACGGCTACGCCACGGTCGCGCGGGTGTTCTCGTTCAAGGGCCTAATGGACGGTCGGGAGCACCTCGCCTTCGGTCTCGGCGACTGGGCGGGCGCGCTGGACCGGCTCGCCGTGGGAGGCGAGGCCCCGCTGGTCCGCCCGCACAGTGAGTGCCTGACCGGCGACGTGTTCGGCAGCCAGCGGTGTGACTGCGGGCCGCAGCTGCGCGAGGCGGTGCAACGGATCACCGAGGCCGGAGGTTTCCTGCTCTACCTGCGCCAGGAGGGCCGTGGCATCGGCCTCTACGCCAAGCTCGACGCGTACGCGTTGCAGGACGCCGGGTTGGACACCTACCAGGCCAACGTCGCGCTGGGCCGGGGTGAGGACGAGCGGGACTACAGCGCCGCCGCGCAGATGCTGGCCACGCTGGGCGTACCGCGGATCCGGCTGCTGAGCAGCAACCCGGACAAGGCCGAGCAGTTGACCCGGCTGGGCGTGGAGATCGCCGAACGGGTGCCCACAAGCGTCTTCCTCTCGCCGGCCAACGCCGACTACCTCGCGGCGAAGGCCTCGAAGGCGGCGGAGGCGGCGGAGAGCGCGCAATGAGCTGCCGGCCGGAGACGACGCGGCCGTACGTGCTGCTGAGCTGTGCCACCTCGATCGACGGGTACATCGACGACGCCTCCGAGCAGCGGTTGCTGCTGTCCAACGAGGACGACCTGGACCGGGTCGACGCGGTCCGGGCCAGTTGCGACGCGATCCTGGTCGGTGCCGGCACGGTCCGCCGTGACGATCCCCGGCTGCTGGTGCGCGCCCCCAGCCGCCGGGCCGCCCGGGTGGCGGCCGGCCGGCCCGCCTCGCCCACCAAGGTCACAGTGACCGGCCGGGGTGACCTCGACCCGACCGCCCGGTTCTTCACCGCCGGTGATCCGGCCCGGCTCGTCTACTGCGCCACCGGGGCGCTGGAGAAGACCCGGGAACGGATCGGGCGGCTGGCCATTGTGGTCGACGCGGGTGAACCGGTCGATCCCGGATGGCTCCTCGCCGACCTGGCCGGACGGGGCGTGCGGCGGTTGATGGTCGAGGGCGGCGGTACGGTGCACGCCCAGTTCCTCGCGGCCGGTCTCGCCGACGAGTTGCACCTGGTGATCGCCCCGTTCTTCGTCGGTGACGGTCGAGCGCCCCGGTTCGTCGGTGAGGGCAGCTTCCCCTGGCATCCGGGCCGTCGTGCGCACCTGGCCGAGGCCCGTCAGATCGGCGACGTGGTGCTGCTGCGCTACGCGCTCTCCAGCCGCTTCCCGGATGTCGCCGACCCCGAGCCGTCCTGAGGAGTCCGGGGGCGGTGGCCGCTGTGCCCCGGGGGTGGAGTGCGGACGACGGCAGACGCGGCTGCGTTGGCGAGGAGCAGGTCTCTGCGACTGGGCGGATTCATGTCTTTGATCCTGTCGTCGCTGCCAGACGGCGTGCAGTACTTTCGGCACACGATGGGCCGGGACGAGAGTGGAGGTGGCTGTGCTCACCGCCCGGTGTGTCGAGTGTGCGGGCGAGTTGCCGGTCGGCGCCGGCCGAGGACGCCCCCGCCGCTACTGCTCTCGGGGCTGTCAGGCCCGTGCGTACCGCCGACGCCGTGACCACGGTCCCACCACCCCGGGCCCCGCCCCCGAGCTGCCCGCGCCCACCGGCGGTGATCCCCGGGAGTGGCTGATCGGCCTCGGGGTCGAGCTGGCGGACTCCGGCGCCTGGCGGCTGTCTCCATGCTGCTGCTCGCGCACCGCGCCGCCATGCCCGCGCACGCCGTGTACCGGCACGTGCGCAACCGGACCGATCTGCTCAGCGCGATGGCCGAGCGGGTGACAGCCGTCCGCGCGCCCGGCGACCCGGCCCTGCCGCCCGGCCCCCGGGCGCAGCTCGAACGGCTGGCCGGGGACGAGTGGCGGTTGTACCGTCGGCACCCCTGGCTGCTGGCCGTCCTCGCCACCGACCGGCCACCGACCGGGCCGGCCGTGCTCGCCACGGTCGACCGGGTCGTGGCGACGTTCACCAGCGCCGGGTACGACCCGGCCGAGGCGTTCCGCGCCTACCTGGCGCTCAGCGGCTACATCCAGGGCATGGCCCTGCTGATCGGGCGCGATCCCGTCGACATCCCGTACCACGCCTGGTGGTCGGCGACCCGCGACCGGTTGGAGCGCACCCACCGCACCCGTGGCCGGCAGTGGTTGGCCGCCGCCGGTCAGACCCGCCTCGACACCGACCTCGACAACTGGTTCCGGTTCGGCCTGCGCGCGCTGCTCGACGGCCTGTTGGCGAACCCCGCTCGCTATGGTGGCGGGCGTGCCGAAACTGGTGAAGATCACTGAACACAACGTCGAGGACGCGTGCCGGCTGACCGTCCGACCGGAGCAGGAGAAGTATTCGTCTCCGGTCGCCTGGTCCCTCGCCGAGGCGTACGCGCAGCCCGAGGTCGCCTGGCCACGTCTGATCCTCGAGGGTGACGAGATCGTCGGCTTCCTGATGGGTTTCTTCGACATCGAGTGGGACCGACCGGACGATCTGCGCTCCGGCCTGTGGCGGCTGAACATCGCCGCCGACCAGCAGGGGCGGGGGTACGGCCGCTTCGCGGTGGACGCCGTCCGCGCGGAGGCTCGCCGACGGGGGCACGACCGCGTCTACACCACCTGGGAGTCCGGGGCGGATGGTCCGGAGGAGTTCTACCTCAAGCTCGGGTTCCGCCCGACCGGGGAGACCAGCGGAGGTCAGGTCGTCGCCGTTCGCCCCGCCCACTGAGACGTGCCTGCCGCCGCACCGACGGCGCTCGTACGATGCTCCGGTGAATCTTCGGGGTACGGTCCGCGCCGATCGTCCGTTGGTGGTGCTCGCCGTCGGGGAGGAGGCCCGCTACCTGCCGCCCGAGCTGCCGGTGCTGCTCACCGGCATGGGCAAGGTGAACGCCGCCAGCGCGGTGGCGGCGGTGCTGGCCGCCGGTCCGCGCCCGTCCCTGCTGCTCAATCTGGGCACCGCCGGGGCGTTGCGCCCGGGGTGGGTGGGCATCCACGAGGTGGCCACCGTGCTCCAGCACGACCTGGACACCGACCTGCTGCGCACGCTCACCGGCGAGACCTACGGGGCGCCGCTGTCGCTGGCCGCCGAGGGCGCGGTGCTGGCCACCGGCGACACATTCGTGGCCGACGACGTCGCGCGGGACCGGTTGGCGCGGCGCGCCGACCTGGTCGACATGGAGGGGTACGCGGTGGCCTGGGCCGCCGCGCAGGCCGGTGTGCCGTGCCGGCTGGTCAAGCAGGTCAGCGACGAGGCGGGCGACGGCGCGGCGCGGACCTGGCGGGATTCGGTGGACGCCTGCGCCCGGGACCTCGCCGACTGGGCCGGTCGGCACCTCGCCTGACCGTCGAGGGTCATCCAGTGGGCGGTCGCGGTCCGAGCCCACGCCGGGTTTCCCGACGGCCGCCCCTGGGGAACAGCACGTGCACGCCGAGCGCGAGGGCCACAATCGCGGTGACCAGCACTGGTGACCAGCCGCCGGCCCAGGGCAGCAGCAGCAGGGGGAGCAGTTGCGACGCCACTCGCCCCCATGGCACGCGGCCGGACAGCAGATAGGCGAACAGTGCCCGGCCGAGCACGAACACCAGCGGTCCACCGATGATCAGTACCAGCCACCGCACCGGTGTCGTTCCGGTCGGTCGGTTGACAACAAGGTCGAAGGAGGCCGCCGTGACGAGCACGCCGACCAGTATTACCAGATGGGTGTACGGAGCGATCCGGGAGGACCGGCCGGGCAGTGACACGGCCGCGGTTTCGCGCAACTCGCCGGCCCGATAGACGTAGATCTGCCACAGCAGCAGCATGATGGCGAACGCGCAGAGCAGGGCGATGATTCTGAGGCGGTCGAACTCGCTGCGGCTGAGTTCCAGGGTGGGCACCAGGATGATGTCGCCGAGGGCCAGGATGACGAACTGCTGGTACCGCTCGCCCAGGTGCGCGGTGGTCCGGTCGTACTGGTCGAGCGGCACCCGGCCGAGCCACGGTGTGGGGTAGCGCGCCGCCGCGGAGAGCAGGTCGATGGCGATCGCGGTGGTCCAGATCCACCACCGGCCGGTGTCGGACACGGCCCCGACGACCCAGAGGACGCCGGACACCAGGAACCAGAACAGGAACCGGGTGGCGCGCGCCATGGCCGAGCGGTGCTGCTGCCGGTACAACGTGCTGACCAGGACGATGCCGCGCACCACGTGGGTGCCGACGTAGGCGAGCGCGAAGGCCAGGGCCTGCGCTCCGGTGACCATCGGCAGCGAGGCCGCCATCCCGACCGAGCCGACCATGGCCACCATCAGGATGGTCTGGATGGGGCGTTGCTGCGGGTCGTAGAACTCGGTGGTGGTGGAGGTGACCGACCAGGTCCACCAGATGGCCGTCAGCATCAGCAGCACCGCCGCGCTCTGCGCCCAGGAGTTCCGGTCGGCGAGGAGCTTCGAGGTCTGCGCGAGCGCGGCCACGAAGACCACGTCGAAGAGGAGCTCCAGCAGCGTCGCCCGGGTCGACCCGTCCAGACGGCGTACCAGCGCCGCGCTGCCTCCGGTGGTCATGCCCGGCCTCCCGCCGTGTCTCCGAGGATTATCGGCGGCGCCGGCGCGGCCCGTCCCCGAATCGGCGATTCCCGCCGATCGGGGAAGAGGGCAGCCCGAGGTTGCCACGGTCTCGCGCGGCGGGCGATGCTTGCCGGCACCCATCGATCTCGGTCTCTGCGGAGGTTCGGATGCGCCGTTCCCCACTCGCCGCCCTCGTCCTGGCTGTCCTGCTGCTCGTCGCGCCCGGCGCGGCGCAGGCCGCCGTCCCCGACCGGGCCGCCGCGCCCGCCGCCGATCCGACGACCGCGCTGGCGCGGTACGCACCCCCGGCACCGCCTGGGGCTTCGACCCGGCCACCGGCCGGATGACCCTCACCGTCGACGACACAGTGGCCCCCGCCGAGCTGACCACCCTGCGGGCGGTGACCGACCGGGCCGCGTGCTGCTGCGCCGCGAGCCGGGAACGCTGCGCCCGCTGATCGCGGCCGGGCAGGGCATCTACGGCGCGGCGCGCGCTGCTCCCTCGGCGCGAACGTGCGCAGCGGCAGCACCTACTACGTGATCACCGCCGGGCACTGCACCAGCACCGCCAGCACCTGGTACGCCGACAGCGCCCAGAGCACCGTGCTCGGCACCCGCACCGCCACCAGCTACCCCACCAACGACTACGGCCTGATCCGCTACACGGGCCGGATCGCCCACCCGAGCGCGGTCTACACCTACCCCGGGCTGCTGACCATCTACGGCGCCGGCAACGCGTACATCGGCCAGGCGGTGTGTCGCAGTGGTGCCACCACCGGGGTGCGTTGCGGGACCGTCACCGGCCTCAACCAGACCGTCAACTACTCCACCGGCGTGATCTACGGCCTGATCCGCACCAACATCTGCGCCGAGCCGGGGGACAGCGGCGGCCCGCTCTACGTGGCCTCCACCGGCACCATCCTCGGCATCCTCTCCGGCGGCACCGGCAACTGCACCGCCGGCGGCACCACCTTCTACCAGCCGATCTCGGAGGTGCTGGCCGCGTACGGGCTGACGCTGCCCTGACCGGCGGCGCGACGGGTTGCCCGTCTCGCGCGCGACACCTAGGCTCGGCGGCGCCAAGGACCCCGCCGCGAGGACGTGTGCCCGATGCCGACCGACCCCCGACCCGACCAGGTGAGCGTCCCGACGGGCCGGCCGCCGGTCGAGGTGGCAGCGGTGGGGGAGACGATGGTGGTGCTCTGCCCGGCCCCGGGTGAGCCACTGGAGCACGCCGAACAGGTCGCCGTGTCGGTCGGCGGCGCGGAGTCCAACGTGGCCGGTTACCTGGCCCGCCTGGGACACCTGACGACCTGGGTGAGCCGGGTCGGCGACGACCCCTTCGGTCGGGCCGTCGTCCGGCACGTCGCCGCCACCGGCGTCCGGGTCGACCAGGTACTGGTGGACCCGGCCGCGCCCACCGGCCTCTACCTGAAGGACCCGGGCGCCGACGGGACCGCCGTGCACTACTACCGGGCCGGCTCGGCAGCCTCCCGGATGGACCCCGGCGCGCTGGCCGACCCCGGGCTGGCCGGTGCCCGGGTGCTGCACCTGTCCGGGATCACCGCGGCGCTCTCCGCCTCCTGCCGGGCCTTGGTCGAGCACGCGGTGGTCGACCGGCCCCTGGCGGGGGCGCTGGTCAGCTTCGACGTCAACCACCGGGCCCGGCTGTGGCCCGCCGAGCAGGCCGCCCCGGTGCTGCGCGACCTCGCCGACCGCTGCGACCTGGTCTTCGTCGGTCAGGACGAGGCGGAGACGCTGTGGGGCACCGCCGACCCGACAGCCGTACGCCGGCTGCTGCCCGGCCCGCGCACGGTGGTGGTCAAGGACGGCGCTGTCGGTGCCACCGCGCTGGGCCGGGACGCCGAACCGGTCTTCGTCGCCGCCCCCCGGGTGGCGGTGGTGGAGCCGGTCGGCGCGGCGACGCGTTCGCCGCCGGCTACCTGGCCGGGCTGCTGCGCGACCTCGACCCGGTGCGGCGGCTGCGCCTCGGTCACCTGGTCGCGGCGCAGGCGCTGACCAGCAGCGGCGACAACGCCCCGGTCCCGCCGTGGGCCTGGTTCGAGCGGCTGGTCACCGCGCCGGCCGACGCCTGGTCGCCGCTCGACCTGACCGATGGATGGCCGACGACCTGACGCGCCGTCGGCCTCGACCTGGCCACCAGCAAACAGTCACACCGCGACCTCGGATGGAGTGCACCATGACCACAGCGGACTTCGACCACATCTTCGGCGGTGCCCGGGTGATGGCGATCCTGCAGCGGCGACAACGCCCCGGTCCCGCCGTGGGCCTGGTTCGAGCGGCTGGTCACCGCGCCGGCCGACGCCTGGTCGCCGCTCGACCTGACCGATGGAT
>NZ_JAEVHL010000251.1 GCF_016803395.1 Micromonospora tarensis | reverse complement strand
CCCGCCGCTGCTGACCGGGCTGGCTGGTCGCCGGCGCGGGTCTGCTGGCCGCCGACGCGCTCGCGCCCCGGCTGCTGGGCGGCTCCGTCGGCAACGGCGCCGCGCTGCTCAGCATCACGTTCGCCGCCGTGCCGGTGGTGGTCGCGATGACCCTGCTGTTGGCCGCCCTGCGCTGCGTCCGACCCATCCGGGCGTATGTCGGGGTGCAGTTCCTCCTGCTGCCGGTCGCCCGTCCGGTGCTGGTCGGCGCGGCCGCGCTCGCCGGTGGCGGCCTGCTCGCCGGGATGACCGGCTGGTTGGTGCCGGCGGCGTTGGCGCTGCTGGCTTGCCTCACCCTCGTCGCCGGCCCGCTCGGGCTGGGCCGGGGCGCGGGGTTGCGGCCGCGTCGCGCCGACTGGTCGACGTTCTGGCGCTTCGCGCTGCCCCGGGCCGCCTCGGCGGCCATCGACGCGGGCAACATGTGGGTGGGCGTGCTGCTCACCTCGGTGCTGGCCGGGCCGGCGGACGCCGGCGTGTTCGGCGCGGTCGGCCGGTACGTGCTGGCCGGTCAGTTGGCCATGCAGGGGCTGCGGGTGGCGGTGTCACCGCAGTTGTCCCGGCTGCTCGGGCGAGGGGAGCGGGCCGCGGCGGCTGCCGTGCACCGGCAGTTGACCACCTGGGGTCTGGTGCTCTCCTGGCCGGTGTACCTGCTGCTGGCGGTCTTCGCGCTGGCCTTCCTCCAGCTGTTCGGGCCGGAGTTCACCGCCGGCGTGCCGGCGATGACGGTGCTCGCGTTGGCGATGCTGGTCAACACCGGCGTGGGCAACGTGCAGAGCCTGCTGTTGATGGGCGGGCGCAGCGGCCTGCACCTGGTGGCCACCGTGGCCGGGTTGACGGTGACCGTCTCGCTGGGGCTCTGGCTGATCCCCGGCCAGGGCGCCACCGGAGCGGCGGTGGCCTGGGCGGTGGGCATCGCCACCGAGAACCTCACCGCGGCGGCGTTCGCCCGCTCGGTGGTGCGCGAGCCGCTTGTCGACGCCGCGCTGGCCCGCGCCGCGGTGGCCACGGTCGCCGGTGTCGGCCTGGCCGCCGGCGTCGGTGTGCTGGCGGGCGGTCGCGGCCTGCCCGGCCTCGCGGTGGCGCTGGCGGTGCTGCTGGCCGGCTGCGTCGGCATGTTGACGTTGCCCCGGGTGCGCGCCGGCATCCGGGGGACCATGAGGCAGATCCGTGGTGGGGACGACGCGGCTACCACCGCCGCGCCCGGCACGGCATCGACGAGAGGCAGGTGAGGTCCGTCGTGGCGTCCATCCGTGACCGGGTCAAGCAGTTGGTCCCGACCCAGGTGACCACCCGGGTGAAGGAGTCGCTCGTCGACTACGGTGTGCGCACCAGTGATCGCCGGCCGCTGCCGGACTTCCTGATCATCGGCACCAAACGGGGTGGCACTACCTCGTTGTGGAACTACCTCATCCAACATCCGCTGGTGCCCCGGCTCTTTCCCGCCTGGAACACCAAGTCGGCGCACTACTTCGAGGAGCACTGGGGGCGCGGCGAGTCCTGGTACCGCTCGCACTTCCCGACCGAGCGGCAGCGGGAGGTCCTGGCCAGGCGGCACGGCGGGCCGGTGCGGGTCGGTGAGGCCGCCCCGCTCTACATGTTCCACCCGCTCGCGGCGCAGCGGGTGGCCGCGCTGATGCCGACGGTGAAGCTGATCGTGCTGCTGCGCGACCCGGTGGAGCGGGCGTACTCGCACTGGAAGGAGCGCCGCACCCACGGCATCGAACCGCTTGACTTCGCCGCCGCGCTGGCGGCCGAGCCGGAGCGCACGGCGGGGGAGCGGGAGCGGCTGATCGCCGAGCCGGAGTCGTTCAGCGAGCCGTACGACTGGTACACGTACCGGGCCCGGGGGCGCTATCTGGAGCATCTGGAGCCGTGGCTGGAGCGCTTCGCCCGGGAGCAGATCCTCTTCCTGCCCAGCGAGGAGCTGTACCGCGACGCGCGCGCCACCTACCGGCGCACGCTGGACTTCCTCGGTCTGCCGGCGTACGACCTGCCCGACTTCAAGGTCTACAACGACCGGCGCTCGGCGCCCCTGGACCCGGCGGTGCGGGCCGAGCTGACCGACTACTACCGGCCCTACAACGACGCGTTGCGCCAGCGGCTCGGGCTGGACCTCGACTGGGCGGACCGGGCGGCGTGACGGCGCGGGTGCGCCCGGCCACCGACCCGCGTTCCCGGGTGGACGGTCTGGGCTGGGTGAGCCGTGCGGTGTTCCCGGACGACCGGGTCGCGCTGAGCGTCGGCGGGCCGCCGCCGGCCGGTCACCAGGCGGTGGCCCGCTACGCGGTGGTGCCGTCGGTCGCCCGGGCCCGGTTCCTGGTGCCGCTGGGTGCGCGCCGGGCCGGGGCGGCGTCCCTGTTGGCCTACAACGCCCTGCGGCCACCGAAGGTGCGCGCGCTGCGGGCGGCGCTGGGCGGGCTGGCCCGGTTCGGCCGGATGGGGCTCGCGCCCTTTCCGACGCTCACCGTCTCGGTGCCCGCCGGTGTGTCGGCCGAGGAGTTGCTGCTGACCGAGCGGCTCTCCGCCGAGCTGGGCGGCGCGCCGCTGTTGGCCGCGTGCGGGGTTCGCCCGCCCGACCCGAACGGCAAGCCCACCCTGCAACTCTTCACCGCCGACGGTCGCCCGCGCGGGTACGCGAAGATCGGTTGGAACGGCGCGACCCGGGCGTTGGTCACCGCCGAGGCGGCGGCCCTGCGGGCGCTGCGTACGGTCGGCGGCGTCGCCGACCACCCGACACCGCCGAGGCTGCTCACCGAGACGGCGTGGGCCGGCCAGGTGGTCGCGGTGATCGAGCCGTTGCCACCGGCGGTACGCGGTGTGCCGGTGGACGACCCACCACGGGTCGCGGCACTGCTCGCGGTCGCCAGGCGTGGCGGCCCGGCGGGCACCCCCCGACGACTGGCCGAGTCGACCTTCCTGCGCCGGCTGGCCGAACAGGCCGGCCGGGCCGCCACGGCCGAGCCGGCCGGCGCGCGGGCGGTCGCGGCGGTTTCCGCGCTGGCCCACCGGCATGGCGACACCACAGTCGAGTTCGGTCACTGGCATGGTGACTGGGTGCCGTGGAATCTGGGCTGGCACGCCGGCCGGTTGGTCGCCTGGGACTGGGAGCACAGCGGGCCGGACGTGCCGGTCGGCTTCGACCTGGCGCACGACGCGTTCCAGCGGGCTCTGGTGCTGCGGGGGGAGCCGGCCGACGTCGCGGCGTCGGCCGTCGACGAGTACCTGGGCCGGCACGGCGACCGGCTCGGTCTGGACGCGGCGCGGCGGCACCTCGTCGCCGACGCGTACCTGGTGGAGATGTGGCTGCGGACCTGGCGCCTGGCCGACGCGGGGGCCGGCTGGAACCTGGCGCTGCATCCCGCACTCCTGGATGTCATCGAGAAAAGACATAGCGGTTGATCCGGAGGAATCGCGGCGTCGGGGTGCGCCGCAGCGTGACGACGAAATCGCAGGTGGTGACGACGATCGATGGACCTGGGACGATCGGCACGCCCGACCGCCCGCCGTGGAGATCGTCATCTCGTCCGGTCGCGCTATTCAACGACCGGTGAACGTGTGATCTGCTTCTGCCTGGCGTGAACGGAAACTCCAAGTGAACTTGTGGGGAGTCGCGTGGACACGAAGAACGACGACGGTGCGGCACCGGTGTTGCTGCTGGTCGGCTCCAGCGGCGGCCACCTGGCCCAACTACTGGCCCTACGGCCCTGGTACGAACGGTGGCAGCGCTGCTGGGTCACCTTCGACACCCCGGAGGCGGTGTCCCTGCTGGCCGGGGAGGACCTGGTGCCGGCTCACCACCCGACCACCCGCAACGTGCCGAACCTGCTGCGCAACGCGCTGCTGGCCTGGCGGGTGCTGCGAGCCCGGCGGGTCGCCGCGGTGGTCACCACCGGTGCCGGCGTGGCCGTCCCGTTCGTGGTGCTGGCCCGGCTGCGGCGCATCCCGACCGTCTACATCGAGGTGTACGACCGGATCGACACCCCGACGTTGACCGCCCGGCTCTGTCGACCGTTCCTGTCCGCGATGCTCGTGCAGTGGGACGAGCAACGCCGGCAGTACCCCGAGGCGACAGTCGTCGGGACGCTGCTGTGACCGGGGAGACGGGCACCGCCCGGCGTCCGCAGCCGCGCACCGCCGCCGAGCCGGCCCGGCTGCCCCGCCAGCGCGACAGCTCGGCGGTCGCCCAGCTCCGCCTGCTGGTCGCGGTCGGCACCGACAAGCACCCCTTCGATCGGCTCGTCGACTGGTTGGCGCGGTGGCACGCGCAGGCCACCGAGTCGATCGGGCTGACCCTGCAGCACGGGCACACGAACGCGCCGCCGCTGTCCGGCGCGGTGCCGTTCCTCGGCCACGACGCGCTGCAGCAGGCGATGGCCGACGCGGACCTGGTGGTCTGCCACGGCGGCCCGGCGACCATCCTGGAGGCCCGCCGGCACGGCCACCTGCCCATCGTGGTGCCCCGCGACCCGACCCGTGGCGAGCACGTCGACGACCACCAGCTCCTCTTCGCCCGCCGGCTCGGCGCCGCCGGGCTGGTGGCGCTCTGCGAGACCCGGGAGGCGCTGCACGACGCGTTGGCCGCCGGGTTGGCCGACCCGTCCCGGTACGCGGTCGCCGCCGACCCGGAGGCGCACGAGGCGCGACGGGCGGCGGTGGCCCGGGTCGGGCAGATCGTGGACGACCTGGTGGCCCGCTCGACCCCGCGCCCGCCCCGACGGCGGTCCTGGCGGCTTCGCCGAGGTACGGAGGAGATCCGATGACCCAGCAGTCCAGCGTCAGCGTCGTGGTGCCCACCCGGGACCGCCCCGAGCTGCTGAGGGCCGCGGTGCGCGCGATCCTGGCACAGGAGTACCCGGGACCCATCGAGGTCGTGGTGGTCTTCGACCAGTCCACGCCCGACGAGTCGCTGACCGAGCTGGGCGGTGGCCCGACCCGGGTGGTACGCGTGATCCGCAACGGACGTACCCCCGGGCTGGCCGGTGCGCGCAACAGCGGCACCGTCGCGGCCGAGGGTGAGCTGGTCGCGTTCTGCGACGACGACGACGAGTGGTTGCCCGGCAAGCTGGCCGCCCAGGTCGACGCGCTGGCCGCCGACCCGGCGACCGAGTTCGTCTGCTGCGGCATCCGGGTCAGCTATGACGGGCACACCGTCGACCGGGTGCTCGACAAGGACCGGATCACCCTGGACGACCTGCTGCGCGACCGGATGACCGAGCTGCACCCGTCGACCTTCCTGATCCGGGCCAGCGCGCTGCGCGACGGGTTCGGGCTGGTCGACGAGGAGATCCCGGGCAGCTACGCGGAGGATTACGAGTTCCTGCTCCGGGCCGCGCGCAGCGCGCCGCTGATCAACCTGCGGACGCCGTCGGTGCTGGTCCGTTGGCACAAGCGCTCCTACTTCGCGCAGCGCTGGGACACCATCTCGGAGGCGTTACAGTGGCTGCTGCGGCGCTACCCGGAGTTCGCCAGCCAACCGGCCGGCGAGGCCCGGGTGGCCGGGCAGATCGCGTTCGCCCAGGCTGCCTCCGGCGACCGCCGGGGCGCGCTGCGCTGGGCCCGTCGCACGCTGCGCAGCAACCCCCGCGAGCCGCGCGCCTATCTGGCGCTCGCCGTCGCCGGTCGGGTGGTCCGGGCCGACGCGGTGCTGCGCACCCTGCACAAGCGCGGCCGGGGGATCTGACCTGCCGCTGCCGGTGCGACAGGTGACCGCTGATCGGACGGTGGCGTCCGCAGGGCGGGACGCGGCGGGCAGTGTGTCGCGTCGATGGCGGGGCGTGACAGACTGTCCGCTGTGTTGCGCTGGTTGACTGCAGGTGAATCGCACGGTCCGGCCCTCGTCGCGATGCTCGAGGGGGTGCCCGCCGGCATCGAGGTGACCACCACCGAGATCGCCGACGAGCTGGCCCGCCGACGGCTGGGCTACGGCCGAGGTGCCCGGATGTCGTTCGAGCGGGACGAGGTCGAGCTGCTCGGCGGGCTGCGCCACGGCGTCACGCTGGGCAGCCCGGTGGCGATCCGGGTGGGCAACTCCGAGTGGCCCAAGTGGCAGACCGTCATGGCCGCCGACCCGGTGGACCCCGACGAGCTGGCCCGGCAGGCCCGCAACGCCCCGCTGACCCGCCCCCGGCCGGGCCACGCCGACCTGGCCGGCATGCAGAAGTACGGCCACACCGACGCCCGGCCGATCCTGGAACGCGCCAGCGCGCGGGAGACCGCCGCCCGGGTGGCCGTCGGCACGGTCGCCAAGGCGCTGATCCGGCAGGCGCTCGGCATCGAGATCGTCTCGCACGTCGTCGAGCTGGGTCCGGTGGCCGCCAAGCCGGGGCTGCGACCGACCCCGTCCGACGCCGCCCGCATCGACGCCGACCCGCTGCGCTGCCTCGACCCCGAGGCCAGCGCCCTGATGGTCGCCGAGGTCGACGCCGCGAAGAAGGCCGCCGACACCCTCGGCGGCGTGGTCGAGGTGCTGGCGTACGGGGTGCCACCGGGCCTGGGCAGCCACGTGCAGTGGGACCGCAAGCTCGACGCCCGACTGGCCACCGCGTTGATGTCCATCCAGGCGATCAAGGGCGTGGAGATCGGCGACGGCTGGCAGCAGGCCCGCTCCCGTGGCTCCGAGGCGCACGACGAGATCATCCCGTCGGCCACCGGTGTCCGCCGGGTCACCGACCGGGCCGGCGGGCTGGAGGGCGGCATCACCACCGGCGAGCCACTTCGGGTGCGCGCCGCGATGAAGCCCATCTCGTCGCTGAACCGGGCCCTCTCCACAGTGGACGTCAGCACCGGCGAGCCGGCCACCGCGATCAACCAGCGCTCCGACGTCTGCGCGGTGCCCGCCGCGGCGGTCGTCGCCGAGGCGATGGTGGCGCTGGTGCTGGCCGAGGCGGCCACCGAGAAGTTCGGCGGCGACTCGGTCGTCGAGATCCGTCGCAACCTGGCCGGCTACCTCGACGCGCTGGTCATCCGCTGATGGCTCCGGTCGTCGTGCTGGTCGGTGCGCCGGGCTGCGGCAAGACCACCGTCGGACGGGCCCTCGCCGCCACCCTCGGGGTGGAGTTCCGCGACACCGACACCGACATCGAGCAGCTGGCCGGTAAGCCGATCCCGGAGATCTTCATCGACGAGGGTGAAGCGCACTTCCGTACCCTGGAGCGGGCCGCGGTGGCGGCGGCGCTGGCCGCCGGCACCGGGGTGCTCGCCCTCGGTGGCGGCGCGGTGCTCGCCGAGGAGACCCGGGCCGCGCTCGTCGGGCACCGGGTGGTGCACCTCTCGGTCGAGCTGCCCGACGCGGTGAAGCGGGTCGGGCTCGGCGCTGGCCGGCCGCTGCTGGCGATCAACCCACGGGCCACCCTCAAGCACCTGCTGGACCAGCGCCGACCGCTCTATGCCGAGGTGGCCACCGAGACGGTGGTCACCGACGGCCGGACTCCGGCGCAGGTCGTCGACGAGGTCGCCGCCCTGCTGCCGCGCTGACCGGGACGCCGCTCAGTCGCGGGCGGCCGAGTCGAGCACGTCGGCCAGTGCCTTCGGCTCGCTGAGCATCGGCCAGTGCCCGGTGGGCAGTTCGAACAGCCGACCACCGGCCAGGCCGGTGAAGAGCGGGTGCCGCTGGGCGATCAGCTGCTCCACCACGCTGAGCGGGAAGGTGCTGGCGACCAGGGCGGTCGGCACCGGTCGGCCGCCGGTGCGTCGTACCGGGTCGGTGGCCGTCCGCAGCGGCTGCGGGGTGGCGCGGGCCCGCAGCGACGCCAGCGTCGGCTCGTCCAGGCCGGCCAGGTTGGTCGGGTCGACCGCCGGATCCCAGGCCGGCGGCGGCAGCAGGTGTCCGTCGCCGATCAGGGCGCGCAGCCGCTGCTGCTCCTCCGGCGGCACGGTGTCGAACTGGGCGGTGCCGTCCGGCAACGGTCCACTCTCCACGTAGACCACCCGGGCGATCCGCTCCGGGATCCGGTCCGCCGCCTGGGCGACCGGCATGCCGCCGCCGGAGTGCCCCACCAGCAGCACGTCGTGCAGTTCCTCGACCTCGATCAGCCGGACGATGTCGGTGGTGTGGGTCTCCAGGGTCACCGCCGGCCCGGCCAGGTGGTCGCGCTCGGCCAACCCGGTGAGTGTCATCGGGTACACCTCGTGGCCCTGCCCGCGCAGCGTGGCGGTCACCTCCCGCCACGCCCAGGCACCCAACCAGAACCCCGGCACCAGCACAAAAGTCGCCATCGATCGCTCCTTCTCTCGGTTACCGACCGACCGTACGATCGAATCCGGACAGAATCCGCCCGGTTTCCAGGAGTGGCCCGTGTCACAGCCCGCAGGTCGGGTGCTGGCCCTGCTCGAACTGCTGCAGACCCGGCACCGGTCGACTGCCGCCGAGCTCGCCGGCCACCTCGGGGTGGACGAGCGGACCGTGCGCCGCTACGTCGGCACCCTGGTCGAGCTGGGCATCCCGGTCACCGCCGACCGTGGCCGTCACGGCGGTTACCGGCTGCACCCCGGCTACAAACTCCCGCCGCTGATGCTCACCGACGACGAGGCGGTGGCGGTGCTGCTCGGCCTGGTGGTCGCCGAACGGGTCGGGCTCGCCACCGAGCAGCCGGCCACCGCCACCGCGCTGGCGAAGATCCGCCGGGTGCTGCCGGCGGTGCTCGCCGACCGGCTGGCCGCCGTCCAGGAGCAGCTGGGCTTCACGGTGCGGCGCACCGGGCGGGAGCCCGGCCCGGCGTCGGGCACCCTGCTCGCCCTGGCCAGCGCGGCCCGGCACCGGCAGCGGGTGGCGGTGGACTACCGCTCCTGGCGGGGTGAGCGGTCGCACCGGGAACTCGACCCGTACGGGCTGGTCTTCCACGCCGGCCGTTGGTACGTCACCGGCCACGACCACCGACGCGGCGAGATCCGTACCTTCCGGCTGGACCGGATCGGCGCCGTGACGCCCGGCGCGGCGACGTTCACCGTGCCGGACGGCTTCGAGGCGGTGACCTGGGTGACCCGGTCGCTGGCCGGTGTGCCGTACCCGCACGAGGTGGAGGTGCTGCTGGAGATCGACCTGGTCGCCGCCCGTCGCCGCATCCCGCCCAGCGTGGCCGAGCTGACCGCCGGCGCCGACGGGGTGCTGCTGCGGGCCCGCGCACAGAGCCTGCCCGGGATGGCCGCGCTCCTCGCCGGCCTGGGCTGCCCGTTCACCGTGCGGCAGCCGGACGCGCTGCGCGCCGAGGTGGCCGCGCACGCCCGCCGGTTGGCGGACTGGGCCGTCCGGCCAGCAGGTGGACAGCCGCCGTCGCCGCGGCGTCCACTGGACTAGGCTGCCGGCGATGGACGGAGGTGACCCGG